>JAKQWO010000061.1 GCA_029561955.1 Candidatus Cloacimonadota bacterium
CTTTCTCAACAATTCATCAATAAAATCAAAGGATATGTCAAATAGGCATCTATTTGGTTCACTCATCATCTTGGCTGCGCTCCTGGCTGGCTGCAGCAGCAATGTAAAGATCCCAGCCTGGGTCAGCAATACACAGACGGATGACGCTTATTATCATGCTATAGTAAGCGTGCCCAAATATGATTCCCGTTACAAGGAGCAAGCCTTTGAGCAGGCTGTTCAGAACATATCCATGCAGATTCAAGTAAACGTTGACGCCTCGGTTTCCACCAAAGAGACCGAGGCGTTTGGTCTTAGTTATTCTGATTTTAGTTCCAATATCCAAACCAGTAGTCGCACCCGTCTCAAAGACGTGGAACTATTTAGAAGCGAAGAGAATAGGCTCGGATATTGGGCTCATTATCGGCTGAATAAGCTGGAGTATAGACAACAACGTTTACAGCAGGCTGAGCTCGGTAAAAGACTGGCCTTGGACCTGCTGGAGAAATATGACCACTCCCTGAGGGGCAAACGCTTCGAATTGCTGAAAAGCAGCTTCTACCTCATCAAAGCCTTGGACGAACTCAGCGACCTGGTGGATATGGACCTCAACGCCAATTTCTATGGAAAACAAGTGAACCTCTATAGTGAAGCCCTGCAGAGGTTAGCCACATTAGCCGCCAACACCAAGCTGCATTCAAAGCAGCAGCAGATCGACGCTATTACCGGTTCGAAATTGAACCTAACATCCACCATCAAATGCTTTTATGAAAGCGATCGCAATTTGGACATCATGGGCCTGAAGCTGAACGCATCCTTTAGCAGAGGCTCTGGAACTCTTCAAACCGACCTTATCAGCAATCCCTTAGGTGAAGCACTTCTCGAGATTCAGAGCATCAGTTCGGCGGATAAAAATCAAAGCATCGCCATCGAAATAGACAAATCCCCGCTCTTGGAGCAAAGCGATAATCCTCTGGTAAAGAAGATGATTTCCAGCCTCAACTTCAGCTCCGTCAACCTGCCTTTGCTTGTGCGGAGTCCCAGAATTTGGCTGGATTATTCGTTCAATGACAACGGCTCTACAAACCAAAGCCTCTTGGACGACAGGTTAAGAAGTTTGGCGCTGGAATTGGTAGAGGACGGGCGAGCTGCCGACTACATTTTGAAGATTGACATCACGAGCAGACCTGGCACATTTATCCCCTATTTGGGCATCTTTTCAGCCTATGGCGACGCTTTTATCGTCCTGAGGAATGCCCGCACGCTGGAAGTACTGGGCTCCGATACCATCAAGGACATCAAAGCAACAGGAATCAACAAGGCCAGAGCAGAATTGGCAACGGAAACCGCCACCTTAAGAGCGATACAGGAAGTCCTCTACCTCATAATCAAAGGCAATATCCTACCCTAAGGAGTAAATTGCAACCTGAGGGCAACAGGTCTATGGTCTGAAATCTGACTGTGGTAGTTTTGCCAAGTCCCCATCACACTTTCCACTTGAATCGTCTCACACTTGCTATTTGGCAGGGCGTAACTTTGAAAGAGTTCGTCCGTGATCAAGATGTGATCTATATGCGAAAGCATGGAAGGATAGGAAACATTGTAATAGTTTGGGTTTTGGGCAATGTGCATATCGGTAAACTGATATTTATCTGGCTGCGAAATAAAGGCCATGAACACGTTATATTCTTCAGGCTCAGCTATTTGGTCGTTCATGTCGCCCAAGACGATCACCGCCTTATCATCCCAGTTGGCGCTGATGTAGTAGTCCAGCTTCTCACAAGCCAAACGACGCCTACGTTCCTCATCCCAGGGATCTTCCTCATCTATGTAGTTATCCCCATATGCTTTAAGATGATTGTTTACCAAGATGATGTTTTGGCCACCCCAGTTAACATCCAACACATAGGGAGGTCTTGGGAAGGGGTTGGAATCGTTGGTGTAAATTGGGTAGACGTCGTTAATGCTCACATAGCGTGTATTATAGAGATAAGCCAGCCTATAGAGAGAAGTGGCAGTGGACACATGCGCCTCATAATCTGGCAACATCCGCGCCAGATCGTAAAATGCCTGGGTATCCTGGATCTCCTGAAAGGCAAGGACATCCACCTCAAGCTGAGGAATGATTTCAGCCAACTCCCGCAGAGTCTGAGCGTTATTGAGGGGAAAATCCCTCAAGTTCCAAGTCAAAACCTCGAAGGTGTTGGCCGTACCAAATTCAAGTGGCGACACCTCAGCTGGGTCTTCCAGCATGGTGTTGTTTCCACATGAGCCAACAACTATTAGCAGCAGTGATAAAGCAATTATCTTCAGATCGTATTTCATATTTGTCTTTTACCTTAATCAAAAGTCCAAATTGCATGCAAGAATCCAGCCAAAATCCGATTTCTCTTTGCTATTTTGGTAATTTCCGCCACTGACATCTATAATAAGCTGCAAATCTCGGGATCAGGAAAACTATTAACGAATCGTAAAAAATGCTCAAAGCACCTACTATTTTAGTAGGCGTTCTTTGCCGATTTCGGATGGGGAAAAAGTTGAGCTTTTTGAAACATTTGACCTTGAGTAGCGAAAACTGAACAGAAAAAGTAGTTTCCGACACCCCTCAAATCCGCTGTTTATGCGGCGTCCCTGCCCCGCCCCTGCTCGGCTCCTCCTCCATTGAGCAGGAACGGCATAGGATACCAGTAGGTTACGAGTTTGGGCTGAGTAGGCACCCAGAAACAGGTGAACCTTTTCAAAAAGGCAAATGTCTTGCAAGGATCGAGGTCGGGGCAAACAAAAAACAGCACATAAACCCCAGTAATGCATTAGACCCAGTGTGACCTTTCCTACCTCTTCCTTGTTTAGCCGACCGGTGATTACTCGGAGCCACTCGGGAAAAACCCGAGTATCACCACGGCATCACCCTGCGGGTAAGCAAGGGCGATGCGGGTGATATGGGGAAAATGCTCAACTTAGGATAAGTGCCTACTTCGATATTATGATGAGCCGGTGAGTGAGTGTGGATTGTGGTATCCGCAGAAATCAAATGGCAGTAACTCATCGCTTGGCCTTTTTGGTAGAAAGCTATCTGCGAATAGTTACGATTTTCTGCATATTCTTCACGGTTTGGGAATGGAATTTGCATCCCAGTTTGTTATAATGAAAACGGGAGTATTCAATGAAATACCAGATACTACTTATCTTATTGCTGTGTGCGTCTTTGCTTACAGCGGTAAACCTGCAACAGTATGAAGAAAATGCCTCCGGGCTTAGAGCGAGGATGAACTTTGATAGGGCTGTCCCCTCTATAGAAGAACAAATCGTAGATGAAGAAGGCTTTGATAACGTGAGCAGCTTCACTACCACCTATGCCCTCCCCTTTGAGAGTGTAGGCATCAGGGTTAATCACATTGTTTGGGATGTTTTCGATAGTTTTGGCAACTTCTTGTATCAAAGTTCGGATCGCAAATCCCAGGATGTAGTGATAGCGAATAGCTTCCAGTTCAGGGAGATGCGTGGTTTTACCATCAAAGCTCCCACTCGTTTTAGTGAGCCGGGATTGGAGTATCGCCTCTCCGAGCTCGATTATTCCTTGCATGGCAGCGGCAGCATCAATTTACCTCAAAGTGTATCGCCTGCTTTTGTGGAAGCCTACAAGCATTTGGCAGACAACTACGACACCTCCTATCTCAAAGGGCTGCCCACCGCTCGCTCCAAGATGCTGATCATCAGCCATCCCAACCTGGCCAACTACCAGCAACAGTTTATCAACTGGAAGAGAGCTTTGGGATATGATATAGACGTGGTCAATAGAGTGGATATAGGCAACTCTGTCAATGAAATCAAAAACTTTTTGGTGACTTATTACCAGCAACATCGGCCAGACTATCTGTTTTTATTTGGCGACGTGACGGGTAACTTCAGCATCCCCACCGCATTTTTCCCTTCTCCGGAATATCAGGAAAACGATGCGGACGACTATCAGTATTCCCTGCTTGAAGGAGACGACTACTTCCCAGAGCTTTTGGTGGGACGTTTCTCTTTCAACGAAATCAACGAATTCCGCAATATGGCTAATAAAACCATCGTCTACGAAAGAGACCCATTTATAGCTGAAAACGACTGGATGAAGCGCTCTTTGGTGGTGGCAGGCAACTATGCAGAAGGTAACTTAAGACCCACCACCCCCATCCATATGTCCCGCTGGCTGAGAAATAAAATGCTGGATAGGGGCTTCGCCCAGGTGGATAGCGTGTTTTATCCCCCTACCTATCCTGGAACCAGTGCGATCACCAGTGCGATAAACAATGGTGTGCAATACGTCAGCTATCGTGGATGGGGTGACGCCAATGGCTGGCATTATCCCAGCTTCCATAACCCTGATCTGGACAATGTGACAAGCTACCAAAGAATGCCTATCGTTTTTTCCATCGTGTGTAACACGGGTGACTTTGCCAACAATGTCAACCCCTGCTTTGGCGAGAAGTGGATGCGCATAGGAAACGTGGAGCGTCCCAATGGCTGTGTCGCCTTTGTGGGACCTTCAGACTTGCATACCAAGACGAGGTTGAATAACTCAATCTCCTCGGGAGCTTTCCGCAGCATCCTAGATTTTGGCGTAAGAGGCTTTGGTACCAGCGTGTTGATGGGAAAAATAGAGCTTTACAAAAACTTCCCAAATGACATTGCGCCAGACCAATATGTGCCTTTTTACTTCCATGTCTACAATCTCTTGGCCGATCCAACACTTAATATGTGGATGCTGGTTCCAAACACAATCTCACCCTCTATTTTGCCGACCACCTATGCCGCATCCGCCAGCAATATCACGATCACCGCACCAAACCTGGAAGACGCAATGGTTTCAGGCACCAAAAACAATGAAACCTTCAGCTATGCGAGGATCATAGACGGCGTGGCTATCCTGCCGATTGATCCGGAAGAAAGCGGCAACTTGAGGATCACCATCTCCAAGCCAAACTACATCCCACTGGTCAAGACGCTTACCGCTGAAAACGATGGAGGCTTGGGCATCATCGCCAACAGCGTTTCAGATGTGTTTATCGATCCCAACCATGGCTTGGACGCCACCATCACACTCAAAAACTATGGATCGGAAGCGGTTACCCTCAGCACGGTTGATTTCGACCATATCGAAAAGCTTAACATTTCACAAGTGAACGCTGTATCTTCCATAGCAGCCGGCGCCACAGGCACGATCACTTTCCGTGTAGATGCAAGTGCAGAAGTTCAGCCACGCGAGGCACTCTCTGTCAGCCTGTTGATCAATAATCTTGCGCCGAAGACCTTCAGGCTTTGGGGTGGTGGAGCCGAATTCACCGTCGTCTCCGATGAAGGATTATTGGAAATTGGTCAAAGCAGCACCACAGAAATCACAGTGTTAAACCGAAGTAACACAAGCCTTTCTGATGTGTCAGTTCAAGTAGTTTCTCGCACTGAAGCGGCTACAATTTCACAAGAGCCCATCCACTTGGGAGCAATTGCCGCGGGAGAAACGAAGAGCTTCAACATTTCAGTGGCGGTGGGTGCTGAGGCTTGGGGTGGCAGATCGCTGCCTATCACGCTGTTCTTTAGTGACAATGGCTACACCACTTTTTGCTATTACAGTCTCACAGCAGGAACCGCAAGCACCACATCACCCACCGGGCCATGTCCTTACGGATATTATGCCTATGATAGTTTTGATGTCGGATTCACTGAAACACCCACCTACCAATGGGTGGAAATTGATCCCGACTTGGGTGGTCATGCTGATGTATTCCTGCATCCTGATGATGCTTCCACCACGATCGATCTGCCCTTCACCTTCAGATTCTATGGCAAAGACTACGACCAATTCACCGTCTGCACCAATGGCTGGATTAGTTTGGGAGACGTTGATGACGTGGACTTTTACAACGTTTACATCCCTGCTGCCCTAGGCCCTGCTCCTCTGATTGCGCCTTACTGGGATGACCTGAAGGGGCAGAGGAACGGTGAAGACGATGATGGCGTGCCCATCTTCCAGGATATGCGTATGCTGTATTGGCATGATGTGGCAAATAACCGCTACATAATCCAATGGAATGACGCCTACAACCAATACAACCTCACTTCCCTTGAGAAATTCCAGATCTTACTCTATCCCAAAGATGAAAGGGATGGAGACATCGTCTTCCAATATCATACCGTGGACAATCCCGGCATCACGACAAACTATTGCACCGTGGGCATCGAAGACCACACCAGCACAATAGGTCTCACCTACACCCATGCAAACCATTATCCGCCCACAGCCACTATTCTGCAGCCTGGTTTGGCGATCAAGTTTACCACAACGCCTCCTGATAACTATACAGCTAACGATGATTATCTGCTGACGCCATCAGTCGCACTTGAGCAAAACTATCCTAACCCCTTCAACCCAAGCACCACGATCAAATTCAATCTCGATAGAGGCCAAAGAACTCGCTTGGACATCTTCAACACGAAGGGTCAATTGGTCAAAACGCTGGTGGATAACGACCTTGAGCAAGGCACACATGGTGTTGTCTTTGACGGCACAGATGCCAAAGGCAATCCCTTGGCTTCTGGCTTGTATCTCTATCGCTTGCAGACCCAAAGTCAATCCATCAGCCGCAAAATGCTGTTGATTAAATAACAATGCCTTAGATCACATATTAGGAGTGAGGGCTTAAGCTATTTTAAGTGCTCACTCCTTTGTGCTGCAAACAATGCCTAAAAAGAGGATAAGCTAATGAAACGAAATCTTTTGATCGTATTTCTTCTGATCCTGTTCAGCATTTTAATGGCGGCCTCAGAAGATGAATTTATCATCGGAGCCTATAGCCAGTATATGCTTGAATACGCTCATGAAACTGAGAAGGTCTTCACGGACTTGGCAAAGTTGCTCAGCGATGCTGGATATAACACCGTTTGTTATTCCATGCCACATGAATCCGCTTTGGATGGAAGGTTGGAAGCCGCCCTCCGAGCTTTGAAGAAATACAACCTAAAATCCATCATCGACGATTGGGGTTACAAGGCAAATTCCTCCATCGGAGTAACTGCCATGGCCTATGGAAACTACCTTAAACTGGAAGCAGAGTATCACTACGACGCCAAAGCAGAAGTTTATGTGGAAGAAAAGTTTGCCCACGATAATGCCGAGCTGAATAGCCTCAACATGGTGTTTAGGCATGATGTAGGCAAACGTTCTGAATATAAGCCGGGGGTCTACTCCAATGCCTACGCCTGGGTCTGTGATGCCTCTGCTGGAGATAAAGCTGGCCTTACACTGGGCGAACCTCTCCATAGATGGAAAGATGAGAATGCAACCAGACCTAAATACCTGGGGCGCGAATTGAAGTTTTACCCCAATGCGGACAGAGAAAACCGTCTCTACATTAGGCTTGCACTGATGTGGGAAAATATGCCCAAAGATGCCAAGATCGCCCAAGTCAAGCTCAGAGTTTTGAAGAAAGAATTCGATGCTGAAAAGGATCCAGACCCATATGTGGAACTGCCGCTCATCTCTGCCCAACCAGAGCTCTACGATACAGTCATTACTAACAAGGACTACACCGACATCTGCAAAGACCCCGAAACCGGTGCTTACATCTTTGAATTTTACACTTCCCTCTTCAATTTAAGCTCGAAAATTTATACTATCGCTTACGATGGCAACTTCTTCGATCACATCTCCCCTACCTTACACTGGTTTGGCGAGGGACAGTTGGGCATAGATTACATCGAGCTGGAAGACGAGCTACACAGATCACTCCTGATGGAAGATCACCCGATGAGGCTTGCTTTGGACAAGCGCTTAAATGATATTGACCAGATTCCCAACAGCGAGAATATCAGTCACTTCTATGGCAAGGACGAGCCTCCTCAAGGTAACTTTTCCGCTTTTAACACGCTGGAAAAGTATATCGCGGGCAAATCACATCATCTGATCACCGCAACCAATGTGGTAAATGCAAACCTGCAAAAGGCAGGCGGACTTCCCCCATACTTACATTATGATCTGTTCTTGGAGCAAGCGAAGCCAAATACCGTGATGTTAGATCCCTTCGCCCTGCAGGAATTTGGTGCTGGGCAGGGGACATTTATCAGATGGAATATGGATCTTGACCATCGCTTGTTCATCCAAAACAAGCTGGATAAAATGGTTTTGGATCACTATTGGGAACTGACCAATACTGTAAAGCGTTCCCCTGAATATAAACACACCACGCTGCTCTATGCCGTCCAGACCTTTGGTGAAAAGGTCATACCTCGTGAAAGCCGTGAATGGCTCTACTTTATGCCGCCCTTGAACATGATGAAGTGCCTGAAGCTGTTGCCTTTATGTTATGCAGTAGATGGGGTGCTTGATTTTGCGCTCGCCTCAAACCGTGAACAACGGTTCCGCTATCAGGATGACCATTACAACCGCCTTACCCCCATTCATCATGACGACAACTACCTCAATCCCCGCACGATGGAGGATGAAAGCTTCATACGCGTCATAAAAGAGACAAACGACAAGATCAAGGTTTATGGCCCTATCATCCGCAACTTGAACTGGCAGAACGCCTATTGCATTGACGGTCTGGATAAAAATCAAAAGCTTAGCTCTGAGATCATCAAAAGCATTGGGGTACAAAGCAACGACAACGCTCCCTACCAAGGCTATGTGCAATGCGGAGAATATACCAATGATGAGGGCTTGCCCACCATCATGCTGGTAAACCGCCGTGCTGTGTTTAAGAAAGGAGAGCCTGGATTGGCGGATTGGAAACTGGAAAAGGAATTTGAAAATGCACCAGACCAAAGCGTGAAAATCACTCTCAATCCCATCAATGGACAAGCCTTCGGGCTTTATGATCCATTCCTCAAGAACCTCTATGTGTCCGACAACTTGGTGTTTGAGGTGAATTTGGTCGCTGGAGATGGGGCTTTGCTTCAGATCGTTCCAGTGGATCATCCCTATCGCATCCAAGCTCCTAAGCGCTCTTGGTTCAAGCGACTTTTTGGAATAAAATAGGCTTTTCTACTCTTATGGTGCTCGGGTTGTGAGATCAACCTGAGCACCAAGCCACAAAAGCATTGACAAAAGCGGCCTCTCTAAAAGGATGCCCATAAATAATAGTTTACTCAGGGAGTAATTTTAGATGAGAAACATCCTAGTACTGGGAGCTGCGGGGCAGATCGGCTCCGAACTTGTCCCTTACTTAAGAAACATCTACTCTGCAGATTCCGTCATTGCCACAGATGTTCATGACAAAGTTCCGGCTTCCTTAAAAGATGCAGGGCCGTTTATGGTTTTGGATGCACTTAATGGTGCGGACATGCTTGCTGCGGTCAAAAAATACAATATCGACACCATCTTCAACCTGGTGGCCGTGCTTTCTGCCAAAGGCGAACAAGACCCCACCTTTGCCTGGAAGATCAACATGGAAAGCCTTTTCAATGCACTGGAAATATCCCGGCAGACCAAAGGCGCTGTGTTTACACCGTCTTCCATCGGAGCTTTTGGGCCTACTACACCCAAGGATAACACTCCACAGGACACCGTGATGCGTCCCAACACCATCTATGGTGTGTCTAAGGTAGCGGCAGAACTTTTGGGAGACTATTACCATGCTAAGTATGGTGTCGATGCACGTGGACTTCGTTATCCAGGCATCATCTCCTATGTGACGCTGCCCGGTGGCGGAACCACAGATTACGCAGTTGAAATCTATTATAAAGCGCTGCAAGAAGGCAGCTACACCTGCAACCTGAAGGCTGGAAGCTTCCTGGATATGATGTATATGCCTGATGCGCTCCGCGCCGCAGTAGAGCTGATGGAAGCCGATCCCTCCAAGCTGATTCATCGCAACAGCTTCAATGTGAGTGCGATGAGTTTTGATCCCGAACTCATTGCCGCCTCTATCAAGAAAGAACTGCCTCACTTTGAGCTCAAGTATGATATTGATCCCATCAAGCAAAGTATTGCAGATAGCTGGCCAAACTCCATGGACGATAGCTGTGCAAGAGCTGAATGGAACTGGAAACCAGAGTATGATCTGGACAGCATGACCAAGGATATGCTGGCTAAATTGCGCCTTAAGCTAGGTCTTAAATAGGCATGTTAAAAGTAGCTGTGGTCGGTGTCGGACACTTGGGTTTTCACCATGTGCGCAAGTTTTCGCAGATGGATAATGTGAGCCTGAGTGGAGTCTACGACGCAGATTCAAAGCGACTGGCAAGCGTAGCTTCAGAGCTCAATGTGCATGCTTTTGACAGCTTTGAAGAACTGCTTGAATCCTCTGATGCTGTAGACATCGTCACCACCACGAGCAGCCACTATCTTCTGGCCAAGCAGGCCTTGTTTGCCGGAAAGCACGTCTTTATCGAAAAGCCCATCACCTCGGAAATGGCTCAAGCGCAAGAACTGCTGACTATCGCTAAAGAGAAGAAGCTAAAGATACAGGTGGGGCATATTGAGCGCTTCAACCCTGTGATCCTGGCTGTAGAAAAGGACATCCGTGATCCCATGTTTATCGAGTCACACCGCCTTTCCACCTATCAGCCGAGAGGCACGGATGTTCCCGTAGTTCTGGATTTGATGATCCACGATATTGACCTCATCCTGGACTTCATCAAGAGCCCCGTGAAGCAGATCCATGCCAGCGGTATTGGCATCATTACTCCCAGCATCGACATTGCCAATGCCCGCATCGAATTTGACAACGGAGCCATCGCCAATGTCACCTCCTCCAGAGTGAGCATGAAACAGGAGCGCAAGATCAGGTTCTTCCAGCGTAACGCCTATCTGTCGCTGGACTTTGTCGAGCAAAAAGCCACAGTCATCAAGCGTGCTAAACATGCTTTCAAATACATTCCCCGAATCATAGCCAAAGACCCTTCCCTTAAACCGGAACAACTGGTGGACATCCAAGAGCTGGATCTCTCAAATCCCAGCAAAGATGCCCTCAGTATGGAGCTGGAAAGCTTTGTGGATGCCATCATTCACGATAAACAGCCCATAGTGGATGGAGTAGCCGGAACCAGAGCCTTGGAAGTAGCCTTCAAAATCTTAGAAATCATCAAAAGCCAACCAAAAACACACATTTAAAGAGGAGCATAGACATGAAATACATTGATATAAAAGACGTTGAGTCCCATCTGGGACAGGAAATCAGCATCAGAGCCTGGGTGCGCAACATCCGCCACAGCGGCAAGCTGCTCTTCATCATCCTGAGAGACGGAAGCGGAGAGCTGCAGTCCGTGGCTTTCAAACCCGATCTCGGCGATGAAAAGTTTGAAACTGCACGCAAGCTCAGCATGGAATCATCCGTGATCGTCACGGGCATCCCTAAGGCGCATCCCAAGATGGAAGGCGAATTTGAGCTTTCCATCACCGATGTTCAGCCTTGGCAGATTGCAGAAGACTACCCCATCAGCAAAAAGGAACACGGGCCAGACTTCTTGCTCTCCAACAGACACCTCTGGCTGAGAGTGCCCAAGCAGTGGGCCTTGATGCGCCTGCGCCACACCATCTACTTCGCTATCTGTGAATATCTAAACGATAACGACTACATCCGCTTTGATTCCCCCATCCTCACACCCAGTTCCTGCGAAGGCACCACTACCCTCTTTGAGCTAGATTACTTTGATGAAGGAAAGGCCTATCTCTCCCAGAGTGGGCAGCTTTACCTTGAAGCAGGCATCATGAGCTTGGGCAGGGTATATGACTTTGGCCCAGTATTTAGAGCCGAAAGATCGAAGACACGCAAGCATCTTACCGAGTTTTGGATGATGGACGCAGAGGCCGCCTGGGTGGAGCATGATGAAAGTATGGACATCCAAGAGGGTTTGATCCGCTACGTGATTCGCACCTGCTTGGAGAAATGCGATCATGAGTTGGACATCCTGGAGCGTGACAAAGAAGTCCTCAAGGCGGCAGATGCTCCCTTCAAACGCATGACACACCGTGAAGCTATAGACCTGCTGAAGTCCAAAGGGGCAGACATCGATTATCAGTCAGACTTCGGCGCTGCAGACGAAGTTATGCTCACTGAAGACTCACCCGTTCCTGTGTTTATCGAGAAGTGGCCCAAAGAGATCAAAGCTTTCTACATGAAGCGTGATCCACAAAACCCAGACCTCGTTTTGGGCAGCGATCTGATCGCACCTGAAGGCTTTGGCGAGATCATCGGTGGCAGCCAGCGTGAGGATGATCACGACCTGCTCTTGCAAAGAATGAAAGCCGAGAAGATGCCCATCGAGGAATATCAGTGGTTCCTTGATCTGCGCAAATATGGCAGCGTGCCTCATAGCGGCTTTGGTATTGGCTTGGAGCGTCTGATCACTTGGATCAGCGGCATCCACCACATCCGTGAAACCATCCCCTTCCCCAGGATGATCTACAGGATTTATCCCTGATTTTGGAATTAAATAACAAGATAAAGAGGTAATTATGAACTACGGACAAAGCTTTTCGAAGGTCACGAATGTGATGAAGTCATCGCTCATCCGTGAATTGGTGGCATCCACCAAAAACATACCTGGTCTCATCTCGTTTGCAGGCGGATTCCCCGCCCCGGCAACCTTTCCTAAGGAACTACTTGCCAAGCTCTACCAGGAAGTGGTAAACACTCAAGGTAGCGAAGTCTTGCAATATGGAGCCAGCAGCGGCGACAGCCAACTGATCAAAGAGCTGATCAAATGGGAAGGATTTGGCCTTGATCCCAGCGAAGTTTTGGTGACCATCGGTTCCACCAACGCTATCTACAACTACACCCGAAGCCTCATCAATCCTGGCGACGTGATCTTGGTGGAAGCACCCACCTTCTTGGGCTCTTTGGTGGTCTTTGATGCCTTGCAGGCAGAAATCCATAGCGTACCCATTGATGACAATGGCCTCGATCTAAACCAACTGGAAAGCACCGTTAAAAAGCTGCGTGCTGCCGGTAAAAACATCAAATTCCTTTATACCATCCCCGATTTCCACAACCCCGGCGGCGTGAGCATGAGCCTCCAGCGTCGCAGAGAGCTGATCGCCTATGCAGACAAGGAAAACCTGGCCGTCCTTGAAGATAACCCCTACGGACGTCTGCGCTTTGAAGGCGAGCATCTGCCCACCCTTTACAGAGTCATGAAAGAGGAATTCACCAACACAAACGTCGTTAGCGAAACTGTGACCTTCTCCAAGATATTGGGAGCAGGCATGCGCATGGCTTTCATGAAATCCGACAAAGCTATGATCTCCAAGATGGAATCATGGCAGCAGAAGATCAACGTCACTCCGGATTGTGTGTCCCAGCGCGTCACTGCCAAGTTCCTCGCAGACGGTCATATGGAAGGCCACCTCAAGATGATCTCGGCATATTACAAACCTTTCCTGGATCAGATGCTCAAGAGCCTCGAAACCCATATGCCGGCAGAAGTCAAATGGACTAAGCCCCAAGGCGGCATCTTCCTCTGGATGGAGCTTCCTGAGCGCATGAATGCCGACGAAATCTTCCATCAAGCAGCCGCAAAAAAGGTGTCTTTCATCCCCGGCAGCAAGTTCTATCCTGAAGGACAAGAGAAGTTCAACACCCTAAGGCTCAATTTTAGCTATTCCTCGCTGGAACAGATCGAAGAAGGTATCAAACGCTTAGGTGAGCTCTTAAAAGCACTCTAATTTGACACAGGCATTGGCTGCGATTATATTATCTACAAACAAACCTGCAACAGGAGCGATAAAATGAAAAAACACGCTTTGATCATATGCACAATGATCCTTCTGGGCTTGCCTCTGCTGGCACAGATTGATCTGCCCAAACCCAATTTTAGCATGATGAACGCACACAGAACGCCACTCTTTGACATCTCCAAGCTGAAGATGTCCCACAGCGTTGGCTTTGAAGCTGGTGTCTCATCTGTGGGTGGTTACTATCTTTCCCGCTATACAAACCACCTCAAATACAGCTTCAATCCCAAGCTCGATCTCAAGCTCGACCTCAGTGTGATCAATTACGGCTCCTCAAGTGCAAAGTTTAAACTCAATGACGATAATCGCAGCCAATTTGTGCCTGGTTTCACCTTGGACTACCATCCCAGCGACTCCTTCAAGGTCAAGGTTGAATACCGTCAAGGCATGCCTTTAGGCTCTGGCTCTTGGCAAAATCAAGACCCATATCGCTCTTGGTGGAATGATTAGGTGAGCTGATTTTGACCGCCATCATCGTAATCCTTTTAGCTATCTTGGGTGCATCCTTAGGTAGCTTTTTTAATGTGCTCATCCACAGACTGCCGCAAAACAAATCCATCATCAAACCTCTATCATCCTGCGCTTCATGTGGATACAAGATCCCCTTTTACCTCAATATCCCCATCGTCAGTTACATCATGCTGAAGGGAAAGTGCAAAAACTGCGGTGCAAGCATCCATTGGCACCATTTGGTCGTGGAGATAGTCACGCCAGCGGTCTTGATTGCTGTATTCTACAAATATGGCATCCGATACGACCTGAGCCATGTGCTCTTCTTCAAGTATGCCATTCTCTGTCTGATGATGATCCCCATCTTCTTTACCGATGCCTTCCATCAGATCATCCCGCATGTCCTTTCCATCCCTTTGATTCCCATCGGTCTCCTTTTTAGCCTCCATCCTTATTCAGATATTATGTTCAAAAACGCCGCCATCACTGCTGCAGCGGTGTTTATCTTTCTCTATCTCATCGCTCTGCTCTACATGTTGATCCGCAAGCAGGCCGGCTTGGGAGGTGGGGACATTTGGTTGCTCACCGGCATAGCCACCTTCCTCGGTGCGCTGAATATGCCTTTCATCTTCATCATCTCCGCCTTGATGGGCATTTTGTGGTTTGTAATCTTTATCCGCAACAGGGAGTTGGAGTTTGCCTTTGGCACCTTTATCGCCGTAACCACCGTCTTTTGGGTCTTTGCCGGCGATTGGATAATCAGCTTTCTTTGGTTTTAGTCAAACTATAGCCCTTCCCAATCTTTTTTAGCTTCGTTACCGGCTTCGCCCTTACTCACCCGAGCGGTGATGCCGTGGCGATACTCGGGTTTTTCCCGAGAGGCTCCGGCGTATCACCGGGCGGGTAAGCAAGGAAGAGGTAGGAGCTCTTCCCAAATCGCCCAAGAAAAATGTGCCAGCTCTTCACGGACGCTTTCTGACGGATATGCTGGTGCTAAAATCTATCCCCACGCTCGAACTTCGCCTTTCAGAGACGATTACAGCCCATTCTTCAGGATTATAAACAGGAAACTTGGTATCTCCTTCAAAGCTCGCCTCTATTTGGGTGAGATACAGGAGATCCGCCTTGGGCAGATATTCTTCAAACAGCTCTCTCCCACCGATCACAAACACTGCCATCCCAGCAGCTTGAGCGATCTCTTCAGCCATTGCTTCAGCTTGCTCAAGATCGTTAAAAAGCAATACACCCTCCGCCACCTTGTAGCTGGTATCGCTGCTCACCACTATGGAAATCCTACCCGGAAGCGGCTTGATTTTCAGGGATTCGTAGGTCTTGCGTCCCATCAACACGATATGTCCCATGGTGCTGTCGGTGAAAAACTCCATCTCTTCGAGAATACACCAAGGCAGCACTCCATCCTTGCCGATGACGCCGTTTTTATCCATTGCCGCAATGATGGCAATAACCATCCTATTCAAACCTCCCTACTTCAAAGAAGGTATCTATTTCTGGGATTCGCGCTGCCCTCGCATCATTCAGGGTGCCCTGAAACAGCAGTCTCCCCTGATCCAAAAACAAAACCCTGTCCGCCACTCTATTGATGGATGCCAGCTCGTGGGTCACCATCACGATGGTCATATTCAGTTGAGATTTGAGGTCTAAGATCAGCTCATCCAAAGAAGCGGAAGTCAGCGGATCAAGACCTGCAGAAGGCTCATCACAAAAGAGGATATGAGGATCCATGATCATGGCTCGAGCCAGGCCTGCCCTCTTCTTCATGCCACCGGAGAGCTCCGAAGGCAAAAGGTGAATAGCGTGCGAAAGC
>JAKQWO010000072.1 GCA_029561955.1 Candidatus Cloacimonadota bacterium
CGAAGAAGCCCGCACTCTGATCAAAAACGGCTGTATCTGCGTTTCCGAGGGAGCAAACATGCCCACAACTCCCGAAGGCGTGGAACTCATCCTGGATGCCAAGATTCTCTATGGTCCCGGCAAAGCTGCAAACGCTGGTGGCGTAGCTACCTCTGGTCTGGAAATGACCCAGAACTCTATGCGCTTGAACTGGAGCCGTGAAGAAGTGGATCAAAAGCTCCATGGCATCATGATTGCCATCCACGAACAGTGTGTCAACCATGGTAAAACCGCAGGTTTTGTAAACTATGTAAAAGGTGCAAACGTGGCTGGCTTCATCAAAGTTGCCAATGCCATGATGGATCAAGGACTTATATAATATAACATCATAATAGTTCAAGCCCCGTGTGTTGATGATATGCGGGGCTTGAGCATAAATGGGAGGATAGATGGATTACGAGAAACACGCCATGAGCGGTGCAGAGACGATCTTTGCGCTGAGGGAAAGAGTAAAAGAGCTTACCTGCCTGTACAAGATCACCGACCTGGCAAATCGCAATGACCTCAGTTTTGATGAGTTTATGAACATGGTGCTGGAGGTCATTCCCCGTTCCATGCAATATCCTTCCTCGGTTACTACACGTATCACTTTTGATGACAAGGTCTTTGCTTCGGAATCCCTGGAAGTCAGTGATGTATTCATCGCTACAGATATCCTTTCAAACTACCAGAACCGCGGCCGCATTGAAATCTTCTACCGCGAAGCTGATGGAGTGGAATTCCTGCCCGAAGAGGAGCAACTGCTGAAAGCTATCGCCCAACAGCTCTCTCTGGTATTGGAACGCAAGAGCATCGAAGAAAACAACGCACGTTTACAAGAGCAGCTTCGCCATGCAGACCGTCTCGCCACGATCGGGCAGCTTTCTGCCGGCATTGCCCACGAAATCAACGAACCCCTCTCCGCCATCTTAGGCTTTGGTGAACTGATCAAAAACGACTATCCTCTTCCCGAAAAAGCGCAGCAAGATCTGCAAAAGATCATAGCCTCTGCCTTGCATGCCCGTGAAGTAGTGAGAAAACTGATGCTCTTCTCCAGACAAGTCCCACCCAAAATGATGTCTGTCAACCTCAACAAACTGATCGAAGAAGGATTTTACTTTCTGGAAAACCGCTGTGCAAAACAGAATGTGAAGATCACCCGGATCCTTGATCCTGGCGTACCTGAGATCGTGGCAGATGCTTCCCAGATGCATCAGGTACTGGTAAATCTCACTGTAAACGCCATGCAAGCCATGCCCCAGGGCGGGGAGATTACGATTCGCACATTGGTGATAGATGACATGATCAATATCATCGTCAGTGACACAGGAGTAGGCATGGATCCCGAGCTTCTGCAGAAAATCTTTATCCCCTTCTTCACTACCAAAGACGTAGATCAAGGCACCGGCTTGGGATTGCCAGTTGTGCATGGCATCATCAGCAGTCATGGCGGTACCATTGATGTAGAAAGCACTCCTGGACAGGGCACTACCTTTACCATCCAGCTAAAAATGACCAATGAACGCTAAACAGATCAAAATCCTCGTCGTGGATGATAATCCCGACACTCTGGAGATGCTGCAACGTAAGCTCAAGAGCAGAGACTATGTATCTTATACGGCCCCGGATGTGGATTCGGCGATCAAGCTCCTGGCTCACACAGCGATAGATATCATCCTGACAGATTTTAAGATGCCCAAATTCACAGGTCTTGACCTGATCCGGCACGTCCAGGCCCAATATCCTTTGATCAGAGTGATCATGATCACCGGCTATCCCACCATTGAAGGCGCTGTAGAGGCAGTAAAGGTAGGAGCCCAGGGGTATCTGAGCAAACCTTTTACCGATGAAGAGCTTTTTAAAGCCATCAATGAGGCACGACAAACCCAGGAGCGCACTCCACAGCACCTTGACAACAAACCTCAGTATGGGCTGGTGGGCAATAGCAAGGCTATCCAGAAAGTGTGTGACAGCATCAAGAAATCCACCA
Organism: Candidatus Cloacimonadota bacterium; assembly: GCA_029561955.1. Classification (GTDB taxonomy): domain Bacteria; phylum Cloacimonadota; class Cloacimonadia; order Cloacimonadales; family Cloacimonadaceae; genus UBA3900. The sequence continues at coordinate 2,009 of JAKQWO010000072.1, forward strand.
CGAACCTTGCCACTGTCCTAATTCAGGGAGAAAGCGGAACTGGCAAGGAATTGGTTGCTCGAGCCATCCACTACCATTCCAAACAAAGCAAAGCCCCCTTCGTTCCGGTGAATTGCGGCGCCATACCCCGGGAACTGGTGGAATCGGAACTCTTTGGTCACGAAAAGGGTGCTTTCACCGGCGCCG
>JAKQWO010000031.1 GCA_029561955.1 Candidatus Cloacimonadota bacterium
GGCTTCTGCGTTCACCAAACCGCCTTGCAGATCGCACCCGCTATCCTCTTCATCGTGATCTATCCCATATTCAGACAAGGCGTCACCAAGAGCTCCTTCTGGCCCAAGGTCGTTGGCTACACCTTCGCCATGATCATTGGCTACGTGATCTTTGGCGCCATCGGTCATGAATTGAAGATAGACGACTTTGACAAATGGGGCTTTGCCCTCGTGGTGCTTTTCCTCCTCTGGATGGAGCTGGGAGATGTGTTTGACAAGCGCATCTGGTTCTTGGGTGTCTGCTTGGTAATCTTGGGAGTTTCCAGCCATCTCTACATCGCCGTTCGCGCTGCGCAGCGCCCTTTCATCAACGAAGGGCATCCCAGCACCTGGAACATGTTTATGGACTACGTCTTGCGCAAGCAGTATGGAGAGACCTCATTCTTTGTGCGCCGCGCCTCATTCTTTGGCGAGCAGATGGGCTATCATTTCCTCAGATACTTGTGGGATCAATGGCTCAATAGCGAGATCATGTCCGCTTGGTTCAAGGTTCCCGGAAACGTTATCAAAGCCATATCCGCCATCATCACCGGCGGCTTGGGACTCTTTGGCGCCATCTTCCAGGCACGCAAGAACAAACACAGCTTTTTCTACCTCCTCTCGTTAGTGCTTTGCACCACCATTTTGATGGTCTTTGTGATCAACCTCTCCAATGCCGAAGTGCGAGACAGAGACTACTTCTTTGTCGTGGGCTACAATATGTTGGCCATCTGGATTGGCATCGGTGCGATGGGCTTAGTGACTCTGGCCAAGGAGAAATCCATTCAAATCGCTCTGGTAGCCGCCTTGGGCATCTTCCCCATCGTCAATATGGCCTCCCAATACTTGGTGCACGACCGCAGCAGGGAATTCATCGCCCTGGATTATGGCATCAACTTCCTCAATTCCCTGGAAGAAAACGCTATCATCTTCACCAATGGCGACAACGATACCTTCCCCATCTGGTATGCGCAGGCAGTGGAAGACCCCTATGCCTTTGAAAACATCTACCCCGCCAAGGATGTAAATCCGGACGCCCAGACCAAGGCGGCAATCGCCAAAGCTATGGCCTTCAAAAACAAAGAGCTAAAGGGCATCCGCAAGGACGTTACCGTGGCCAACCTCTCGCTGCTCAACACCGCCTGGTATATCAGGCAGCTCAAAGACCGCGAAGGTGTAATCATCAACTTCACTGAAGACCAACTGGACAACCTGCTCAACCTGCAGCCGCCCAAAGAACTGAGCGTCGGCAGCGGTGAAATGAGCTTTACTCTGCCGCTGGAAGAAAGCCCTGCTTGGCGCCAAGACGAGCGGTTCTACCGCATTTCAGACCTCGCCGTGATGCAGATCATCAAGGACAACTTCGGAAAGCGCCCCATCTACTTTGCCGTTACCTGCGAAAGCATGATCGGTTTTGAAGACTACGTGCGTGCCGAGGGCATGGTCAACAGGCTGGTTCACACTCAAGCCGGCATGGATGAGCAAGTGGACATCGCCCGCCTCACCAAAAACATAGACAAGGTCTACAAATATCGCTCCATTCATGATGACAAGGTCTACAAGGATGACAACATGATCCGCTTGGTGATGAACTACGCCGCCGCTTTTTCCAAGGCTGCATCCCACTTTGCCGTCAGCAACCAACCCCAAAAAGCCTGGGACTACGCAGAGAAAGCCAGGTCTTTCAAAGTGGATGAGCTCAGGATGATCGACTTTTACGTGCGTTACTATGCCAACACGCGCAAGCTTGAGGATTTTGATCAATACTTGGATAGAAACCTCTACCACCGTGCAGATGGCGCCGGCATCATGCTCAAATACGTGTTGCGCTATCTGGAAGAACTCGATCCCCAGCTTGCCCTGATCTACTATGAAAAAGCTTTGGTAAACTTCCCTCAGGAAGACATCGTAGCCCGCTTTGCCGTCTACTTTGCCGATGAACAGCAGATGGAAGCTCAGGTGGCAAACATGTTGGAGCGTCACCAGTCCGCATTGACCTATACCGTTGATCCGTTCATTACCTTCTTGCGCCAACCTCAAGAATAACATTACCGATACAACATCAGCAAGCGTCCTCTCGAGCTCGTTCAGAGGACGCTCTTTTATGCGCCCGAAAAGCCCATCCAGAGCCTAAGTTTGGCAAGGGTGATATTTTGGTAAAAGATTTCGCTTGCCAAATACAGCCCCTCCCTTAGATTGTCTCATAAATACACAACCTGAGATGAGGGATACGTTCCGGCATCAAGGGTGAATGCTCCTGCACACGCATCAGAGCCACCTTTCCTTGTGTCCAATGTATCTCCCCCTTAGTAACAAAGAAAGGAGAACTATATCAATGGACCTCAGACGTCATGTTGTCACAATCGTGGTGGATGACATTCATCAAGCCTTCCACCCTGTCAGCGAGCTGCTTCACAGCTATGCACCCCATGTCCTCTTAAGAGTGGGCTACCCCATGCGGGACAAGGGAGTTTCTGTAATTTTCCTGGTCATGGAACTGACCACCGATGAAATGGGCGCCTTTTCAGGCAAACTCGGTCAAATCGACAGCGTCAAAGTAAAGACGATCACACTAAGCATTTAAGGAGTAAGCAAAATGAAAATCAGCACTGAAGGCGTAAAATCATTCATCCCCACCCAGACTATCGAAGACCTGATCATCAGCGAAGCCAACGCACCTGCATCCCGGATTCGGGACATCATCGCCAAATCCTTGGACAAAAACCGCCTCGAACCGGACGAAACCGCAGCCCTGCTCTCCGTCAAAGACCCTGAACTCAGGGAAATGATCCTGCAGGGAGCCAGAGATCTGAAGAAGACAATCTATGGAAACCGCATCGTGCTCTTTGCCCCACTCTATGTAGGAAATGAGTGCGTAAACGACTGCGTTTACTGCGGATTCAGGATTTCCAACAAGGAGTGCGAAAGAGCCACCCTGAGCAAGGAACAGGTGATCCAAGACACCAAATCCCTGATCGATGTTGGCCACAAACGCCTGATCATGGTCTACGGCGAACATCCCATTTACAGCCCCGAATACATCGCCGAAACGGTGCAAACCGTCTATGCCACCAAACATAAGAATGGCGAGATCCGCAGGGTAAATATCAATGCCGCTCCCTTGGATATCGAGGGCTTCCGCACCGTCAAATCCGCCGGCATCGGCACCTACCAGATCTTCCAGGAAACCTATCACGAAGAAACCTACAAAAAACTGCACCCCAGAGGCCCCAAGAGCAACTTCCTCTGGAGGTTGGACAGCCTTGACCGTGCTATGTTGGCAGGCATAGACGATTTGGGACTCGGTGCACTGATGGGATTGTATGATTGGAAATTTGAAGTTCTTGCCCTCCTCCACCACACCATCCATCTGGAAAAACGCTTTGGAGTGGGGCCACACACCATCTCATTCCCCCGCATAGAACCTGCCATCGGCACGGATTTTGCCTCCAATCCACCCCATCGGGTTAGCGATGAAGATTTCAAGCTCCTCGTCGCCACGCTCAGGCTCAGCGTTCCCTACACCGGCCTGATCCTCACTGCCAGAGAACCTATAGCCATCCGTGACGAAGTGCTTGAATACGGCGTTTCGCAGATAGACGCCGGCTCCAGCATTGGTGTGGGAGACTATTCTCACAAAGACGATGAATCCCGCAAAAAGAGCCAATTTGTCTTAGGCGACACACGTAGCTTGGATGACGTTATCTATGAGCTCGCCAAAAGCGGTCACATCCCTTCCTTCTGCACCAGTTGCTATCGTGCCGGAAGGACAGGCGAGCACTTTATGGAGTTTGCCATCCCGGGCTTTGTGAAACGCTTTTGCACGCCCAACGCCCTGCTCACCTTCGCTGAGTATCTCCACGATTACTCCTCAGAGCGCACCATGGCTGCAGGCATGAAGCTCATTGAGGCAGAAACCGCCAAAATCGAAGATGACAACATGCGCCAATCCGTCATGGAAAAGCTGGCACAGATGAAGGCAGGCACCAGAGACCTCTACTATTGATCCCATAACAACTCCAATAAAATGCGGGAGCCGAAAGTGGGCACTTTCGCTCCCGCTCCACTACCAAAGGGGGAAGAGACACGGGTCCCCCAATGGGCTTTGTTTTTCGCACAAGGGTAACAAAGAACCCTCCGTCACCATAACATACTCCGAATTGTTAAGAATCCCTCACTATATTTTAACAATTCTCTTTCCCTGCTCGCTGATAACCGTTCTGTAGCCGGCGGTCGCCGAACCGCCGCCAGCAGGTGCAGCCTGCTTCAAAAAGGAAACCAACCATCCGAAGCCACACCCCAACCATTCGCATCTACAACACCAGCGCAGCGGCTCACAACTCACTACTCACAACTGCGGCGCAGCCGCCCCCCCTCTATAATATACTCTGACGATGTTGCCGTGATGACGATTTTTCGGAAAATCCAAGTCCGCAACCGCTTGACAGCCATACACCTACGCAAAGCTGCAAAATTTGATACTTTCTTTGCCAAAGTGTAATACAGATTCCATTATTAGTGTTCATATATAGGAGCATGCGCATAATAGTTTCAGTACCTCTGGAGTAAGCATTTCAAAGTAATCAATGACCTCCTTTTCAAGTTCTTCTATAGATTCGTAAAGTCTATTGTGCTGTGTGT
>JAKQWO010000038.1 GCA_029561955.1 Candidatus Cloacimonadota bacterium
GCCAGTTAAACCAGTGCGGCTTAGTTGATTTTTCCTTCTACCGGTAGAGGGGTCGTGACTCCGAACATGCAAAAGGTATGCACATCCGTTCGATAGTTGATTTTTCCTTCTACCGGTAGAGGGGTCGTGACTGACTAAATCCCGGGGCTCTAAGAGTGTCTACCAACGTTGATTTTTCCTTCTACCGGTAGAGGGGTCGTGACTCAACATCAACGCGACGACGATTGTCTTCATCGTTGATTTTTCCTTCTACCGGTAGAGGGGTCGTGACACAGTCGCTCACCTGCTGACATGGCACTATTGGTTGATTTTTCCTTCTACCGGTAGAGGGGTCGTGACCATCAGGCGTGATCTCAAATCGAGAAACAACATAGTTGATTTTTCCTTCTACCGGTAGAGGGGTCGTGACTTCGTACATTAGTAGGTTGAAAACCTGGTTGGGTTGATTTTTCCTTCTACCGGTGGAGGGGTCGTGACTGTTCATCATTGAGCTCTGCTTTGGAGTCTTTGGTTGATTTTTCCTTCTACCGGTGGAGGGGTCGTGACCAATATCACTATTTAATTTAGAAAACATTTTAGTTGATTTTTTCCTTCTACCGGTGGAGGGGTCGTGACTATTCGGCATTGTCTTGCACTTCGATGCTTGCAGTTGATTTTTCCTTCTACCGGTAGAGGGGTCGTGACTTTGATTTTGAATCCTGATTCCAGGACTTGCCGTGTGTTGATTTTTCCTTCTGCCGGTAGAGGGGTCGTGACTTCGTGGCGAGAATCCAGCTACCTTTCTTGATTGTTGATTATTCCTTCTACCGGTAGAGGAGGCATGACAATACTGGCATTTAGGTATCCATTTCATTTGTTGGCTCACGTTCAGTTGGGGTGGATAGAAGCAAAGACACAAGAAGCGTTCAAACGCCTACTATTTTAGTAGGAGTTCATTTCCGTGCACGGGTATCGGGAAAAGCAGGCCTTTTTTGAAAAATTTGACTGCCGGGCGGGAGAAAGTAACAGGAAACAGCCACTTTTGATACCCCTTAAAGCCGCTGTTTATGCGGCGTCCCTGCCCCGCTCTTGCTCCGCCCCTGCTCCCTCTAACAGGAATGGCGTAGGATTGCAGTAGGTTACACGTTTGGGCGGGGAAGAGCCAAGAAAGGAGGTGAACCTTTTCAGAAAGTCAAATGTTTCGATATATTCTCGGTTTTTCAGGGGTAATTAATGGCGAAAATGGCTCCTTGTACGGGCTGTCGCTGCGTGCGTACGGGCGCTCGCCGAAGCGCCGCTTTACAAGTTGTCAGTCGTCAGTCGTCAGCCGCTTCGCTAATGGTGTGGATGTGTGTGAATGCGATGTGGATGCGAATGGTTGGTTCCTCTTTGAAGCAAGCTGCGCTTGCTGGTGCTACGTCTAACGCCGGCCACTTCTTTGGTAGCTACGATTAAAGACAGTACATCGGCGGTTCAGCGACCGCCCGTACGCAGCCAACTCCAAGCTAAACAATAGCCACACAACTCCCCCACCCAAAACAGATTATAAACAAAAACATCACTCAAGGCTTGACACCAAATGCCCCAATATAAAATGGCTACTACATACTCGAAAAGGATACAATAATGCAGATCAATAAAACCTACGAAGCCAAACAGATCGAAGCCAAGTGGTATCGCCACTGGGAAGAAAACAACTATTTTGAGCCGAGAGAGGACAACGGCCAGCCGCCCTTTACCATCCTCATCCCGCCGCCAAATGTGACCGGCATCCTGCACATGGGTCACGTGCTCAACAACACCCTCCAAGATGTGGCGATCCGCTTTCACCGCATGTTGGGGCGTCCCACGCTCTGGCTGCCGGGTGTGGATCATGCCGGCATCGCCACGCAAAACATGGTGGAAAAGAGCATCGCCAAGGACGGTTTGACGCGTCACGACGTGGGCCGCGAGAAGCTGGTGGAGATGATCTGGCAATGGAAAGAGGAAAAAGGCAATATCATCATCGATCAACTCAAGCTTTTGGGTGCGTCCTGCGATTGGAAGCGTCAGCGTTTCACCATGGACGAGATGCTCTCCCGCGCTGTGAAGGAAGTGTTTGTGCGCCTTTACAATGAGGGCTTGATCTACAAAGGAAAATACATCATCAACTGGTGCCCGCGCTGCGTGACCGCTCTCGCCAATGACGAGGTGGAACACGAGGATTCCAAAGGCAAGCTCTGGCACATCCGCTATCCCTTCAGCGATGGCAGCGGACACATCACCGTGGCGACCACCCGACCGGAAACGATGTTGGGAGACACCGCGGTAGCCATCAACCCCAAGGATACCCGCTTTACGCATCTGGTGGGCAAAATGCTGAAGCTGCCGCTCACAGACAGGGAAATCCCTATCATTGCAGACGAGTATGTGGATAAGGAATTTGGCAGCGGCTTTGTGAAAGTGACGCCCGCACACGATCCCAACGACTTTGAGATCGGACTGCGCCATGATCTGGAGCAGCTTTTGGTGATCGACGAACACGGTGTGATGAACGAAGCTGCCGGTAGCGATTTTGCCGGTTTGGATAGATATGCAGCCCGCAAGAAAGCACTGCAGATGCTTCAGGAACAGGGACTGCTGGAAAAGATCGAAGACCACGAGCATGCGGTGGGACATTGCTACCGTTGCGACACGGTGGTGGAACCCTATCTTTCGGATCAGTGGTTTGTGAAGATGAAGCCTTTGGCCGAAGAGGCGATCAAGGTGGTGGAAGAGGGTAAAATCCGCTTCCAGCCTGAACGCTGGACAAAGGTCTACATGCACTGGATGACCAATATCCGCGATTGGTGCATCTCACGTCAGATCTGGTGGGGACACCGCATCCCGGCTTATTATTGCAACGATTGCTCTCAGATGATCGTGGCTGCCGAGGCACCCCAAACCTGCCCCAAATGCGGTGGTCACTCCCTGCGTCAGGATGAAGATGTGTTGGATACCTGGTTCAGCAGTTGGATCTGGCCTTTCTCTACCATGGGTTGGCCGGATGAAACCGCCGATCAGCAGCGCTTTTTGCCTACCAACGTCTTGGTTACCGCACCGGAAATCATTTACCTCTGGGTGGCGCGCATGATCATGAGCACCTTGCACTTCAAGAAGATGATTCCCTTTGATACCGTGCTTTTGCATGGCGTGGTGCGTGATAAACTGGGACGCAAGATGAGCAAATCCCTGGGCAATTCACCCGATCCGATCGATATTATAGAACGCGTGGGCGCCGATGCACTGCGCTTTTCCATGGTTTTCAGCACTCCCAAGGGCGCAGACGTGATCTACAGCGATGACATCTTGGAAACCGGACGCAACTTTGCCAATAAGATCTGGAACGCCTATCGCTACATCATGATGAACATGGATGAGGAACAAAAGCTGCCTTCGAGAGATGAGCTGCAATTGGAGCTGGCGGACAGATGGATCTACTCCCGCCTGCAAGAGGTAACGCTCCAAGCCAGAAGGAATTATGAAGAGCTCAACTTCAACGATGCCGCTCAGTGTATCTTCAGCTTTTTGTGGGATGAATACTGCTCCTGGTATATCGAACTCAGCAAAGACCGTTTGGCAGAGCCGGATAGCGCCTCTGCCCTCACCGCCAAATACATCCTTTTGGATGTGATGCAGCAGGGGATGCGACTCTTGCACCCGATCATGCCCTACATCACGGAAGAGATCTGGCAAGGCATCAAAACCATCTTCCCGATAGCGGAAGAAGCGCTGATCATCGCCGCTTTCCCACAAGGCGACGAGAGCTTGATCGATCCCGACATCGCCGACGACATGAGCTTTATCCAAGAAAGCATCAGCGCCATCCGTAACCTGCGTAAACAGGTGAATCTGGCGCCTTCTCAAGCTGTGCAAATCCATGCAAGAGTGGCAGAAGCAAGACAGGCGCAGCTCTTTGAGGAGTATCAGACCTATCTGCAGAGATTGGCCAAGGTGGAAGAGCTCAATGCCGGTGTGGACATCCAAAAGCCACGTGCCTGTTTGGCTGCCGTGGTGAGAAACATCGAGATCTTCATGCCGCTGAGCGGTTTGATCGACATCGAGGCAGAAAAACAACGCTTGGGCAAACAGGTGGAAAAGATAGAAAAAGAGCTGGCCTCAATCGATGCTAAGCTCAACAATCCCAACTTTATAAACAACGCCAAACCCGAGGTGGTGGAAGAGCAGCGAAGACGCCGAGAGGAAGTGGACGTAAAACTATCATTGACAAAAGAGCTACTTGCAGATTTATAGAGCTCAAGAGCGTTACGTGGAAGCTCGCAGATGGAAAGCCATGCGTCAATCCACGTGGATTGTTCATTGTTCATAAGTGCTTAAGATTAGTGGGGCTATAGCTCAGATGGGAGAGCGGTTGGTTCGCAATCAACAGGTCAGGGGTTCGATCCCCCTTAGCTCCACCACTTTTTTGATTCGACGCTGGATAAGAGGACAAATGGTGGGCATCCTAAGCGGCTTTAGCTCAAGTCATTATCCAATTATAATTGTTCCTTGACATAAACCACCTGTTTTTAAAAGTGGCCTCAGATGAATGTATAAGCAGTTCTGTATCGCCTTTGTTCGCTCAGGGCGGTGCGTTAATCACCCCAAGTTTTAGTGGAAGCCCCAGATGCCTTCCAAGGTGAGAAGCAAGACAGATGCGGCAAGAAGGAACTGCCTTGCGTGAGAGCGGATGGCTTGTGATCACAATATTATAAACAAGGAGACAGAATGTACTTCGACGTACCGTTACCAAAGAACGAGCCTATCTATGCGTATGGCCCAGGCTCTGAAGAGAAAAAAGCGCTTAAAGCAGCTTTGAAAGAACTATTTAACAAAGAGATCGAGATTCCTGTCATCATCGGTGGCAAGGAAATCTTCACCGGAGACACAGGCTACAACGTCTGTCCTCACGATCACCAACACAAGCTTGCCAAGTATCACAAGGCTGGCGAAAAAGAGATCAAGATGGCTGTGGAAGCCGCTTGCAAAGCACGTCGTGACTGGGAAAACATGCCCTACTACCACCGTGCCGCCATCTTCCTCAAAGCAGCAGAATTGCTCACCACCAAATACAGATACACGATGAATGCCGCCACCATGCTTTGTCAGAGCAAAAACGCATTCCAATCCGAGATTGACTCTGTATGTGAACTGGCAGATTTCTGGAGATTCAATCCCTACTACGCCCAGCAAATCATGCAGCAGCAGCCCATGATCTCCCCCAAGGGCGATTGGAACACCTCCGAATATCGTGGCTTGGAAGGCTTTGTGCTGGCAATCACTCCCTTCAACTTCACCTCCATTGCCGGAAACCTGCCTTCCTCACCCGCTCTGATGGGCAACACCGTGGTTTGGAAACCCGCCAGCACCGCCGTTTACACCGGTTACTTCATCATGAAGATACTCCAAGAGGCTGGATTGCCTGATGGCGTTATCAACTTCGTGCCCGGCTCCGGTGCTCAAGTTGGCGATATGATCATGGATCATCCCGAGCTTGCAGGTGTGCACTTTACCGGTAGCACAGAGGTCTTCAAACACATCTGGAAACGCACTTCGCAAAACCTGGACATCTACAAGTCCTATCCCAGAGTCGTGGGTGAGACCGGTGGTAAAGACTTCATCTTTGCGCATCCTTCCTGCGATGTGCGCGCTCTTGCCGTAGCCAGCCTCAGAGGCGCCTTCGAATATCAAGGCCAGAAGTGCAGCGCCGCTTCCAGAGCCTATATCCCCGCCTCAATCTACGATGAATGGCTTGAGCACATAAAAGAAATGATGCCCAGAGTAAAGATGGGTGATGTGCAAGACTTTAGCAACTTTGTGAACGCCGTGATCGACAAGAACGCCTTCAAGACCATCAGCGGCTATATCGACTACGCCAAGAACGCCAGCGATGCCGAGATCATCTTGGGCGGCGGATATGATGACAGCAAGGGTTACTTCATCGAGCCCACCATCATCAAAACCACCAACCCCAAATTTAAGACCATCCAGGAAGAAATCTTTGGCCCCGTGCTCACCATCTATGTGTATGAAGACAAAGATTTTGAGGCAACCCTGGAGCTCTGCGATACAACCAGCCCTTACGGCTTGACCGGTAGCATCTTCGCCCGCGATCGTGCCGCCGTGCAGAAAGCCTTGGTAGCCTTGCGTCACAGCGCTGGAAACTTCTACATCAACGACAAACCCACCGGCGCAGTCGTTGGTCAGCAGCCCTTCGGCGGTGCCAGAGCCTCCGGAACAAACGACAAAGCGGGTTCAGCCCTCAACCTCTACCGCTGGACTTCTGCTCGTGCCATCAAGGAAAACCTGGTGCCTCCAGTCAACTTTGAATACCCATTCTTGAAAGAAGAGTAATCATAATAACTCCTCCTTACCAAAATAGCGGATGAAGACCTCATCCGCTATTTCTTTTGGGTTGTTTCGGTTAAAAGCTGAGACCAAATGAGGTTAGGACACTTTCAAATACCTTGGCCCGGTTTTGTTTTGAGATGCTGTGGAGAGCGAAGCCGTTTTCCTCGTGCTGCCGGATGGTGGCTTGGATCACGTCCGATGCCTTGTGCTTTTTGAGTAGTTTCTCCCATTGGGGCGGGAATTCGCCTTTGTTCCAGTAGAGGTTGAGCACGCGGACGTAGCTATCCAACAGGCGCAGGTCTTCAAAGCTGAGCGTGTCCGTCTGCAGCACTTCGTAGGGCGGGTTCTGAGCCCAGAGCCAGCCACTTTTTTGGGCGATTTCCACCATGGGTGTATCGGGTAGGATTTTGAGCATGCCCAGTTGGATTTCCGCCGGGAAGCAGGTGCTAAGCTCGTCTATGCTGTCAAAGACGGATTGCAAATCTTGATCCGGCAGGCCGTAGAGCAGATCAGCATGCACGACCACTTGGGTGCGCTCTTTGAGCAGGTGGAGCATGGTTTTGGCTTTACTCCAGTTGCTGTTGCGTCCCACGGCACGGTTGATGGCGTCATCGCAGCTCTGGATGCCAGTTTCCAAGCGCATCAGTGAGGTGGGCGCTGCGGCTAAGAGCTCAATGTCGGTTTTGCTCATCAGCTCGGGATAGATCTCGAAGTGCCATTCGCAACTGCGGGGCTTGCTCATCAGCATCTTCCACATCTCGCGGGCGTAGTTTGGATGGGCATTGAAGCTGCGGTCGACAAACTTCACCGTGCGCGGCTGTAGGGCTTCCAAGGCGTCCAGTTCCCGGTAAAGCTTGCTTAAGTCTTGTTCGGAGCGGTAATCAAAGCGCAGCTCGTCCCTGTCATCGGTGGCAGAGAGGCAGTAGGCGCAACTAAAGGGGCAGCCACGTGAGGTCTCATAATAGATTATCTTGCCGCCCAGAACTTGTTTATCTTCAGGATGATAGGCAAAGGGAACGTCCTTCAGATGCAGAGGTGCTGCATCGAGATTCAGGTTGCTGAAGCTGCTCAGCGCCATGGCTTCAAAGATGGCTTCCCCAGCGCCTATCACGACTTTATCTGCGTATTGGTTCAGGTGCTTGGCTTCAGGCCCGCCGATGATGATAATTGCTTTGGGCATCAGAGCTTTGACGTCCGGCAGGATGTTTTCCAGATAGGTGCGATTCCAGATATAGGCGCTGAAGCACAACACGTCCGCCTGAGTGTTGTAAATCCCTTTCAGCACATCCATATACAGATCAGAAATGCTGAAGGCGGACATGCTCAGCTCAAAATCGAAGCCTTTGACCATCTCCCTGAGGTAATAGAGAGCGAGATTGCTCTGATACCAAGAGGTATTGATAGCGATCAAGGCGATGTGGCGTTGGGTTTGGTTATTCTGCATAGAGCCATTGATCCACAGGCTGGAATTTAGGCAAGGGAAATTTAACTATTGGCTGGCAAAGAGCTTGGAACAAGCATCTGAAGCGGCTATCGCGGGTAGCCTTGCCCACGCTGTGGAAGCTGTTTTTTACAAGGCGCTTGACAAAATCAGCCTCTATTATATGTTGATAGCTACAAAACTGTTTCATGGAGTTTTAATGTCATCCGAATCCACAAAGTGCCATAAAATCATGCCGGAAGAAGTCTGGCTGTGGAAGATAATAGAAGAACAGATAGAGCAGGAACTTGCTCTGCACGACTATCAAGAGATACATCTCTCTGTTTTGCAAGACTATACTCACTTCAAACAGAGCAGAGACTCTTGGGCGGAGCTGTGTCCCGGCAGCAATATCTTTCACAACAGCCTCAGGGTTTGCAGGCCGGATCAGGCGCAAAGCTCGCTCAGCCTGCGTCCTGAAGGCACCATCAGCGTTTTGCACAGCACCGCCGCCACTCTGCATAATGGCGACATCAAACGCTACTATTATCAAGGGCCTATGTTCCGGCTGGATCAGGATTCACAACCTATGGAGTTTTACCAGCTCGGTGTGGAACTCATCGGCAGTGCCAGTGTTTTAGCCGATAGCGAGATAATTTCCTTAGGGTTCAGACTCTGCAAGTCCCTGGGCTTGGGGGATGTGTCTCTGAGATTAAATAACTACGGCTGTCCGCAGTGTCGCCATCGCTACCTGACCGTGCTCAAAGACCATCTGCAAGCGCATAAACAGGATTATTGCCACATCTGCCTTACCGCCTTGAACAATAATCCTTTTGCCCAAACGAATTGTCTGGATCCAGACTGCCGTAAAAGCCTGATGGGAAGCCTCAAGCTCACGGATTATCTCTGCGATGAATGCAAAGATAACTACGCCCGCATCAAGAAGATCCAAGCCAACCTGGCACACAGCTATGAATGCGATCCCTACTTGCTCAAGGACTATTCTTACTACGGACAGACCGTCTTTGACTTTGTGCTCAAAAACAACGGCTCTTCCATCGTCTTGGGTGGCGGAGGCCGCTATGATGAGCTTTCCCTGCAGATGTTTGGTAAGGTCATTCCCGCAGTGGGTTTTAGCCTCAATATCGACACCATCTTTGAGGTGCTGTTAGAAAGGGAAATCCACAATCCCAGCAAGAGCGATTTCTCCGTGTATCTCTGTACACAATCCGAGAACATGGAGATGATGATGTTGCAGATCGCCAATGAGTTACACTCTTCAGGAGTAAAGACTGTGCTGGCCATGGATGAAGAACAGGATTTGGATAGGCAGATTTTGAAAGCAAGCGCAAAGGACTGCTCACTGCTGTTTTCCCTGAGGGAAGATAACATCCGTGACGGCAAAGTCTTGCTCTACAATTTAGCCAAAGAACATCAAGAATATGTGGCTTTAACTCAGCTTACAGACGCTGTCTTATTGGCTCGTAAAGCCCTAATCAATCAATAAAGGAGTATAAAATGAAAGCAATTTCAACGACTAAAGCACCCGCCGCAATCGGCCCCTATTCCCAAGCTGCGCAAAGCGGCAACCTGCTCTTTGTGTCAGGTCAATTGCCCATAGACCCGCAAAGCGGCAACATGGTAGAGGGCTTTGAAGCCCAGGCAAAGATGGTCTTTGCCAATCTGCAAGCCATCTTGAAGGAAGCAGGCATGAGCTTTGCCAACGTGATCAAGGCCAGTGTGTTCCTCAAGGACATGAACGATTTCGCCCAGTTGAACCAGATCTACGCCGGTTATTTTGAGGCACCATTCCCCGCCCGTGAAGCGATTCAGGTGGCGAGATTGCCCAAGGATGCCTTAGTGGAAATATCCGTGATTGCGGTGAAAGAATGAGCATCACGACCAAAGCTGGAGATAGCGGCCTCACCTCACTCTTCAGCGGCGAACGAGTGCCCAAAGACGACCTCAGAGTAGACGCTTACGGCACCGTGGACGAGCTGGATGCTCATCTGGCGGATGCTTGTCACTACATTGAAGACGAGCAGATGCGGAGCATCCTGAGAGAAATCCAAACGCAACTGGGACACGTCATGGCCGTGCTCGCCTCCACCGACAAACCCGCATCAAACCACATCCATGAGGCGGAAGTGACCAAGCTCACCGAGCTTGTGCATCACTACGAAGCATTGGTGCCTATCAAAGGCTTGGTGGTGATCGGAAGCATCAAGGCTTCTGCTAAACTGGATATCTGTCGCACCATCGCCAGACGTGCGGAGAGGGTGATTATTCGCCTCAACCACAAAGCACCCATCGATGCGCTGGTGTTGCAATACATCAACCGGCTTTCAGACTTGCTCTTTATCATGGCTCGTTTCCTTGAACAGCAAGCTGGAAGCCTGAGATACAAATAAGCTAATAGGAGTAACAATATGAAACAAATAGTACTTATGCGTCACGGAGAGAGCACCTGGAACAAGGCCAACCTGTTCACCGGCTGGACGGACGTTGACCTCTCAGACAAAGGATTCGAAGAAGCAAAGGAAGCGGGCAGACGCCTCAAAGCCGCCGGTTTTGAATTTGACGAATGCCACACCAGTATGCTCAAACGTGCCATCCGCACCCTCTGGATCGCACTGGATGAGATGGACAAGATGTATCTGCCCATCCATCACAACTGGCGCCTCAACGAGAGACACTACGGTGCACTGCAAGGACTCAATAAAGCTGAAACCGCTGAAAAGTATGGCGAGGAGCAGGTGACGCTGTGGAGAAGGAGCTTTGACGTTCCGCCTCCACCGCTGGAAGATACCGACGACCGCTACCCCGGCAAAGACCCCCGCTATCAAGACCTGGATATAGAGGACATCCCCAAGTGCGAATCCCTCAAGGATACCATCGCCAGAGCCCTACCCTTCTGGAATGAGGTGATCGTGCCCAAGGTACAGGCGGGAACCAGAATCCTGATCTCTGCCCACGGGAACAGCCTCCGTGCCATCGTCAAGCACCTTGATAACATCTCAGATAAAGATATCGTGAGCCTCAACATCCCCACTGGCATGCCGCTGGTGTATGAGTTTGAGGATGATATGACCAAGATCCGCAGCTATTACCTGGCTTCTGATGAAGAGGTGGCCGCAGCCCAGAAAGCTGTGATCGCCCAAGGAAAAGCAAAGCCCCAGTAACTATCGTATACCAAGCTACATAGGTCCGGGAGCCATGCGTTCCCGGACTTTTTTAGTGCCCCAAAAAACCCCACATAAACCCAGATAATGCAATAGGCTCTTTCTCTAAGGTTGAGCTTTTCTCCCCGTCACCCACTTCGCCCTTACTTACCCGCAGGGAGATGCCGTGGAGATACTCGGGTTTTTCCCGAGTATCACCGAGTAATCACCGGGCGGCTAAGCAAGGAGGAGGTAGGGAGTATCGCACTTAGGCTACTGCATTATTAGGGATAAAAGCCAGGGCTGGGTGAAACTCCGCATCCCACCAATAAATCCGAACATAGAAAAAGGGATCTGACTGATTTTAGGAGCGTCTGTCAGATCCCATATCGTTCCAGCAGCACACAGCCCTGAAACTTGTATTCGAAACGACTATTTAGTTAGGATTACTTTCCGTGTGTTGCTCTTTCCTGCAGCACTGAACTTGATGATATAGGCTCCGCTGCTGAGCTGTTGTGGCTCCCAGTTGTATCTGTGCAAGCCAGCGGATCTGTTGGTCAGCGTGAATTGATCTACGATCTGACCTCTCATATTGAAGACTGTGAATTTGACATCCGCACCCGTTTCCAAGTAGTACTCAAGCTGAGTGTTGGGATTAAAGGGGTTGGGGTAGTTGCGGACGAGGCTGGTCACCATCGGCTTATCAGGGATGATGTTAGGATCGTCATAGAATAACACGTTCACAGTGACAGGGCCGTAGACATCCATTACACTCGAATGAGAGGACGCTTGCAACCAATAGTAATATGTGCCATCTTCAAACAGCTCAGAGTCCGTATAGGTATAAGTACTACCTTCGGTGCTGTTTTCACTCTCAATCAGAGGGGAGATAAGTTCAGCTCTGACAAACTCACGCTCGGTGGCTCTATATATGTAGAAGCCGAGGTTATTGTACTCGGAATGGGTTTCCCACTTCAGGTTCACCACACCATCAGTAGCATTGAAAACTGCATTGAAATAGCTCATGATCACGGGAACGGTTGGGGACTCAAGAAAACCCCAGTAGGAAGTGGGATCGGTGTTGAAAACACCTGTAGCTTCACCCGTATAGTATAGGGGTCTAAATTGAGGGCAGAGGTCTATCCCACTATCGTTGGTGATGTCGTGCACGGTGTTTACGTCAGGCGAAGTGGTGAAACAGCCACTGAACTGGTGTTGAGTTGCGTTGAAGACATAGTTTGCACCGCTGGAATAGGTGGCTTGGTTGGTTTGGATAGAGCCGGTTTGGATCTTGTTAGTGCCACCCTTATCTGAAGAGATGCCCTGCATGTTGGCAGTAACGATCGTAGCCCCTTCCTCCAAGACAAAAGAAGCGACAGCGCCCTGACCGTCATAATCAGAAGAAATGACATAGTTGCCCACATCAAGAGTGGAACCATTCACCACTCTCACGGTGGGATTGCCGATCACGGGATCTGTCTCAGAAGTCATGGTGATATTGCTGCTGAGGGTGACGGTATGGCCATTATCCACGGTCAAGCTATGAATGGGACCGGGCAGCTTGTTGCCGGTAACTTGGTCGGTGGTGCCGTTAAAGACAAAGGAAGCATTATAGACATCGTGAGTTCTCACTCCACCAAAAGCCGCGTTGTAACCACCTGCATTGGCAATCACAAATTCGGCGCCTTCATTACCTGTGCTGATAGTCCCTGAGCCGGTGATGCGTCCATTTGGACCTGATATAACCCTGCCATAGCTGGCTACATACAATTCTCCGCGAATATTGATAGTACCGTTGTTTTCCAACTCCGGAGCAGTATCCATATTCGGGGCATCGTTTAAATTGATTGTAGTGTAGTTGCCGATAGACCTGATTGTTCCGTTGTTGACAACACGAGATCCAGAATTGATCCTCATTTCGGAAATATCACAAATGCTGCTAGGACCCAAGGTGAATGTGCTATTGCTTGTAACTTCAACGCCAGCTCCTTGGTAGTGTACCATGTGTCCCAAAAGGGTAAAGTCAGCATCTACATAGAAGGGGAGTTGGGCAAGGATGTTCCCACTGAAGGGTGATAAATCGGCCAAGGGGACGCCCGCAGGTACCCAGCCGACTCCATCGAACACCAGCCAGTCGGTTGCGCTGGTAATTGATACAAAGCCTGTTGCAGGTTGATAGTCACCCACCTGCGCCTGTGCAAATGCCAAACTGAACAAAGCAAGCATAGCCCCGATAATGAGGATACGCTTCACATCAAAATTACGGACTTTCATATAAATCTCCTATTTTCGTTTCGAATACTTATCCTTAGAGCACAGAGGAAGCTCTACGCTCCAAAAACTGTCGTTTTTAAATATGTTATCTGCTTGTGGAGCCACAGAGGACGGCAACGAGGCCAAGCCCATGTTTCTCCGGTTCTTCAAGTTCATTATTCCTTACCTTATTTCCTTTTTCGAAATGGTGGCTAAAACACTGGAGCCAATATAACCGACCCTCGTTTCCTGTCAACTACTATTTTACTGTTTTTCTCCTCCGCCAAAAACGAGAAGCCCATATTTATCAATATCGCTTGATGTTACAGCACGAAATGTCATCGCCTAAACTCAGAAAAGACTGATGCCATGCACCACTTTCACGTCTCGCTCACAGCAGCTTGGCTCCAGCAAAGGTATCTTCCACAAATCCTGTTCACCCACTAAGATGCCAAACCGCTGCAAAACATACAGATACACTTTAGGCCACATTTTCCGCTTGACAAGTGCAGCCCCTCAAATAAGATAGCAAAAAAACCATAGGAGATGCTAAAATGGCCGTTAAGATTGACAAAGACGCTTGTATCGGTTGCAGTGCTTGCGTGGAAACCTGCCCCGTCAACGCACTTTCCATGCAAGATGATAAAGCCGTTTGCGATGCAGACAAATGCATTGATTGTCTTGCCTGCACCGGCGTGTGCCCCGTTGGTGCTATCACCGAGTAAGGCACCAAACCGTTAACAACTATGAGGAAGAGCTCGTTAGCAAATGTAGCTTCAGGGGCTCTTCCTCTTCTTTTTTTAAACCTATTACCACAAGAGGAAATCATGAAAAAAGCCTTTTTAATCCTTACCCTTACCCTGTTTTCAATTGCAGTTTTCGCCACGGACGTCAGCGGCTCTCAGTCCGGCGTCTGGACTGTAGCCAACAGCCCTTACAACATCGTTGGCAACATCGAGGTTCCCGAGGGCACCACGTTGCAGATTGAGCCCGGCGTCACAGTAATCGCCATGGGCAACTACCGGCTCAATGCCTTGGGCACCATCAGCGCCGTAGGCACACCTGCAGACAGCATCCGTTTTGAGAGTGGCATGGCTGATCCCACCGCCCTTTGGAAGGGAATCCGCATCGAAAACCCCACTTTAGCCAGCACCTTCACCCACGTTTACGTGGAAAAGGCTGAAATGGGGATCAACTGCCTGGATTCACCGGCCACCATCTCGCACAGCCGTTTTTATAAAAATGAAAAGGGCATTCGCCTTTACGGGATGGGAAACCCCAATCCCGCCGCTATGGATGTGCACAATAACATCGTGGAATACAGCATAGAAAACGGCATCCTCATCCACCAAAACTCAAACTCGCACGTCCACCACAACGAAGTTCGCTACAACGGCACCGGAACCCGCTTCTATGCCGCCATCCAGCTCTCCAACCAATCCGGAACCGGCTCCAATAATCCCGAGATCAACCACAACCACATCCACCACAATTTCAAACAGGGCATCTCGGCTTGGGACATCACCGGCGGCACAGCCATCGCCCCTTATGTCCACCACAATTTGATCGAATACAACCTCACCGG
>JAKQWO010000054.1 GCA_029561955.1 Candidatus Cloacimonadota bacterium
TATCATCCAAGAGCTGAATCAGCATATCCAAATGGCTATAAAGGCGGGTCAACTCCTCCTGGATGTCATACTTATCCACATAGATAGCGGTTTCCACGACCAACCGCTGTTCCAATCCTTCCCGACTTTCTTTGCTTAAAAGCTCCTCCAACCGCTGTTTCAGCTTCTCATAGAGCTCTTGCTTGAAAGGTTCGATAAGCTCTTGAATCTCAATCAAAGCCACTTTGATCTTAGTAGCCGATTTGTAAAACTCCTTTTTGATCTCTTCTCCTTCTTTAATTGCTCCTGTCAGAAAAGACTTAATAGCTTGATCCAGAGTGGATTCCAGAGCTTCAATCAAGGCGGAGTCCGTTTCCAGATTATTGGGTGTTTGGATCACTCCAGGCTCCGCAAGGACATATTGTAGAGGAATTGGATCATCAGTCTCCAGCAAGCTTTGAGCCTGATTGATCAGCTCCTTATACTTGGTCAAGCGGACTTTATCGAGCTGCATCGGGGGCTCACGATGATCGATATAGTTAATCCGTAAATCCACAGTTCCACGCAAGAGGTGCTGAGACACTTTGGAGCGCACTTGGTTTTCAAAAAAGTTAAGCTCACGGGGAGCATTGATCTTTAGATCCAAATAACGTCCATTAACGCTCTTAATTTCAATTTCTATATCCAGGTCTGGGTTTGAGAATTTGGCTCTTCCATAGCCGGTCATGCTTTTCATATTGTAAATCCTTTATAAAGAATAGATAGGGTAGAGGTTTTCACATCGTTTTGGGCTGCAGCAGCTTGCCCCGATGTGTCCGAGTTTACATAACGTGCATTATCCGTAAACATGCGGCTCACTCGCAGATAAGAGTCCCAGCGGTGGCATCTATCACTTTGGCCTTGCTCAGGCCACCTATTTTGTCTGCACCACCACTGAGTACGGCAATTTTAAAATCCCGAGTCTTGCCTGAAACCATGTCGTCTGACCTGCGGCTAAAATTCTCCACATAGACCGCCACAGTTTTACCGATCTGTCCGCGAAACTTCTCAAGCGTTATCTTTCTCTGAAGACAAATCATGGCCTGCAATCTTCTCAGACGCACCTCTTCAGGAACCTGATCCTCATAGGAAGCCGCCGCAGTGCCTTCGCGTTCGCTATATTTGAAGCAGAATGCGTAGTCAAAGCGGATTGCTTCCATAACACGAAGGGTATTCTCAAACTGCGCCTCGGTTTCAGATGGAAAGCCCACCATGAGGTCAGTAGTAATGGCAATGCCTGGAATAGCAGCACGGAGCTTGTCAATGAGCCCCAGATAGTGATCAACACCATAGGAGCGGTTCATCTTTTTCAGCAACTGATCGTCACCAGCTTGCAGCGGTAAATGTATATGCTCGCAAACCTTAGAGCATTCTGCCATAACGGATATGAGCTCATCGGAGAGGTCTTTGGGATGAGAGGTGACAAAACGCAAACGCCAGAGCGATTCTATATTATTGAGCTTTCTCAAGAGATCGGGGAAGCGGTATCCATCAAATTGATAGGAGTTCACGTTCTGTCCTAAGAGTGTAATATCATGCAAGCCAGCCTCTGATGCAGATTTCGCTTCCTCATATATATCATTTACTGGGCGGCTGCGTTCACGTCCTCTCACATAAGGCACGATGCAGTAGCTGCAGAAGTTGTTACAGCCGCGCATCACAGTTACAAAGCCGCAATTCTTATCTTGTCTAAAAGGCATAACATTTGGATAGACCTGCGTTTTATCCATTTGCAAAGCATCTTCAGCGCAGGACTCAGCATCTTCCAAGATATGGGGGAGGTGTTGATATTGATCCACACCCACCACAAAGTCTATGCCCGGCTCAATTTCTATCAGCCTCTTCCCCATTCTCTGCGCCATGCAGCCGATCACACCGATCTTGATCTCCGGATTGGATGACTTGCGATGCTTCTCATTGGCAATACGTCCTAAGACACGCTGTTCAGCATGATCACGCACAGAGCAGGTATTGAAGATAATCACTTGAGCATCATCAATATCCGTAACCGGTGAATGTCCCGCAGAAATCAGAATGGAGCTCACTAACTCACTATCCGCCACATTCATCTGGCAGCCGTAGGTTTCGATTATGAATCTCATATTCTTTCAACACTCATTTGCTTACAATGTATCCTAACGATATGCCATAATAGCAGATAACGCATTCTGTCATCTCGTATCTCTCAAGGATGACCTTGACAAAGTGCAGTGCAGATTCGAGGATAAAGAGATCCATCCCCGTAGCTTCAAATCTCTTTGCCTTATCATCTGAATACCTTAGAAAACGTATGATCTCATTGATCTGGGAAAGCCGCACCTTCTTGGCATGTCCCTTCCAGGGAAGCTGATAGTGGAAATTGTAAGCTGCAGCAGCGATATAGGTAGCAGTTAACCCTGTGACCACCAAGCTATGCTGATGCTCATTCTCAAGGTTTGGAAGCATCTGATACATAAGACTATAGAACGATCTATAGTAAGTATCTTTCAAAGAAAGCAGCCCTAACTCTATCCCTTTCCGTTCGATATAAGCAGAGCCCCAGGCAAGCTCAGTACTCATTCCTCCAATATCCACCACCAAGGGCTTGGCTACAGATGGCAACGAAGCCTTCGCAGCCGCATATGCAGCAGCAGCTTCCTGATGTTGTTTTAAAACTTTGACTTTCAAATCATAGTGCTTCAGCAACCATTCAGAGACTTCAGAAAAGTTTTCACGCACGCGAGCCACGGACGTTGAGATAGCCTGCTTTTCTGATTTTATCTGCTTGTCAAAGCCTATCAGCGTCTTCATGATAGCTTTAAACTGGCTACAATTATCGTAGCCCAGCCCCATATACAGCCCAGTTGTATAATGCGCTGTATGCAAGACCATCTCTGTATCAGGATTGTAGACCAGGTAGTTTAAGTTATTGGAACCTATATCAAATACGCTCTTCAGTTTACTCTGCTTACCGGCAAGCGCAAAGTAGGTTCCCACGATGCTTGCCGCAATGCTTTCATTTCGGTTTCTAAAAGATGCTGATGGAGCATATCCTTCTGGGGCGGCAGCAAATAAAGACTTCCATGCCTTGATGGATGCCATCTTTGGGGGCACCTCAACCGCAGCCTTATAGCGAGCCAGACCTTTGATTAAGACCTTCTCTTCTGGATAGTTCTGTCTAGGTCGATACAAGATTGGCTTACCAAACTGACTTGCTTCCGCGAAAGTAGAATAGCCCGGCTTGGTGAGCAGAACGTCACACCTTGCAATGAGATCCAGCCAATCTGAGGACCGTGACGCATATCTATGGTTGTCACAATCCACATCCTGATTGGAGCTAATCACCACACCATTAAAGGCCTTACAGATTTTATCCATCTCCATCACCATGCCTTTCTCACCGCCAAAGCTGCAAGCCAGAATACGGTCTTTTGCGTCTATCTGATACAGCTCTCTAATATCTTCATAGACATCCTTTCTTTTGGCCAACAAGCCCACCTTTTGCGCTTTTGGGAAGGCAGCCATACTCTCCACCGAGCTGAAGGGAAGCCGGAAGGATGCTTTGACGCGTGCATAGAGACCGTAGATGGTATTGATCAGAGGTCGCAGCTCCTTACCCTTATCAAAGACATGATTGTAGATAAAGAACCAATCGAAATTGGATATGGCAAAAACCGGCACCCCAGCATAATCACAGGCTTCAATCGCCAAAAAGGGAATATCCAGCAGAGCAAAATCAATTTCCTGCTCTCTGAGCCAACTAACCTCCCTCTCCACAATCTCATTCCGCCTTGAAAAGAGAGAAATCAGCTCATCTTTGGTTGCTTTGACATCCGTCTGCAATCCCGTAGAATGCACCACACCAAAGTCGCACGCCACATCCTCTTTGGAGCAAAAGGGGCTATTAAGACAATCGAAGAGAAAGTCCGGCCTATCACAACGCAGGAAGACGCTGAGCTGATACTTGATCAATTCATCCGCCAAAGCAGCCATGCGGGATGCATGACCGAAACCATGGGATGAGACGTAGATTGCGACCTTTAACATATATTCTCAATAGAGCACATGCGGAGCCTCTCCATCCTGGCTCTTGATTTGGATAACTAATTTATTCGGCAGGCAGATGATAGGCAATTTGTTGCTGCTGCCTTGCTTTACGCAGCGTTTATCAGGGCAATCGGCATGGACCATGCTCACTTTGCCGGCTTTGATCTGAAAAGTATTATGCTCATCCACCCTGATAACTCTATCTACATCAAGATGATACTCACCCCAGAGTCTATCGTCTTTATACACACTCACCACAGAGTTATCTTTGGTCTTAAACACGTTTATCGCAGAAATTGTGCCGAAAGCCAAGATCAGGACGATCAACACAATGTCGGCCAGCTTAAGCTCTGATGCTACAGCCTTTAAGTGCTTCAACATCCTTTAAAACCTTCCCCACACCGGTTCTTTGCATTTCTCACAGGCCCCATCCTCCAAAAGCATCTTCACATTATTAGGACGTCTATGGATGATGGTTTGACCGCATTTATCGCAAATCGTATCAGTAAAAGACCCCCAACCGATATTTCCTGAATAGACCCAGCGCAGATGCTGTTTCGCCAGCTTTACCGCGTCCAAGACATCCTGCGATGTGGTGCGAGGTATATCACATTTATAATCCGGATGATAAGCGGAAATATGCAGCGGCATCTCAGGACTGATCTCCGCCATCGTCTCGGCCAATTTCTTGATCTCGGATGCGCTATCATTGAGCCCTGGAATCAGGAGATTGGTCACTTCCACGTGCACCCCATGTTCATTCGCCCTTTTAATGGTATTTAAAACAGGTTGCACCCTACCACTGCAATGCTTTCTGTAAAAGTCATCGTTGATAGATTTTATATCGATATTCATCGCATCAATCTTGGGCAAAATCTCAATCAGAGGCTCATCCAGAATAAATCCATTGGTGATCAGGACAATCTTCACCTCAGGGATTTCCACTGCCAGATCATGGATAAACTCATACCATGTAAACGGCTCAGTATAGGTAAGCGCAATTCGATGCGGCAGGGATGGATACTCCGCAAAAATAGATTTGATGACCTCAAAGGAAAAGTCCATCGTAGGCTGATCTTCCTGGCTGATGGGATGATTCTGGCAGAAAAAGCAGCGCAAATTGCAGCTATTTGGTCCTGCAGAAATGATTTGTGAACCTGGATGGTAGTGATACAGAGGCTTCTTTTCGATCGGATCCACAGAAATTGAGATGCTTTTTTGATAGTTGATGGCGTAAAGCTTGCCTGCGGAATTGAGCCGAGATCGGCACAGACCTCTCTCCCCCACCTTAATCAGGCAGTTTTGCGGGCACAATTCACAACGAATCGCATCACCTTCCTTAGACCAATACATCGCCTCCCTGATCAGTTTAGCCATTTTAATACTCCCTTTAAATGATTGTCCAGGCTTCCCTTAAGCGAGACAAGTAGATCCTTGCCATTTTGTCCCATTTTCAAGCGCCTATCATCACTCTCAAATAATGGCCTCAGAGTGTCAAGAAGATTATTCGCATCTGAGATTTGAATAGCCCCTGCCGCCTGCAATTGTTCCACCGATTCTGCACAGGAACAATGGTATGGCCCCATGATGATCGACTTACCATAATAAGCCGGTTCCATCGGATTATGCCCACCAAAATCGTAAAAAGAGCCACCCACCAAAGCCAGATCGCAGATGGAATAAGCTTGGTTGAGAAAGCCCAAACTATCAATGATCAAGATATCGGCCTCTCGTGAGTCAAAATCATCATCCGACATCAGTTTAGCCTCATATCCTGCACACAGCTTTTGCACCTCAGCCACTCTATTGGGATGACGAGGTGCTAAAATGAGCTTCAGATTTGTTTTTATCTCAAGCAGTTGCGGCACGATCTCCAGGATCAGTGCCTCTTCTTTGGGGCGGCTACTGCCAAAGCACAGAATAAAATCATCAAGCTGAAATCCCCATTTCGCCCTAGTCTCTTCAAAAGGATAATCTTGAGGCGAAAGCGCATATTTGAGGTTACCAGCCACCTCTATCTCTACATCAAAAAGCTCTCTGAAGCGCCGAGCATCCAATTCACTCTTTGCCATGATCAGCTTAATGCTTGCTCCAACATAGGCCAATAGCGCCTTTAGTGTCTTCAGGCGTCTGCGAGTCTTCTCCGAAACCCGGGCATTTAAAAACAGCACCGGTACGCCAGTCTTCTTGGCTTGAAGTAAAAAGTTAGGCCAGATTTCCGTTTCCACTATACAGATCAGCTTGGGCGCAATCTGCTCAAACTGCTTCGCCCTCAAGGACGGCACATCAATCACACTCAGGTAAGCCTTGATCTCAGGATGAATCTTCTTAGCGGCTTTCAGCCCGTTCACCGTAGTAGTTGTAATGGTAATCTCTTTGGCCGGAATATGTTCGACGAGCGCCAGCACAAAGCTACGTACCGCATTGATTTCCCCTAAAGATGCAGCATGAATCCACACGCCCCCTTTTTCCACCTCATATGCTGCATCCAGTGCAGATTCATAGCTTATCCTCTTTAAAAAGAAGCGCAGGACAGGATAAAGAAGCCTATATACTGCTTCAACTAACACATTGAAAATGGAGAGGATAACATGCTGGATAAAGTGAACCACAAAAACCCTTTAAAAACAAAAAAGGGACACCGGGCGGCGTCCCAAAGTACTGGCGGGAGTGACGAGACTCGAACTCGCGGCCTTCTGCGTGACAGGCAGACGTTCTAACCAAACTGAACTACACCCCCGCTTTAATATGTCATAATCAGAGTGTTGGGTCACCATTTTATAATACTGCCTTTTTGTCAAGAGAAAACTGAAGTTATCCTGCATCTTTCACAAAGAAACGCTAAAGGTAAATTCTGATGAGAGCGGTATCTGGATTATATATCATGAGGTTAGCTTGTCAGCGTGCTTTGATGGCTCCGCTTGCAAATTTAAGCGCTGCGGCCTCAAATTCCCAAATCAAAGGATGTGGCCTTTGAGGACGAGACTTAAATTCCGGCTGAAATTGCACTCCCACAAAGAAGTCATTGAAAGTGTATTCCATGATCTCAATCAAACAACCATCCAGCGATCTTCCGGTGACCACCATGCCACCTTTCGCCAAAATTTCTTCATAAGCGTTGTTGATCTCATAGCGATGGCGGTGGCGTTCTTGGATCAAATCTTTGCCGTAAGCTTGATGCGCCAAGCTTCCTTTGGTGAGCACACAGTCAAATGCACCCAGGCGAATCTTGTTTTTCACCAGTGCTTTGTATTTCTCATCGGTCTTGTGGTGCACCACCGGCTCGGAACACTGAGCATCAAACTCAGCACTATTGGCATCTCTCAATCCGCACACATTGCGAGCAATGTCGATAATTGCCCCATGCAGCCCCAAGCAAATCCCCAGATACGGGATATTGTGCAGACGTGCATATCTTGAGATGGCCAGCTTTCCGGCTATTTCCTTGATGCCAAAACCTCCCGGCACGAGGATGCCATGCACTCCCTTCAGGCTCTGCTTTAGCTCACTATCACTGATCTGCCGCTCGGAATCCATCCATTTAATCTTCAACTTGCAGCCCAAATGCGAAGCCGCATGTTGCAACGCCTCTTCCACGCTCTTATACGCATCCTGATGTCGCACATATTTGCCACAGATGGCGATGCACAGATCCTTATCGGCCTTTTCCGTGGCTTCGATAAAGCTTTTCAAACCCTCTAAACGTGGCTCTTTGTAGTCAAGATTAAAGTGATTGCAGATGATCTCAGCCAAGCCAGATTCTTGATAAACCAAGGGCACTTTATAGACGAAATCCACGTCTATGGCATTGATCACGTTTTGGCGCTGGACGTTTGTAAAAAGGGCTATTTTCTTAAATACATCTTCGGCAAATCTCTTCTCACTGCGACAAAACAGGATATCCGGCTGAATACCTATCTCACGAAGTTTGTAGACACTATGCTGCGTGGGCTTGGTTTTGAGCTCGCCCGCTGCTTTGATATAGGGAACGTAGGTAAGCAGCACGCAAAGGCAATTTGCCGCCCCCTTCTCCAAGCGTATTTGACGCACCGCTTCCATGAAGGGCAGACTTTCGATATCACCCACCGTTCCACCGATCTCCGTAATGATCACATCAAAAGCTTCATCCCGCAGCGTCATGCGTCTGATGATCTCATTGGTCACATGCGGGATGACCTGTACCGTATTACCCTTATAAACGCCATCGCGCTCGTTTTTAAGCACGGTTTCGTAGATCAGCCCTGCGGAACAACTGGATTCCCGTGTGAGAGATTCATCCACAAAGCGCTCATAGTGTCCCAGATCAAGGTCTGTCTCTGCCCCATCATCGGTCACAAACACTTCTCCATGTTGGAAGGGGCTCATGGTGCCGGGATCTACATTGAGGTAGGGATCAAACTTTTGCAGGGTAACCTTGTGACCGATGTCTTTGAGCAGCATCCCAATTGTAGCAGTGGCGATGCCCTTTCCAAGCGAGGAAAGGACACCGCCCATTACGAAGATATATTTTGCCATTGGCGTTTATCTTAGCATAGAGGTTTCAGCTCGGCCAAGGATTCCTTGATGGCATTCACCGTGTAGGCAAGGTCTTCATCGGTATGACGATAGCAGATATAGCCGTGGTGATATGGCTGCAGGAATACTTTACGACGGATGAGCTGGGTATAGAACTCAGTCCTGAGTTTCTTATACAAACCATTTTCATCTCTGGGGAATGTGATGTAGGGCATCCAAGGCCCACCGCTGAACTCGGCATTGATGCCGGAGTCGTCCACTACCTTCTGTACGTCCGCGGCAAACTTCTCGCCTTTCTGAGCCACCACTTCCAGCATATTATCACGCTGCAACATCTCAATGGTCTTCAGAGCTGCGATCTGTCCATCACTATTGGGGAAGAAGGTGGATGAGAGGAACACGTTATCTGCGATCACGCTCATGATCTCACGCTTACCCACCAAGGCGGCGATTGCATAGCCGTTGGCCATAGCTTTCCCAAAGGTTGCCAAGTCTGGAGTTACGCCATAGAGCGCTTGGGCTCCACCGATGTGGCAACGGAATCCGCTACGGATTTCGTCAAAGATCAGCACGCATTCATATTTGTCAGCCAATTTGCGCAAGCCTTCCAGATAGCCGGGTTTGGGCATCTGCACAGGATCAGCTCCGATGTGTCCAACGGGTGTCACAATGATCGCGGCCATGTTACCGGCGTTGGCTTTACAGATGTCTTCCACCATGTCCAGATCGTTGTAGTGGAATTCGATGGTGTCTTCATAAAGCTTTTTGGGGATGCCGCCTCTAACTTCCACGCACCAGTCGTGCCAGCCATGATAGCCGCAACGTGCTATTTTCAGTTTGCCGGTATAAGCTCTGGCAACTCTGATGGCGATGGTGGTGGCATCCGAGCCGGTTTTGACGATGGAAGCCATCTCGCAGCAGGGAATCAGCTCTTGCAGCTTCTTCACGAGGGTGTTTTGCACGCTCTGGGTGAGTGAGAAGCAAAAGCCTTTGTTTTTGATCTGCTCATACACAGCCTGATCAAGTTCTTCCTCACGATAGCCAATGATGATGGGGCCATAACCGCAAAGATAGTCGATATATTCGTTGCCATCAACGTCTATGATGCGTCCACCTTTTCCACTTTCGAAAAAGATGGGATATTCACCTTCCACAAAGTTATAGGGTCTTCTGATGCCAGCCACGCCACCGGGAACCAGGGTCTTGACTTCGGCATACATTTCCATGCTCTTGTCTAATTTCAGTTTTTCTGCCATTTGATTCGTTTTCTCCTTACATTTTCCATAGGGTGGCTATTCCCATGCCGCCACCAATGCATAATGAAGCCAGGCCTCTCTGCAGATTGCGCTTTTTCATCTCGTGCAGGAGGGTTACAATAATACGGGCGCCACTGGCACCGATAGGATGTCCGAGGGAAATAGCTCCCCCATTAACGTTTACGATGTTGGGATCAATCTTGCCAACGCCTCCCAGCTCCAAACCTTTCAGCACCGCAAGACTCTGAGCTGCAAAAGCTTCGTTGAGCTCGGCAAGCTCGACGTCTTTCAGCTCCCAATTCGCTTTTTCCAGCACTTTCTTGATGGCCGGGACGGGACCAAAGCCCATGACGGAGGGATCCACACCGGCGGAAGCAAAATCCACCAAGGTTGCCATGATCGGCAAGCCCAACTCATTGGCTTTTTCTTCGCTCATCAAAAGCAGCAAAGCAGCACTATCGTTGATTCCGGATGCGTTGGCCGCAGTCACGGTTCCATCAGGAATAAAGGCTGGACGCAGCTTGGCCAAACCAGCAGCAGTCACACCGGCGCGAGGCATTTCATCTTTGTCGATGATCAGCGGATCGCCTTTTCTCTGAGGCACTTCCACCGGCACGATCTCCTCCTTGAAACGTCCGCTATTCATTGCAGCTTCGGTTTTGTTTTGGCTTGATGCCGCAAAAGCATCCTGCTCTTCTCTGGTGATTTCATACTTCTTGGCTAGGTTTTCCGCCGTGATGCCCATGTGATAGTTGTTAAAGATATCACTCAGTCCGTCACGGATCATCAGGTCAACCATGTCCTTGTTGCCCATTCTTCCACCCCAGCGCATATCCATGGATGCATAGGGGATTTGGCTCATGTTTTCAGCTCCACCGGCTAAAATGATGTCCGCTTCACCACAGGCAATGCTCATCGCTGCCAATGTGATGGCTTTCATTCCTGAACCACACACTTTGTTTACCGTAAAGGATGGGATGTAGTCTGGAATTCCACAATGGATAGACGTTTGGCGCGCAAGGTTTTGACCTTGTCCTGCACCACACACGTTGCCCAAAATTACTTCATCGATCATCTCTGGTTTAACACCAGTCTCGGCGAAAATGGCTTTGGCAACAGTTACAGCTAACTTTACAGCGGAGATGTCTTTAAACACTCCACCGAAATTACCAATCGCAGTTCGTTTGGCACTTACCACAACCGTTTTTCTCATGATTCCTCCATGTTCTTTTATTGAGTTTTATTGTATCTCATAGTAAATAAAGCAGTTACCTTAGGTGAATACCCGCAGAAACTCTTTGCATGCCAGAATATTAAAAGGCATTTTTTGGTCAACAACTTTGATGCTTTTTCTGAGGATGGGCTTGAGGATATCTGTTTTTCTACGAACGAACATGTATTAGCACGAATGGGGACGTCACAGCTTCGGTCTATCATGTATGGTCGGTCGCCGAACCGACCATCCTTTTAGTCGGAGGTTTCCAAGCCGCCGCCATCAAACGCAGTTTGATTCCTTCCGTCGCTTCAGCGGTCAGTGGTTTTCCGTTTGGTCGCTACAGCGAACGACCGTACAGATATCCCGCTGCAAGCCATCCGAAGTTGGCGTTAGCAACTAACAACTCTTCTGACTACTGACGACTGACTACTGCGGCGCAGCAGCTACCTCACCACCGTCACCTTCTTACTACTCACCTTCCTGCCATTCACCACCAGATTCATCAGGTAAATTCCACTGGAGCACTGCCTGTCATCTGCATCCCTGCCATCCCAATATGTAAACTGCTCGCCCATTTTACCGGCATCAAGTGCGATAGTATTCACCTTCTGCCCTTTGACGTTATAGATAGCTACACTTGCATTCTCGGCTTTATCCAAGTTGACCTTGATATTGGTAAAGAATTTGAAAGGATTGGGATAGGCTTCCAGGCTTACCGCAGGGGCAGCCTGTGTGCTGGGATCGTCTACTCCAATTTGTCCCTGCCACTCATAGGCTCCCAGATCTATCTGACTACCGTAAATCCTCGGATCGCCCGCCAAATCATAAGCTGGTAACTGAAACCAATCGGGGAGTCCAAAGCCGCCAAAATCTGTGGTACCCGCATCAATACAAGGCGAGTTCATGCCCAAAGCATAAGCGTTGTCGTCATCCCAAGCATGAAATTCAGGATTGAGGCATATATTGGTGCCGTACCACTCAACATCAGTTTCATAACTTAAGGGAGTGGTGTAAACAATAGTGTCCTCAAGATTATTAGCTGGACCAACCATACAATTTAGAAACTGTAATTTGGCTTCCGGCGGGATATCTGGTTGAAAAAGAGAACTTGTGAGGCGGAAATTAACTTTAGATGGGTTGCTGATTATACTATTGATAAAGGAGGTGGTTTTAGAATCGTCTCCCACAATAAACATAGATCCGTGGCCATCGGTTGTTATGTTGTTGGCAAAAGTGCAGTTGATAAAATAGGTCTTAGTTTCCGCAGGCCATACATGAGATGCCAAGACCACCAAGCCATAATATGGTAATTCAGGAGCCTGCCTTGTCGCTCTACAATTGGTGATCTCCATATTTTGGAAGATATAATCCCCTCCATTCCTTTGGCTATCCTGAGTTCGTGTGCAAAGCACAAAGCCAGCCAAGAAAGGGTAAGGTCCCGGCTTGGTATTGCGAACGCGGATGTTGTCCCCAAATACATTCCCTCCCCATAATTCTAACCCACTGGTAAACATGCAGTTATCTATGGTAATGTTTCTTAGGATCAACCGCTCGGGATAGAAGATAGATACCAAGCTAAGTTGTCGATCATTTTCATTGTACGGAACAAAGATATCTCGAAAACTGATGTTCTCCAGAGTAATACTGGGCTTGTCTAACTCAGCATGGTTTTGATAATTATCACGTTTATTATTGAATATAATTAAGTCGCCTTTGACAGGCGTGGGCACCATCTGCCCTTGAAAAGTAATGTTCTTGAGCATGACCTCTTTTTCTGCATCATAACCTAAGATAAAAGCAGTAGGTGCTCCTACTTCGAACAGTACACCTGCTTCACTTTCCCCAACGATGCTCACGTAACTACGGACATTAAGGGGAAAATGCTGATCTTCGGCATATCTGCCATTGGCCAAATGGATAGTTCCTGGATTCTGCGCATTCGCTCCTATCCTATGCAAGGCAAGGGCAATTGTTTTAAGCGGTTGGTCGCTCGATAAGCCAGAGCTGTTATCGTCACCATCGGGGCTCACATAGAGATCAGCCCAGTGTTGCTGCAACACCGTCTCGTTATAATAAAAGCTGTAGCTCATCTCTATATGGTGGTAATGGTTTTCTATGAGCACACATTCCTTGAAATATTCGACATCCTGAGATATAGTATATTTATCCAAATATACATCTATATGGGAAATGGAATAGGTAACAATAAAGATATCGTTGCTCGAACCTCCAATGTTATTGTAAATGCTGCATCTGTTAGCAGAATCAAATTGCAAGCTATACAGAATATCGTAATAACCATCCATCAACGTTCTAAATATAAAACCACCAGGACCCGTATCGCCCCAGTTGTCATAAATTTCAGTACCTGCCATATATGCATGGCTGTCGAAAAAAGATATCCCACCACCTCCATTTGACCAATTATCGTGAATGCTGCAATTTATTACAGCCACATTGCTAATGTAAGCGTAAATGCCGCCTCCTGAAACAGATTCTGGAGAAATATGAGAGCTCCCACTTCCATTTGTCAGGCTTAATCCTTGGATGGATACCTCCGAAGACTTCACTCCGATGCAGCTTCCGCTTTGGTTGCCATTGATAATCGTTTGTGAGACATAACTGCTATCAGAGGTGCATAATTCCAAGCTGCCGAGAGTGAGGTTTTTGTTTTCGATCCACACATTTTCATAATACGTCCCTGGATGCACCAAGATGGTATCCTGTTCTGTAGCCGCATCTACCGCTGCCTGTATGCTGCTGAAAGCTTGCGAGCCATCTAGGGCTACTTGCAGGATATCGGCACCCAAGCTCAACGGGAGTAATAGTAGTATCAGAAGCATGTTTTTCATGGTTTCCTCGCTTTTTTGGATTGATAGAGGCAGGAAGCGATGCACTCGCTTCCTGCCTAATCGATTGATCTACTTCATCATAATCATTTTGTGAGTGTGGGAATCATCATTGGTCTTGATGCGAAAAAAGTAAATGCCGCTGCTCACAGAGCAATTTGATTTATCTATACCGTTCCAGTCAAGCGTGGACTTGCCAGCAGGATAGTGTTTGGAACCAAAATCAAAAACTTTTTGACCTTTGATGTTGTATATCTGGACAGTAGCTTCTGCTTCTTTACTCAGGACGAATGATATGCTTGTGTTGGGATTGAAGGGATTGGGATAATTTGTGACGTTCTTCACTCTGGCAATGGGTTTGCAACCATTATCAGCATCCGTGCGAGAGAGATTAACAAAATAAACACCACCTTTTTCGGGAATAATCCTACTGGTAACAAAGGAATAATCTGCCTCATCTAACAACTGGTAATTTTGATGATGAGAGTGTGGAGCCTTGCTATCGTAAACAACCTCAATCACAAGCGGAGCCGGATTGTCATAATCCGGATAGGCAAGAATCTGACAAGGTAACTCATCAATACTTGCTGCACCGATGCAGACACCATTTTGCTTTACACCAATCTCTTTCACGGAATCTGCATTGTCCACATCGATTATGTCTACGACAACATAATCGGGTGCGTCTTCCCATTGGAAACATGTAACCCCACTTGTCCCTTTGGAGCTGGAAGCGGGAGCATTGGAGCGATTCCAAGTAAATTGATTTAAGTTTCTACTAAAGGTCACTATATAGCCTTTTCCAAATTCCATATTCTTGTTTTTTGTACTCCAAGTGTAAGTTGAATCAGGAATTACCGGGTTCTCTGCTTTTCCTTGACCTAATGGAGAGACATGATAGTACCATTTTTCGCCTCTAACTTCTTTCACATCATAAAATGCAGTTCCAAAAGCATCTGCAATGTTTTGAGATGATAACAAGGTGTAGCTAACCCAGTATGGTTGATTTGCTACTATGTTGGTAAGAACCGGATTATTATGTGCTATAAAGTCAGCGTTACTGATAACAAACGATGGGGAGCCATTATGAATAGACGGGGAGTCAGAAGTAAAATGAAGTTTATACAACTCTTTTTGGCTTAGGGTAATATCAGGAATCCACCCATTATATTGATCATAGACTATTGATCGAACATATTGGTCATAGTAGTCTATTTGGTGCCAGCCTCCACGATTGATGAAATGGTTAAAATCGGAGAGCTTTGATGCTGGATTAATCTTCAAAATTGGAAAGCCAGTCCAATTGACTCCCTCGTGGAAAGCCAGCCTATGCGTAAACACTTCACGCGTAGCAGTACTGAAGTTTGGCATTCTTACTATGTTTCCCGTTGAAGAAATAAATACCAATTCATTATCATCTAACTGATGCTTAACCGAGTTGCCGCTTTCCCAAGGAATCGTGGAACTTGGGTCTTGGGTAGGAAATTCACTCATGAAGCCTGAATATATCCTGTTTCTCATGACTTCATTAGTTTCATAGAAATAAGCCAATGGGTGTTCGCTATCATTTGTTTTCCTATAACCATAAAGGTCTACTCCATCACTTAGGATGAAGTTTCTATTTTGGCTATCGTTCGTCTGTCTAACCACATCAAGTGCTTTACGTATCCCCCTAAGGATATCACCATTCTCTTTATGGATATTTAGCATAATCAATGAGAAATAGGCTTCTGAATCTATTTCCGTTTGCAGAGGATGCGTAGTGAGCCAAGTTGAATCTGCTATAGCAATTGAATCTACAATTGCATCTCTATTCACCGTGCCGTTGTGCATGAAGGTAAAGTCCCTGCCTCCATAGGTCATGATAAAGGGATGCGGATCGGAGATGTTCGAAGGACCACTTGATGCTGTTCGAACATGACCCAGGAGTATTCTTGCTTTTCTATAATTCCTTATCAAACTAACTGCTTGTGAAAACCCTGGGTCACTGTAAGCTGGAGAGCTTCCCCTGAATTCATTCCAAGGCTGGATATTGGGAGTTGGATCCGTATAGTCATATAAAACTAGAGCCCAGCCATGTCGATTAGTCATTGACTGTTGCTTTAGTTTATTTATGCAAGGGTTGGTAAATTCAGAAAAGAATGTTGGATTTGGTGTTGCAGACAGGTTATAACCATTTAATCCTATCAGAGCCATCATTCGACATGCAGATAGAAACGAAACAGACATAGTAATCAATACGGCTAATAAAACAATTTTAGCACAGTCCAAACTAACTATAGTACAAATGGATAGCCCATGACTAAATCTTGAATCTAACCCCGTTTTGGGCAGATCCTGGAGGGGGGGGGCGACAAATACGACATGATTTGTTCTCATTGTCCTGTTCCTTCCTTTATCGTTATTTTGGCTCCACTCTTAGTGGTCCCGAAGTCAACTCTGCTAACGGTAACTTATATGTCAAGAACTATTTTGCCGTGAGTCTTGTTTCTCTAAGATATCGTCCGATATTGACAGAAAACAGATGCCAAAACCTCTGCTCTTTCTTCTTCTCACGTCGCCTGAAAATGCAAGTCAAAAATCAACAATTGACTTCAGGATATATTTCAGTATTCTAATACATCACTTTTCGCCCCCTCCCAAATCGTCTATCTATGCACCTCTCCTCATCCTCTCCCAATCTACATCTTTGTAACGAACCCAAAGACAAGCAGTTAGGCCTGAGATTAAATAGTTGGTGAAAGGAGTGGGCAGAGGTGGCCTACCGGGTTCAAAAGTCAATTTTGACTCGGGCAGCAGAATTGCGCAAGCATAAGACAACTGCCGAATCCGGACACTGTGGTTTATTCATCTGCTGTCCACTTGTCTTTAGTGATTCATCAGTCACTTCTCCCTCCTTCTCCCGCAGGGAGATACGCCGGAGCCTCTCGGGAAAAACCCGAGGATCACCGAGTAATCACCGGGCGGGTAAGTAAGGAAGAGGTAAGAAAGGTCACACCGGGGCTACTGCATCTTTTGGGTTTGAGAGCGAAAAACTACAGAAATGTGGTGGCTTAAATAGCTGCTTTTTGAGAATTGTCTTGAGGAAAAAAGGCCGATGTTTTTGAAATAATTGCCCTCAGCCCTCTAAATCTGCAAAAGAAAATGCCGTTTTTGATACCCCTCAAAGCCGCTGCTTATGCGCCATCCCTGCCCCGCTCCTGCTTGGCTCCTGCTCGGTAGAGCACGAACCGTATAGGATACCAGTAGGTTACGAGTTTGGGCGAAGCAGGTGCACAGAAACAGGTGAACCTTTTCAAAAAAGCAAATGTATTGCAAGGATCGGGTCGGAGTCAAATAAAATAACGCCTACTAAAATAGTAGGCGATTGGCATGAAAATGAGGGGAATTTTGAACGATATCACCAGCGATGTTTCATCTTCCTGTTTCCGAGGATGAAGTCTATGGATTCCGTGGAGATAACGAGTGAGGGGATAATCTTTTTATCTTTGTTGTAAGACACGCGCAGTCCCAGATCCAAGCTTCCCATATAACCCAAGGACAATTCGCCGATCAGCTCAATACCACCGGCCCAACGGTCTAAGGTGGGCTCTTTATCTCCGGTGATGGCACCATCATAAAAGATACCCAAACAGATGTCTTCCAAAAAGATATTAGGATTCCAGATGCCTTCCCTGATCTTGATGATGGGTGCATATATCGTATTTCTGAAGGTCGTCCCTTTATTGTGATCCCAACTCTTGGAGTAGCCGCGAATATTGCTAAAGACTTGATCCGTGCGGGCATCGGGATCAAAGGCTATCGCTACCTTTGAATTGAATTCCATCCATGAAGTAAGCTTTTGCTTGAGAGCCATATTTGCCTGCCAGCCCAAGCGGTCTCTGTCTGAAGCCCAAAACTCTGTAGTTTCATACATGAGGGCATTAACTATGGATATCTTGCCGCTGCCCCAGCCAAACGATGTGCCAATGTAAGGATACCAGATTTTGCGCTCAAAGCCATCGGTCGCAGTCAGGCCAAATCCTGTCCAGACGCCTTTGATACCTCGGTTCATCCGGGTGAGCAGTTGGATGCTTTGATCCAAAGATATGCTACCCTTGCCCAAACTGGAATAGCTGATACTTTGGCTGATAGGGCGGAAGAATTCGTTTTGTAAGGCCGCTTCGAAGCCAAACTTTTTGCTCTGAATATCATAGAGCAGGGTGGCCATCCAGAGAGGGAAGTCGCCCAGGATATCATTGCCGGCAAGGACAACTCCCAAGTTTTGGATTTCGCCTTTCTCGTCGGGCTCAATAATGGGAAATCTGAGCATCCTGGGCCAGAGCATATGGCCGATATTTGCCGCATAGCCGCCCCGGAAGACGGGAAATTTATCCAAAATCATAAGGTCTTTACCCGCTTCCAGCTTTTCGTATGCGGCGGAGCTCTCTTCTCTGGGAAGGTTGTAAAGTGTGCTTTGCAAGGGATCACTGTAGACATCTACCCCATCACCATTTAGGGCGAGAAAATAGTTCGATCCATCAGGTGCGGTGCAATAGGAGCTGATGTAATCAAAATCGCCCAATTTACTCACACGGCCTGTGTTTAGTTCGAAGGAATAGCAGCCCTTGTGGGTGTTGTAGACTGATTCATAGATAATCTGGGAATTGGAAACCTGCACCACATTTTCTGCATAAGGTGTGCTCACTAAGGGTTTAAGATTGAAGTCGCTAAGGCGCAGCTCGTAGATATCCGTGTTTTTCAAAAAAGCTTTACCGCTGAGGATGAGCCTGCCATCGAGATAGTGCAGGCTGTTGACCAGCAAATCCAATCTGGTTAAAAGCGTCCTCTGCTTGGTGTTGATATCGTAGAGGAATAGGAAGCTTTTATCGTGGAATTCATCGTCCTCGCTAAGATAGAGGGTGCTACCATCGTTTGAGATGCAAAAACTGCGAATGGGGCCAGTAACCAGCTTTTCTTCAGAGCCGCTGTAGAGGTCTTTTCGCCAGATCTGGCTCACCACTCCTAAGCCGTTATATTCATTATTGCCAAAGCCCTGCTTCATTTCTTGGCGGGAATAATAGAGGTTGCTTCCCTGAAGCTTAAAGCCGGCAGGGAAATCGGTATCTTGGCTGACGATGGTCTCCAAACGGGCACCATAGCCGGGACCGAGCACTCTCACTAAAGAATAGGAGCCAAAACCGCTAAAGGGGCCGGTTTTAGCCCTTTTGTAGGCGGTGTAGTAGAGAGAATTATCGTGGTAGGTGAGGTTTGACTTATCCCAACCATCGGTAGTGACAGGCATCCTGGGCAAAGATACGGGCTTACTGATCTCGAATGCCTGCCATTCACGCCAGAGCTCGATCAGGCTTTTGCCAAAGGCCTTTTTGTAGGCCTCATCCAGAGAGAGATTTGAATAGATGGGGTTGAGGTAAGAAAAGAGTGAGGAGCCGGTAAAGTCATACAAAATAGGGAACTTGTCTGCGCCATAGGTATCAGCCAAATACTTGTAGAAACTGCCGCCAAAAATATAGTGGTTGGCCAGAGAGTAGTCACTGCTGTTGTATCCCGCCTTGGTGATGGAGGGTAGTTTGCCTTCCTTGGCCAACGATGTGATGATGGACGAATAATAGCCGCCGTTCATTCTACCGGTAAATCTATCCATGCCGGATTCGCCGTAGACGGTGATGGCTTCGCTCATCCAATTGGGCTGATAGAGGTTAGGATAGAGCATATTGCCAAAGATGCTCCGGAGGATGGCCGGTTCGCCGCTGGATTTGGTGATCTGCGCCATATGTATATATTCATGCACACCAACCATTTGCCACCAGTCCTCGCCTACCGAAAGTTCGCCCTCACTTGGTGGATAGGCAAAGACGGCGATCTTGATGCCCACGGGATTGGTGTAGCCATTCACGATGTTGCCCATATCCTCGATCACAAAAGGAATCTGTCCCATTTGGTTGCCGGTGAGCCTTTCCACATAGGGACGGTAGTATTCCATTGTCTGGAGTAGGTTTAGGGCGGCTGATTCCCAGCCCTTGCGATAGAAAATCTTAAAATAGGGATTGCTGATGCTCTCATAGCTGATCCAAGCTGGCAAAAGCAGTGGCAGGAATAGAGTAATGAGGACGAGAAAATGCTTAACTCTATACATAAAGTGCTCCTTTAAATGACATCACATAATATCTTGTATTGCTGGATGTTAGTTGGCTTTAGTTTTATAAGTGTTCCCAAAGGAAATTGCTCTGTCGTCATCACTCTGACGTAGTGGTCGGAAAGGACTTCGCTGCCCTCTGCGCTTGATACTTCCACCACGCCGCGTAGCGTGATCTGTTCATCCATCAGCTTTTGAATGTAAGCCTTGGTTTTGATCTGGGAAAGGTGTAGCAGCTCGGAAACACGTGTTCTTTTGATGCTTTTGGGGATTTGATTGGGTAGATCAAAAGCCTTGGTGTGCGGGCGTTTGGAAAAGGGAAATACATGCAGATAAGCCAGTGGCAGGGAGTCTATAAGCGCATAGGTGGCTTGAAAGTCATCTTCCGTCTCACCCGGGAAGCCAACAATCACGTCCAATCCTATAGCAGCGTCTGGAACTTTAGCCAATACTTTGTGGATAAGTGAGCCAAAATCTGCGGCTTGATAGGGACGCCCCATGCTCTTTAAAATGGCGTCAGAGCCGGATTGCAGTGGGAAATGGAAGTGAGGTGCCACGACGCTGCTATCTGCCAGCTCATCTACCAGCTTGTCCGTGATATAAAAGGGTTCCAAGGAGGAAAGCCGCAGGATATCGAGTCCTTCTATCTGCTTTAGCTTTGCCACCAGCTCGGCTAAGTCCTCTTCCCCATCTCGATAAAGAGCCAGGTTCACTCCCACTAAGACGATCTCCTGATAGCCGTTTTGCACGAAGCGTTTGGCTTGCTCGATCACATCTTGAATTTTGGCACTTCTGGAGGGACCACGGGCATGAGAAATGGCGCAATAAGCACAAAAGAGTCCGCAGCCATCCTGTATCTTTTGGAAGGCACGGCTGTTTTCAGGCATCTGATCAACTGCAGGATCTGGCTTGGTAAATGTTTCTGCCTGAGATGCAGGTGCAAAGTGGTGGCTTAGTCCGGCCAGATACTGTGGGATCAAATACTTATGCTGATTGTCGACGATGAGGTCTACCTCGCCCAAAGCCTTGACTTCATCGGGATTTAACTGAGCAAAACAGCCTGTTATCGCCACTTTGACATTGGGATTCGCTTCCCTTCTCTGGATGGCTTTACGGATGAGGTTGCGGCTTTTGAAATCCGTCCTGCCAGTCACGGTACAGGTGTTGACCACATAGACATCTGCCTTTTGATCAAAGGGGACACAACTGAATTCATCACCAAATGCGGCTGCGATGCAGGCGGATTCAAAGGTGTTGGTCTTGCAGCCCAGGGTGGCGATAGCGATGCGCTTTTTCATGACTCCTGTTTGAGACGTTCTATAATGGCATCGGCGTAAATCTGATGCTCAATATCAAGCACCTTTTGGGCTATTTCTTCGCTATTGGTGCAGTTGCGTATGTCAATTGGCTCTTGCTTAACAATTTTGCCAGCATCATAGATAGGGCTCACCTCATGCACGGTAGCTCCACTTTGCTCTTCCCCAGCGGCAAAAACAGCTTCGTGCACCCTCATTCCATACATCTTGTCTCCGCCATATTTGGGCAGCAAAGAGGGATGGATATTAAGCACGGG
This sequence comes from Candidatus Cloacimonadota bacterium, assembly GCA_029561955.1. GTDB lineage: Bacteria > Cloacimonadota > Cloacimonadia > Cloacimonadales > Cloacimonadaceae > UBA3900. Next base: position 21,590 of record JAKQWO010000054.1, read on the forward strand.
CACTTTCACACGTGAGAGAAAGTCTGCAGAAAGTAGCTTGAGAAAGCCAGCTAAGGCGATGAGTTCTATCTGATGCTCTTTGGCCAGCCTAATAACTTCTGCTTCATAGGATTGCATATCTTTGGAAGAGACGTAGACAAAGGGAAGTTTAAGCTCTTGGCACAGCTCCCGCACAGGTGTCTGCTCCCTGTCGCCGATCACCAAAGCCACTTCGGCAGGATACTCCCGCTCTTTAAAATGCTGTTGTATGGCTCTGAGGTTTGAGCCGCGTCCATGTCCACCCGTAAGAACGGCTATTCTATGGGTTTTAAATGCAGTTCTTTCCATTGTACTTCAGAAACCTCATCCGGTGCTCCACTCATCAAATCTGCGGCTTTGAGGGTTTTGGGGAAAGCGATAACATCTCGGATGGATTCTGCATTGCTTAGGATCATCACCAGCCTGTCTAAGCCGGGTGCGATGCCTCCGTGGGGCGGTGTTCCATAGCGCAGTGCTTCCAAGAAAAAGCCAAAACGCTCCTTCAGCTCTTCCTCGCTAAAGCCTAAGACCTGAAAGATCTTCTTTTGGATGTCGTAACGGTGGCATCTGATGCTGCCGGAGGAGAGCTCCATGCCGTTACAAACCATGTCGTAAAGCTGGCCCTGGATGTCGCCAATCTTGGAGGGATCATCAAGCCATTCGATGTGTTCGTTTTTGGGCAAACTGAACATATGGTGAGCGGGTTCCCATTTCTGCAGCTCTTCGTCATACTGGAAGAGCGGGAAATCCGTGATCCAAGCAAAAGCGTAGGTGTCTTTGGGGATGAGGTTTTGCAGCTCGGCGCAGTGGTTGCGCACGGCAGCTAAGACCTTGCAGCTCATATCGTAGCTATCGGCTGCAAAGACGATGAGATCACCATCTTGGGCATCGAGCCGCTTGATCAGAACTTTCGCTTCAGGCTCCAAGATAAACTTGGAAATACCGGCTTCAAGGTTGCCTCCCTGATACTTAGCATAGGCCAAGCCTTTACCACCTTGATGTTTGGCCAGATCAACCAAAGAATCTATCTGCTTGCGGCTGAAGCTGGCAGCTTCAGGGATGGAAATTGCCTTGATCACACCACCGGAAGTCAAAGCGGAGGAAAAGACCGTAAACTCACTCTCTGCAAAGATGTCCGAGAGGTCTCTGAGTTCCATTCCAAAGCGCAGATCAGGTTTGTCGCAACCAAAACGCTCCATGGCTTCCTGGTAGCTGAGCCTCACAAAGGGAGTTTCAAGCTCGACGTACAAAACCTCCTTGAAGATAGCAGCCATCAAGCCTTCCATCAGCTCAAATATCTCTTCCATGGAGACAAAGCTCATCTCCAGATCAAGCTGGGTAAACTCTGGCTGCCTGTCTGCTCTAAGGTCTTCGTCTCTGAAGCATTTGGCGATCTGGTAATAGCGATCCATGCCGCCGATCATCAGCAGTTGCTTGACCATCTGAGGTGATTGGGGCAGGGCATAAAACTTGCCGGGATGCACTCGGCTGGGCACCAGATAGTCTCTGGCGCCCTCAGGAGTGCTTTTCATCAGAATTGGGGTCTCGATCTCATAAAACTGATGCCGGTTTAAATAGGTGCGGATAACTTGCATCACCTTGTGGCGTATGATCAGGATCTCTTGCAGCCTGGCACGCCTCAGATCAAGGTAGCGGTAAGTGAGGCGCAGGTCTTCATCTGGAAGTGCTTGTTCATTAAGCTGGATGGGCAAGGGCATGGAATCGGAGAGCAGGAATACTTCCTGCGCTTTCAATTCAATTTGTCCGGTCTTCATGTTTATGTTCACGTTGCCCTCTTCACGTGGACAGACCACCCCTTTGAAGGCTACCACATATTCATTGCGCAGCTTTTCCGCTTTGCTGAAGGCAGCGGCGTTGTCCGGATGAATCACGATCTGCAGGATACCGGAGACGTCTCTGAGATCGATGAAGATCAAGCCGCCCAAGTCTCTACGTTTATGAACCCAACCCATCACGGTGACGAGTTTGCCTTCATCGGCGAGCTCAAGTTCAGCGCACCGGTGGCTGCGAGTGAGATTGCTAAAGTTATCCAACATTTGTTTATCCTTTTAGTTTAGTTTGATGTGTTCGAAGAGGTCGTTGATCTTGACGGCATCATTGCCCAGATATCGAAGCATATGGCATTTCTGCATATACTCTTCGGTCAAATAGATGTCTGTATTTTGTGTCACACTCTCGTCCATCAGGTCATAAGCTGCTTTGACGGGTGTGGGATACTGAACATACTCTGCGTTGCGCTTGGCAACTTCTGCTCTGAGCAGGAAGTTTACAAACTCATAGGCCAAGTCTTTGCTTTGGGAAGACTTGAGGATCACGATGTTGTCCATCCACAGCGTGGTGCCTTCCTTCGGGAAGATAAAACCGAGGTCTGGATTTTGTTCCATCTGTTGCAGAGCATCGCCATTGTAGGCTTGAGCCAACCAGGTAGTGCCATCTGCGACCTCATTCTTGTAAGAATCACTGTCAAATTGGGTGATGTTTACATCCCATTCTTCCAGGTATTTCTTGGCTGCTGCCAGAGCTTCGTCTGTGGAGTTATTGACGTCATAACCGGCCGTCGTCAAGGCCGCTCCCACCACTTCACGAGCATCGTCCAGCATGGTGACCTTGCGTTTATCCTTGAAGAAAGGATCACCCAAAATCGTCCAGCTCTGTCTCTCAACGATCTCCTGCGGCAGATGCTTCTTGTTGTACATCAGGCCAGTAGCGCCCCAGAAGTAGGGGATGCTGTATTCGTTGCCAGGATCAAACTCAGCGGCTTTTTCCAAGAGCTGAGTGTCCAGATTGGCATAGTTTGAGAGCTTGGATTTGTCCAGCTTTTCAGCCAATCCTTTTTCAATCAGGATACTCACATGGTCTCCGGTAGGAAAGACGAGGTCAAAGCTTTGACGGCTTCCCCTGATCTTGGTGATCATGTTTTCGTTGGAATCATAGGTACTATACTTGATCTGACAGCCGAATTCCTTTTCAAATTCGCTGATCAGTTCAGGGTCGATGTAATCGCTCCAATTGAAGACATATAAGACGGGCTTATTTGAACATGAAAATAACAACATGCTCAAAAGGGCGATGATAAGTATACGGATTTTCATGGGTTACTCCTTTTCGATTTGTAGTATTGTATCTAAATCTTGAGCTTGGGCAATCCCTTTGGAGAGGGATACGGTTTGCAGCAAAATCCATCCCAAGACAAAGAATAGTAGCAGCGAGAGGATGGAATATCTGATGTCTCCCGTTTTATGGGCGATCCAGCCATAGAGGATGGGACCAAAGATGGATGAGATTCTGCCGGTGAGGGTGTAAAAACCGAAGAATTCCGCCTGTTTATTCAGTGGCGTGAGCTGGGAAAGCATGGTGCGACTATTTGCCTGAGAGCTGCCAATAGCCAGACCGGCAAGCAAACCCACGAAGTAATACTCTGTCGCACTCCTGCAAAAGAAAGCCCAGATTACCACCGCGATCCAGATCAGGATACTGAGAGAAAGCGAGGTCTTGGTGTTGGTAACATCGGTGAGCTTGCCAAACACAGCCGCCCCTGCAATGGAGGTAAACTGCGCCAAGATAAAGTATATGATCATATCCTGAGTGGTCATGCCAAAACGGGTAATGCCATAGATGGAAGCGAAGACTATCACCGTAGTGATGCCATCGTTGTAGATAAAGAAGCTGATGATGAAGCGCAGAAGATTGGGTAGTTTGCGCAGGTTTCGCATAGACCACCAGACACGCCTAAAGCCAATCTTGAGGTAATTGCTGCGCTGCGAGGGATGCTTGAGCTCTTTGAGCCAAAAGAATGTGAAGAGAGAAAAGAGAAAGTGATGCAAGGCAATCATGGGAAAGATCAGCCTTACATTGATCTTGAGCAGCACCAAAGATACCAGCAGCGAGACCAAGCCGCCCACATAGCCAAAAGCCCAGCCGTAGCCTGAGACCTTGCCGATCGTTTCTGGTGTGCTCACCTCCGGTAAAAAGGCATCATAAAAGACGTTGGCGCTATTGAAGCCAAAGTTTGCGATGATGAAGAAGATCATTCCTTTCTGCACATCCCCCGGCCCCACAAACCACAACAGTGCGGTGAAGATCACGGTGAGCCAGCAGTTGAGAAAAAGCATGCGCTTCTTGCCTCTGGAATGATCCGCTACGGCACCCATAATAGGTGCACTGAGTGCCACCAAAGTCATGGAAATCCCGATCGCTCTACCCCAAAGCATCTCACCATAGCCCTTGTCGCCCTGCACCACATTTCCGATAAAGTAGGCACTATAGACCACAGAGACAATGATGGTGGTAAAGGCTGAATTGGCAAAGTCATAAAACATCCAGCCCCAAGTGCTTTTGGCCAGCTTCATGCGCTCCTCCCGAAGCCTTCAAGCTGCGTAAGCTCAGGCCAAATCTCTGCCACATCTGGCTTTGGACTGGCTACAAAGACCTGCAAGCCATCATCAACCAAGCTCCTCACCATCCGGCTATGCTCTGCATCCAGCTCTGCAAAAATGTCGTCAAAAAGCAGGATGGGCTTGATGGATGTGTGGTTTTGCAGCAGGGACGCATGCGCCAGCTTCAGGGCAATTGCCGCCATTCTCTTCTGCCCTTGAGAGGCGTAGTCTTTCATGGATTTACCATCCAAGCTGATCTCATAATCATCCAAATGTGCACCCACCAAGCTGCGTTGCCAAAGCTGTTCACGTGTTTCCAACTTCTGTAGTATCGAGAACAGCTCCTCGTCACTCAAGCCTTGGAAATCCTTAAACTGCGCTTGATAGGAAAAGTGTGGATTTGCTTTAACGGAATGGATGATGCTTGGCATCTGCTCAAATTGCTGATTTAAAAGCCCTAAATAACGCAAACGGTAGCTCAGCACCTCTTTATTTGCCTTGATCAAGCCGGAATCCCAGATGCGCTTTTGTTGCGGGTCATACTTGGTTTTCAAGAGGGCATTTCGCTGTGCGATCACATGCAGAAAACCACGTAAAACACCGATATAGGCTGGGAAAAGCTGCGATATAGCCAGATCAAAAAACTGACGTCTCTTGCGAGGTGAACCGCAAATCAAGCTGAGGTCTTCCGGTGCTAGATAGATGATCTTGATGTATTCAAACAGAGTGCTGAGCATCCTGAGCGGAGTTCCATCCAATTTTAGCAGTTTCCCGCTGGCGGTAAAGCTGATCTCCAGTTCCATAGTGCTCCCACTATCCAAGCTAAAGGTTGCCTTGAGCTTCCATCCAGCGGCATCATAATGGGTAATCTGTTCATCCTTGTGAAACCTTAGCGACTTCCCAATACCGCAATAGGCAATGGCTTCCAATAGATTGGTCTTACCACTGCCATTGGGGCCGACAATCAAGTTGCCCAAAGGGTTTAGCTCAAAGCTGCAGCTTTGGTGGTTTCTATAGTTTAGGAGCCTTAACCTGTCTATGATCAATCACTTAAGCCCTAAGTGGCATCAGCAAGTGGATGATCTGCTGGTTGGGAGGATCAGTTTCATTGGTCACGAGCATCGGTTCTTTGGCTGTGCCAAGCCTGATCACGACGTTCTCGGTATCCAGAGCTTCCAAGATTGAGATCATATACTTGAAGTTGAAGGAGATGTTGGTAGGTTCGCCATTATAGACATAGTTTTGCACATATTCTTTGGCATCACCGGTTTCTCTATCGAAGGAACTGACTTCAAACTGGGTGTTATCAATCTCAAACTTGACTCTAAACACATCATCCGGAGCCACCAAAGACACTCTGCGCAGGGTCTCAAGTAGCTCTTTGGCCTTCATTTCCAGGCGATTGGGCAGCTCTACGACAAATGCCTTGCTATAATCTGGATATCTGGAATCAAGGATCTTGGAGATGATCACAAAATTGCCATAGAAGAAGACGATCTGGGAGTCGCTAAAGCTGATGCCGAGGTCTTTGACATTGGAATTGTGGATCAATTGTAGGAAGTTGAGCGTCTTGACGGGAATCACTTTCTCTACATAATTATCACTTTCGCTGCTCGGTTCTACATTGTGTGTGGGCATTTCCAAATCAGACGACTCAATGGCTTTGATGGTGATTTCAGAAACCTTCCGGCCATCTGTGGCAGCCATGAGGTGACGGTCTCTGTAAATCTTCCAGCAAACACCGGTTAGGACGGTTCTCTGCACATCCAAAGACACTGCAAATGAGGTCTTGCGCACCATTCTCATGAATAGCTCAGCATTGATGGTGTTTATTTGATGGGCTTCCGGCTGGGCAAGTATCGGGTAAAGAGTTGGGTCTGCAGACAGGATTTTAAAGTCGATCTTGTTGCCTTGGATAATCAAAAGTTCTTCATTCTTCCAAAACTCGATCAGCCCCTCGGGCATGGCAGCGATGATCTCGTTGAAGCGTTTGGCATTCACGGCCACGGTTCCACTCTCGATCACGGTGGCTTTGAAAGTGACAATCACGTGAAGCTCAAGATCTGAGGCTTTGATCGTCACATTGTTTGACTCCGCATCTACATCGATGAGGTAGTTCAGCATGATCGGCGAGGTGTTTTTGGTACCTACAACCGTTGATAAGTGCTGAATGTAAGGCTGTATATCCTTCTTTTCAATTGACAGTCTCATGGTATCCTCTATTATTTCTTACTATGTTAGTCAAGGATTTTTACTTTTCCATTTTCGTCAACCAAAAAAACAAAACAGACGGCAGAAAGACGGTAAAAATGCCGTTTTTGATGTCCAGATTAGATGCTTGAACCGCATGGATAGCCACTTTCAACTCTTGCGGTGCAGATGCCTTTTCCTTTTGTTTGTTTTGTGTGTTATTGATTCATTACCCACTTCGCCCTTGCTTACCCGCAGGGAGATGCCGTGGAGATACTCGGGTTTTTCCCGAGAGGCTCCGAGTAATCACCGGGCGGCTAAGCAAGGAAGAGGTAGGCAAGGGACATGTCTCCGGCAGGATCAAGTTTACCTCCCTCCCTATATCTTCCTTCGTGTATTTAAGAGGGAGTCAGGGTGGCAGACAGGGGCGCAATAAATGGCTTAAGTATCAGTCACCAAGCACTTTCAAGCTTCCATAATTGATGCTCACCATCCTCCCCACATCCATGAGCAGATTGCCTCTTTTATCCAAACGGATGATTTTACCTTGGATGCTTGTTCGGCCTTGTTCTACAATGCCCATTTTGCCCTTGCCGTAGAGGTGTTCGTTGCAATAGTCCAGATATTCAAAGGGGTTTTTCAGTAGATGTCTGTCGTTGTAAACCTCATGGATAAAAAGCTGCATCAGCTTCTCGTTGGATACCTCAAAGCCTAAGATTTCTTTTAGGGAGATAGGGTTGGGAACAGCTCTGCTGGCTTCGATTCTATTGTTTGTATTTAATCCCAAGCCGATCACATAGGTGTTATCCGCTAGATGATATCTACACAAAAGCCCAGCTAACTTTTTGTCTTGAAAATAGATGTCGTTTGTCCACTTGATGCTGAGCTCTGAGATCACGTAGAGTCGATTTAGAAGCTTGTGCAAGCAATGTCCCGCAAACAAGGCAAAGGAATCCACCGTCTCTTCGTGATGGAGAGCAAAGGTAAACCACAAGCCACCTCGGGGCGAGCACCAACGCTGCCCACTGCGCCCTATGCCTGTAGTTTGGGATAGTGAGCGCACGTAGATATCTGTATTTGGCTGGCTGATACCGCGAATCCTCTCGTATTCAACCATGGTGCTTTGTACTTCATCAAAAAGAAAATGCACTTTCATTATTCGATAAACATGGCGTCGCCATAGCTGAAAAAGCGGTAACGCTCTTTGATCGCCTCTTGATAGGCTTTTTTGATCAGCTCAATGCCACAGAAGGCGCTGATCATCATCAACAGGCTGGATTTTGGCAGATGGAAGTTTGTGATCAGAGCGTCTACCGCTTGCATCCTGACGCCGGGATAGATGAAGATGTCTGTCCATTTGGAGCCAGATTGCAATTGCCCATCCTGCCAAAAGCTTTCCAGAGTCCGAGCCGAAGTGCTGCCCACGGCTATCACTCTGTTCCCCTGCTGCTTTGCCAAGTTTACCTTCTGGGCGACTTCTTCACTGATGGTGCAGTATTCTGCGTGCATTTTGTGATCATCAATCCGCTCCGTCTTCACGGGCAGAAAGGTGCCCATACCAACATGTAGGGTGACTTTGACGATACTTATACCCTGGTTTTCCAGTTCTTTAAGCAGAGGTTCGGTAAAGTGTAAACCCGCAGTGGGAGCAGCAACGGAGCCTTTTGTTTCTGCGTAGACAGTTTGATAGCTTTGATGATCCTGACTCTGGTCTGCGCGCTTGATATATGGCGGGAGAGGAACATGTCCAACTTTGTTTAGCTCATCCCAAAAGTCCTGTTCGCTTTTGAAACTGATCTTTCTCAATCCATGCTCATCGGGCTGAGAGACGAATCCCTTCAAACCCTCAGAAAAGTCCAGCCACTGCTCCTGTTTGAGCCTCTTGCCCGGATGAACCATACACATCCAAGTGTCGCTTTCCACCTCATTTATGAGCAAGACTTCAATGACGGTTCCGTTTTCCTTTTTACCAAAGAGCCTGGCAGGGATAACCTTGCTGTCATTGAGCACTAACAGGTCGCCAGAACGCAGCAACTGAGGCAACATGTTGAAGCTCAAGTGGTTGATGGAGCAGTTTTGCCTCTTCAGGTGCATCATTCTGGAGGCGTCCCTTTGGGCTAAGGGATGTTGAGCAATGAGCTCCGGAGGGAGCTCATAGTCATAGGTCGACAGGTCTAAAAGATCAGGCTGTTCAGGCACACGTTTATTTGACTTTGTAGGGAACGTTGTAAGCTTGCTTGAGCTCAGCTACAAAAGAACCAAAGCTCACAGCACTCTCCATCTTCACAGGGATTTTATACTCATCGTCCGTGATCCAGATGGTGATTTTACCAGTTTGTTTAAACACAGCTCCGCTAACGAGTTTGGGCTCGATCACCAAACAATTGATGTCACCAAAGATGGTCTTTATCTTCTCGCGTCTATGCACGATGATTTCCGTATTCATCGTTCTACCATCAGAAGTGATGTTTACTCTCAACCTCTGCCCCGGTTTGAGGCTTTGACCGCGGACATAATAAAAAGCGCTCAGCACGTCCTGGCTGTTGGCCAACATCTTCATATCTTCGGATTTATAAACGCCCTTTTTGAAGCTGTATTTCTGATAATTGGTGGTATTTGTGCTGTGATCAAAGGTGTGGATGCGGCGCTGTCTATACTTCCCTTCCTGAAGATTTTTGGTGTATTTGATAGGCAGCAAGGTCTCTTTATCCCACCAAGAATCCACTCTATCCCTCACCTTGAAGAAGGCATCGAAAAAAGGATAGGTTCTCGCCTCAGTGCTCAGATTCCAGGCGCTACGACCGTTCATGCTGGAAGACTTTGCCTCCAAAATGGCTTCCGCCGCACTTACGATTCCATATTTAACGGAAAATACAAGCTTTTCACCATCTCGAAATGCCACATTTGCACTAAGTGGTAAAAGGCAGATTAACGCGATTAGGATTAACAGTAGGTGTCTCACAATGAACCTCCATTTATGATTATTTCTTGTCCTGTCAGATTGCCTAATTCATCAGACAACAGGACATTACAAAGTAAAGCAAGCTCCGCTTTGCTGATCAGCTTACGCGTGGGAGTCTTCTGCTTGTATGCTTCAAAATAGTCTTGTCTAAACTTCAAATACCCTCCCTGATAATCGGTCTCCAAGTCGCACTCAATAGGCCCGGGAGAAAGGCAATTGATCAGGATGTTATCGGCGGCGTTTTCCAGGGCGATGCTCTTGGCCAAGTTCACCATCGCCATTTTGGCAGCAGCATAGGCAGCACCGTAGGCTAAGCCTGTCTGCGTCACCACAGAAGTAAAAAGCACAATCCTGCCGAATGCTCTGGCCTTCATCTCTGGCAGCAAGGCTTTGATGATGTTGAGGCTGCCGATGAGGTTGACGTCAATAGTGTGGGAAAAGAACTCCACATCACACTCTGCCACGCTTTTGGAGTCTGATGAGCGGATGGCAGCAGCGTGGATGAGACGGGTTGCATTGCCGCCAAAGTGTTGCTTGGCTGCATTCAGGGCAGCGGAGATAGCATCGGCATCCATCAGATCGCATGAGAGCTTCATATGCTGTTCGTTATCCTTGATGTCTTGTAACCTGTCGCTTCTTTTATAGTAGAGGAGCAGCTTGGGATACTCTTTCAAGCCCGGATACTGAGCCAGATAGGATCCCATCTGCCCATTGGCGCCTGTGATGATAAGAAAGTCCTGCTTCATAGCTCTTTGATCTGATCAATGATTTTGTGGGCAACCAGCTCTTTGGGGCCATCAAGTTGGATGGGATTATCCTGATCTTTGGCCTTGATAACGGTGATGGCAGTGTCGTCCTTGCCTGATGTAGAAAGGAAGTTGGCACAGATCATGTCCAGCTTCTTCGCCTGAAGCTTCCTCTTGGCATTTGGAATCAGATCATCACTCTGGGCAGCAAAGCCGATCAGCTTCTGCCCCATCGGTTTATGTTCAGATAAATACGCCAAGATGTCCTGAGTGGGCTCCAGCTCCAGATGCAAAGCTTCAGTGCTCTTCTTGAGTTTACCTTCAAAAGCTTGCGCCGGACGGTAATCTGAAACTGCGGCACATTTGATGATCCAATCCTGAGCTTTCTGGCGCTTGGTCACTTCAACGTGCATTTGATCAACCGTAGGTGCAGATACTATCTCATCCAGATAGTTGGGGATAGCATACTTCAGGCTTCCGTATACAAGGCTCACCTTCGCTCCGCGCAAAGACAATGCTCTACAGAGTGATAGGCCCATCTTACCGCTGGAGTTGTTGGTGATCTTGCGCATGGCATCTATGGGCTCTTCCGTAGCGCCCGCTGTGACCAAAACCCTTATCCCTTCGAGGTCTCGACCATAATGCAGATAACAATTGATAGCGGCAACCACTTCTTCATTGGGAGGATACTTCCCCTTCCCAGAGTAACCGCAGGCCAAATGACCACTTACAGGCTCCAAGACATAGTCTCCCCTATCTTTAAGTGTCTTCAGATTGGCTTGGGTAGCGGGATGGTTATACATATTTACGTTCATGGCAGGCACCCAAAGCTTGGGCTTGGTATGGGCTAGGAGCGTGGTAGAAATCAAGTCATCAGCAATGCCATGAGCCGCTTTGGCCATGATGTTTGCCGTTGCGGGGGCGATCACCACCAGATCTGCCCAGTCCGCAAGATGGATATGAGCAATTGGGTCGGGATCGGTGAACATGTCGCTGTGCGTGCTCTGGGCCGTAATCGCCGCAAAGCTGAGCTGGCTCACAAAACGCAGAGCGTTGGCACTGAGGATGGTCTTCACAGTGTGCCCAGCTTGGCTGAGGCGGCTCGCCAAGTCTACAGCTTTGTAGGCTGCTATGCCGCCGCTTACGCATAGTAGTATCTTGCTCATGGTCTTACCTTTCACTTTCTTTTTCTTCATTTTGCCAAATGCTATATTTTGTCAATCCATATTGTAACAAGGCCATAGCATATGCTCGAAAACCTCTCTGTAACTCAGTCTCCGTGATGTGCTTGGTGTCAGAGGTCTTCACACTTTGATACATTTGCAAATCCCTTTTCCTGCAAACTAAATAGCTCAATCCTTCACTTTTAGCACCAATGCCGCATCTGGATGCAGCACCAAAGCATCACCTTTCACAGAGCATCTACCTAAACCAAAGAGTTGCTCTTGGGAGTGGTTGGGAATACTGAATGGAACATCTGAGATGTTGATGTAGACTTCGATGATGCTATCCGAATCATACCTCTTGAAGGCCAGCAGCTCAGCTTCCGTTTCCAGCCAGGTAAAAGCACCGGTCTGCAGGACAGGACTCTGTTTTCTGAGATTTATCAGGGCTTTCAGATGAGTTCTATGCTCTCTGGCTGCTGCATCAGCTTCCCATTTCCAATCGAAAGGGCGCCGATTATCCGGATCACTTTCGCCTTGCATCAGGATTTCGTCTCCATAATAAACGTGAGGCGTGCCCAGGAAGCACATCTGAAACACCAACGCCGCTTTCAACCTCGATATCTTACCCTTGCCCAAAGTGGCAATTCGCCAAGTATCGTGCGAACCCAAAAGGTTCATCATAGCAGCACTTGCATGGTGCGGATACCTGGCCAAACCTTCAGATATCTTCGCTTTAAAGTCCAAAGCGCTGATGTCCTGCAAGAAGAAATACCCCAAGACTAAGTCCTTGAAATAGGCATAGTTCATCACGGAATCAAAGTAGCGATGATTGACCCAGCCACGCGCATCATACCAGATCTCGCCCACCAACCAACTATCCTTTTTGATAGACCTCACGTGGCTGCGAAAGAGCTGCCAAAACCAGTAGGGCACCTCATCCGGCACATCCAAGCGAAATCCGTCTATGCCAATATGTTGCAACCACCAAGTAGCAGTCTGCAAAAGGTGCTCCACCAGGCTCTGGTTGACC
>JAKQWO010000071.1 GCA_029561955.1 Candidatus Cloacimonadota bacterium
AGCGCCATTCGTGTAGCTATCAACTGCCAGTCAGACGATGCCTTCATCTTCTGCATTGATGATGCTACTATCCACTCTGATGGCGGAACCGCTAACGATGACAATACCGCACCTGCATTGACCACCCGCCTTGAAGGCAACTATCCCAACCCCTTCAATCCCAGCACCACCATCCGCTATAGCTTGCAGGAAGCCAGCCCCGTCAGCATCGAGATTTACAACCTCAGAGGGCAGTTGGTGCACACCTTGGTCGATGGAGTCAATGAAGCCGGCAACCATACAATCGTCTGGAATGGCCTTGATCAAAACAACCGCTCTGTGCCCAGCGGCGTCTTTCTCTACAGGATGAAAGCTGGTAAATATAGCAGCACCAAGAAGATGATCATGCTGAAGTAAGCAGTAGTACATATAAAAAAGCCCCCTGAGTGTAACAGCTAAGGGGGCCTTTTTTGCGGGTAGATTTGAGCCCAAATTCAGCTTGTTAAATGCTTGCCACCTGCTTGGCCCTTACTTACCCGCCCGGTGATACGCCGGAGCCTCCCGGGAAAAACCCGAGTATCACCGTGTAATCACCGGGCGGCTAAGCAAGGAAGCGGTACGGGCGCTCGCCGAAGCACCGGTCTAACAGAACTCCGTGCGGGCGCTCGCCGTAGCGACCAAGTGAAAGAGGCAGGCAAGCGAGGCTCGCCGACGTCGCAATAGGACATCCTTCTTCAGGCGAAATGTCTCATGTGAATAAATGGCTTGACAAGAGATGTGAACTTTTCAAGAGTTGCACCACAATAAAAAAGAGGATAAGCGCGTGAGAATAATACCCGTCATTTTGGCCATTATACTCTCTGGTGCCTTGGGTGCCATGAGCGTCGAAGTTGGCTCTGTTCGTGGCTTTATGTATGGCAGCGAGCCAAATTGTAGCTATGACAATTGGGTTTCTCATTTGGTGGAAGGCACACCTGTCGCCAACAATCATTATGCGCCCTGGGATATGCAAAACACCGGCTTTGGAAGCTATCGCTACCCCAGTGATGATGACCTTTTGCAGTGGGGCGAGCTCATTCAGGCCTGGCTGGCACTTGACTTTCCTCATGCGGATTCGTTGATCGTGCAATATCAGTTGCCCTATGAGCTTATCCATTTTCAGGATATAGATCAAGGTCGGGAATACTATATGCTGCGGGAACTGCTAAACGATGATGTAGACTACAACGACAGCGATCAAGCATCCATCATCGAAGAGGGCAGCTTTGATTATGGCTGGGGTCTATACATCTTCAATCCTTCCGCTTCCAGGCAAATGATGATCTCCGCCGTGCATCCCTGTGACGACTACCCTTCACCCATCATCGCTCTGGAAGCCATGCTCTTGTGGGATGCGAGGTTCCTCTTCGTCGCAGGTGCGGGACGTGAAGTGTTGATGACCGGCAACAATAACAACACCTCACTCAGCGACCCCTCCAGGCATCAAACTCACGCCTTCAATGTAGCCTATCAGAAGGCATGCCAACAGATAAGGGATCTGACAGGAAAGATAGAGTTTAGCGTTCAAATGCACAGCTTTGATTGGCAGACTCATCCCACGCTCAAACCGGTAGTGGTATCTGCAGGAAATGGACGCGACCACCCTTCCCTGCCGATTGTGGACGAAAGTCGCTTCAGAAAAGACCTCTTCCATCACACGCCTTGGGAAGTGCTACCCGAAAACGCTTTAGGCACGCATCCCGCCATCACCATCGAGGAATATTACACTGTATATTCAACCAGCCCCATCCAGTGTGAAGCCTCAGGTCAGGCGGCTGTGATCTCGACCTCCGATGAGCTGCCCGGCTCCGCCCGCAATCAACAGATGCTTTTTACCGAGCAGCCAAATATCTATGATAGCTATTCGCCCTTCTTTCACATAGAAATGGCGGAATTGCCCATCTTTTTGCCGCAGGATACGCTCACTTGGCACAAATTTTACGGTTGGAACGAGGTGGATGAAAGGTGGATCATGGCTGATCGCTGGACGCGGTCTATCCAGTGCTATACGCCATGGTTAAACGCAATGAATGCGGTTTTGGATGATCTGATCAGAATGGATGACTACCAGGTGCCCTCAAACCCGGAAAACTTCCGCGTCGGTCTTCTCACCGCAAATGATTTTACCCTCGAGTGGGATAGATCCTTCGATTACGACTTTGATAGCTATGAGATCCTCGTCAATTATCAAAGCGAGGGTGAAGATACGGAAGTGATTGTCGATCGGGAAATAGAGCCCACACTCGCCAGGCAGAGTCATACAACCACTCAGCTATTATTCGGCAGTTTTGGCAGCCCTATGACCCTCAGATTGAGAGCCCGTGACAAGCATGATAGACGCAGCTTGGAAACCGAAGAAATCTTCCTCTTTCAGCCCAATCCTGATCTGGGAAGCTTCCAAAATGTGAGCATCTCGCCTCAAACTGGGAGCATTGGGCTGACTTTTAACGCCTTGTTTCAAAATGCGTCCCATTATCAGATAACCAGAAGCGTAAATGGCGGCACCTATGAACTGCTCATCTCGCTTCCCATCGCTCCCTCAGGCAGTTATCAATATCAAGATACAGCCGTAACACCCAGCAGCTTCTATCGCTACCGCATCGGAGTCGTTTTGGCTGGAAATACTCAATTGTGGTATCACCAAACGCTCGCCGCCCAACCCCTCAGGCCGATCACGATCTCCCTGATCAGGCCGCAGAATGGCTTGAGCGATCAATTGACCATCGGCCACAACTTCTTTGCCAAAGATGGCTTAGATGCTTTGGATATAGAGAAAGAACCACCTGATATCAATCAGCCATATGTGTGGCTGGCTTCCCAGACAGATGATCCAGAACTACACTTGAGTAGAGACCTGAGAGCTACTTATGACCAGCTTGATCGCTACAAAACATGGTCTCTGAGTGCGTGGATTTCGGCCTCAAACTGTGATCTCGTTATCAGCAGCGATATCCTGCAATACGGCGTGGAGGGCGACTTGCTGCTCTGGAACGAGGCAGAAAACGAGTGGCATGATCTGCGGTATTCGAGCTATCATTGGAACAACGGCATTTCAAACATCCGTAACTTCAAGCTCTATTGGGGGTTCCGTGAGCCTGAAATCTGCTTTTACGATCTGCCCAGGCAGGTCGCTGCAGCAGGCTCCGAGATTGAGCTAAGCTGGCAAGTGGTTAATGGAGCCCACCTTCAACATCTTGAGCTGTGGATGTTTGCCCGCAGTGATAGCCTTCTCATAGACTCCATGCTCAATCCATTGCAGGAGAGCTACATCTGGCAGTCTCCCCAGACGGCATTCTGTGGTTATCGCTTGATGATCAAAGCTTTAGATAACGACGGGAAACAGCTCCGCTTTTTGAGCCCCTACGTTTATGATCTTGTTCCACAAACCGTCCAAGTCGAGGTGCCGATCGGCTTTAGCACCTTGTGCATCCCCGTTGTAGACTGGAGTTTCAACGTGAGCACAGACTTTCCACCCGGTACACGTGCTTGGAAGTTGTCTCCAACTCAAGGTTGGATAATGGCTTATGAACTGAACTCTTCAGAAGCCTACGTGATCGACAGCCCCGTTACCAATTCGCTCAGCTATTCGGAAGATACACGTATCCAGAGCTTTAGCATGGAGTTGCATCGGGGTTGGAACTTCGCACCCAACGCCCATTTCCATCGTTATGACCTCAGTCAGATCCAGTTTATCATGGATGACGAGCACTATAGCTATGCCGAACTTGTGGAGATGCAACTTGTCTCGCATCAGCCCCTTACCCTCACCTCACGAGGATGGGAGCTGATAGACGAGCTGCTGCCCAACACAGGCTTGCTTTTTCAATACTTTGGCTCCAAGTCCTGCTCTCTGTTGTTAGACCCGCAAGTTCTTCCTCCTGAGCAAGTTGCTCCACCCAAACCTTGGGAACTCACGCTCAGCTTTTATAGCGGTGAAAGAGGCAGAGACAGCATCCAGATCGGCTCTCACGAGCTGGGTGCTGATGTGGCTATCACTCCCATTGACGGCCTAAAACCGCATAGATTCAACAATCAAGGGCTCCAAACCTTTATCTATGGCCCAAATGATGAGAACCTGCACAGCAAGTATAAGAGCCTCTACCCAGAATCCAAAACCACCTCAAAAAAATGGGACTTTGGCATAGTGAAAACCCAAAACTATCCCGTCACAATCGAGACAGATGATAGCAAAATGCCCCAAGACTACGAGGCAACCCTGTATATCTCAGGCCAAAGTTACACGCTTATGTCAGGCCAGAGCATTCAACTCGATCTCCCCTATGGCGTTATCTCCGGCTCCATCGAGGTTACCAGAAAGTCTGCCCACAATTTGGATGAATGCTATTTGGGCTTGAAGGTCTATCCCAATCCCTTCCGCGAAACCCTTACCATTAGCTGGGATGGTGCTAAAGGCTCATCCAGCCCCAAAGCCACAGTCTACAATATCAGAGGCCAAAAGGTGCGCAACTTGATCATTCAAGAATCGTCAGGTAAATTCACTGCCACTTGGGATGGACTTGATCACCACAACCGAAATACGGCTAAAGGATTGTATCTGATCAAGATAGAGCGCTCAGGCAGACAGGTCACCAAGAAGGTAATCAGATACTGATACCCTATAAAACCAAGCTCTAACCCCACTTTTGCCAAATTGAGGTTGACAAAAAAGAGCAGGGCAATATAATGTGCGCCCACAACAGATTATAGCTAAAAATGGAGATAAGAACATGGCACTGCTAAAAACCACACGCTTTGTGGGAGCCCAAATAGACAACTTTTTGGATCTCGTGAGCGATTCCGCCACGCTCTTTCAACTGGGGATGGAGGATTACCTCTTGGGTCGCATCTCGCAGTTTGAAGAGCGGCTTGACCAGATCAGAGAAGTAGAAAACAAAGCCGATGACCTGCGCATCACTGCCGAGCGGTATCTCTATGAACACACGCTCATTCCGGAAAACCGCGGCGACGTGCTGGCCATACTGGAAAACACGGACGAGGTGGTGGATAACATCAAGGATTCACTGATGAACTTCTCCATTGAGATGCCTGTGATCCCTGAAGACCTGCACGATCTCTGGATGCAGACCACCAAAGCCTCCGTGGCTGCCGTGGAGCATTTGGTGATGGCGGTGCGTTCATTCTTCAGGGATATCGCCGCCGTAAATAACTACATCCACAAGGTTTACTTCTTTGAACGTGAGGCAGATCAATTGGGCGAAAAGCTGCGCAGACTGATCTTTGCCATGGATGACGACCTTTCTCACAAGATTCAACTGCGCTATTGTGCGCTACATATCGAAAGAATCAGCGATTACGCTCAGAACGTCTGCGACCGCCTGGCCATCTACACCATCAAAAGACAGCTCTAAATGATCTTTTTCTACCTACTTAGCGGTTTATTCTTAGGCTGGAGCCTGGGCGCCAATTCCACCGGCAACGTCTTTGGCGCCGCTGTGGCAACCCGGATGGTGCGCTTCAAGACTGCCGCCCTCATCGTGAGCATCTTCATCTTTCTGGGAGCGGTCTTGGAAGGAAGCGGCCCCGTGGGCACCTTGGGACGCTTGGGAAGCGTTGATGCGCTGGGAGGCGCTTTCACCGTGTCCTTAGCCGCAGCTCTGTCCATCTTTGTGATCGTGAGAATGGGAATCCCCGTCTCCACCTCGCAGACCGTAGTCGGTGCCATCATTGGCTGGAACTTCTTTGCCGGCAAGGTGATGGACTTCCATAGCCTGATCACCGTCTTCGGCTCTTGGATCTTTGCCTTCGTCTTGGCTGCACTAATCGCTTTTGTGCTCTTCTTCATCTTCAGAGCCATGCTCAACCGCAGCAAAATACACCTGCTTGAGCAAGACATGCTCACACGTTATGCACTCGTTGTGGTGGGCGCCTTTGCAGCTTTCTCTTTGGGAGCCAATAATATAGCCAACGTGGTGGGTGTCTTCGTGCCCGTCACGCCCTTCAAACCCTTAAATATCGCAGGACTCTTTATCCTAGAACCCGTCACCCAGCTCTATATCATCGGCGCAATCTCTGTAGTGGTCGGAGTTTACACCTATGGTCACAAGCTGGTTTACACCGTTGGTAAGGACATTTTCCAGCTCTCACCCGTCACCGCTTTAGCAGTGCTTTTGGCTCAAGCGATTGTTCTCTTCCTCTTTGCTTCCAGGGGCTTACACAACTTCCTGGTATCCTTGGGATTGCCTACCTTCCCCTTGGTGAGTATTTCCTTCACGCATCTGACCATCGGTGCCGTGATGGGAATCGCCTTGGCCAAAGGCGGTAAAAATGTGAACTACCGCATCTTAGCCCGCATCTCCGTCTCTTGGATAGCCGCTCCGGTCATGGCATTTCTGCTGTCCTTCATCCTGCTTTTCGTGATGCAAAATGTGTTTGAACAAAAGGTGCATGAGGGGCTCAAATACGTCTTCAATCGACACACTCTGGCCGAAATCACCCGCAAGGGATACGATATAAATGCACTCTCCACAGTCAATGGACGCACCTTTGACCGGGAACAGACCATCTTCAACGAGCTCAACACACAAGGACACTACCAACGTGATGAACTCATCGACATCATCAGAATCACCGAAATCTACCCCATGGAAGTGAATACTAAACTTCTCACCGCCAAAGGCTTACACAAGGGCTTTACGAGATCACAGTGGGAGAGCCTGCTGGAACTTGAAGGCAAGAAATACAGGCACAAGTGGCAGCTCAAAGCCGCACTTGTCTCACACGAGGCATGGCTGCTGCACGAAAGCCCCCAAAACGAGCAACAAAAGAACCACAACCGTGGCATCCAAAGCAAACTTGAGCTGCTCTATCGCAGTTTTTATACACCCCAGAAAAAGGAAATCAGAAGACTTGCAACCCTTCATTGAAAAGATCATTCCACTGTTCTTGGCCTTCTTTGTGGGCATCATCGCCAAGCAACTGAAGCTGCTCAGCAAGAAAGATGCACCCATCCTGCTAAAGACAGTGCTCAACGTCTCCATCCCCGCCGTAGCCATCCTGGCCATCAGTCGCATGGCGCTCCAGATGGAGTTTATCTTCATACCTATCAGTGCGGTGCTTATCGTTTTTGGCGTCTATGCTGTCTCCAAAGGCTTAGGAAAGATCCTCAAGCTCCCCCGCGCCACCTACGGCTCCTTTTTGGTGGGAACTTTGGTGGCAAACTCCGCCTTCGCCCTCCCCTTCTTAGCCGCTTCCCATCAGGAACAAGGACTGGCTTTGGCTTCACTTTTTGACATCGCCAACAGCATCATGATCTTCACCTTCATCTACTATCAGGCTGTCAAATATGGAGATAGCTCAAACAGCGGCAAGATAGAATGGCGCAAATTCCTCAAGATGCCACCGATCTGGGCTCTCACTATTGCCTTCATCTTCAAGGGGTTCAATATACAATTTCCCCCTCTTGCAGTGAACTTCTTGGAGCTGATGGGCAGCCCCACCGTACCTTTGGTGATGATCGCTCTGGGACTGTTTTTCGAGCCCAGCTTCAAACAGTTGGAATACGCACTGTTAGCCGTTTTCATCCGCATGGGCGTTGGCTTAGCCCTCGGATTTGGCCTCAGCTATCTGTTTGGACTCACCGGATTGGTAAGAACTGTGGTGATAAGTTGCTCCGCGCTACCTATAGGCTTCAACACACTTATCTTTGCCGATCTGGAAAACCTGGATCGGGAATTTGCCGCCACGGAGGTATCCATCTCCATGATCGTGGCTATGTTCCTGATTCCGTGGCTGATCTGGATGTTCTGATCTGACTTAGCTGGAGGGGAAGTTGATCTTGATGTCTTTGACTTCGGGATACTTCTCCAGATGCTCCCTGATTTCCTCCGCTACATTATCCCGATACTGATCAAAGCTCATCAGATTGAGATCAATCAGCACCTCGCCAGTCTTTTCGTCAAAGCCCACATATTTCACCATTTTGAGTGTGATAATATCTTCTCCCACTTGGGGATAGATGATCTTTTTCAGCTCTTCGATGATGGTCTCTTTGCTGAAATTCGGCACTTCCTTCAGTCCGTGGGCGATCTCATAGTTGCTGATGGCAGATTGAAGCGTATCCGCTGCCAGGACGCTGCAATGCGCCTTCACGGGAGGCAGGCCGTCCAGCGCATCCATAGCATCTCTCCACGTGATCTTTTTCGCCTCTTCCAAGCTCTTTCCCTTCGCCATTTCGGTCACTATGGAAGCGGTGGCAATGTTGGAAGCACAACCGTAGGAAAGGAAGCTAACATCCTCTATGATAAGCTTTTCCTCATCCACTTTCAGGTAAATGGTCACCTGGTCTCCGCAGGCGGGACTACCCTCGGTGGCCGTTGCATCTGGATTCTCCATCACACCCACATTTTGAGGGTGCATAAAGTGTTGGAGCACTTTTTCTGAGTATTGCATTTATTTCTCCTGCTATTTCTTTATTGCTTTGTATAAGGGGCTGCGCTCACGTAAGACAACTGCGATCTCCTTGAGCTTGGCCACGGTAAAATCTATCTGTTCTTTGGTGTTATAACGAGAAAGCGTAAACTTCATCGATCCATGCGATTGCACATGATTCTTGCCCATTGCCATCAAGACGTAACTGGGCTTCAAACCTCGAGACGCACAGGCACTACCCGTCGCAACGGTAATCTTGTGCATATCCAGCATCACGGTGATGGCTTCGCCCTCGATAAAGTCCAAGGATACGTTGATGTTATGACACACCCGTCCCTCACCTCTGGGGCCGTTCAGTTCCACATAGTCGATCTGGCTTTCCAACTGCTCCAAAAGGTAGTCTGACAGCTCTCTCAACTGTTTGATATGCCCGTCCAGGTCTTGATAAACCATCTCGACCGCCTTGGCAAAACCGGCCATCGCAGCCAAACTCAGGCCTCCGGGTTGAACTCCTTCAAAGCGTCTCACTCCATGGATATAGGGGCCAAGCCTGCTGCCTTTCTTCACATAAAGTGCCCCAATCCCTTGCGGCCCATGAATCTTGTGCGCACTGATGGCCAGCGTATCCACACCCAAAGCCGCCACATCCAGATGCAGCTTGCCAAAGGCCTGCCCTGCATCCACATGAAACCAGATCTTGTGATTGGCCGCTGCTAAGACCTTTGCGTATTCTTGGATGGGCTGAATCGTGCCCACCACGTGATTTACCATGGTGCTCATGAAGAGGATGGTATCCTGACGGATGGCAGCTTTGAGCTTGTCAGCAGAAACAAATCCCAGCTCATCCGGCTCCAGATAGCTCACTTCAAAGCCCATCTTTTCAAAATAGCCAGCGTGCGTGAGCAGATCGGGATAATCCACCGTGCTGCAGATAATGTGCCGCCCTTCACCTGAATTGGCTAAAGCTAAGCCTTTGAGGGCGATGTTGTTGGCAATGGTTCCACCTGAGGTGAACGTGATCTCTTTTGGCTTAGCATTGAGAGCAGCGGCGATCACCTTTCTGAAGCCCTCAAAAGCGGCACTGCTGGCCTCTCCCGTGCTCACAAATGAGCTGGGATACCAGTATTCCTCGCTAAAGTAGGGCTTCATCGCTTCCAGCACCTCTGGAGCCATAGCGCTGGTCACACAGTTATCCATGTAGATTCGCTCGTTCATTCCGCCCTCCTTCTGGGTTTGCGCGTCGTGGCGATCTTCTTGAGCGTATAGGAGTCAAAAAGCTTGCGTTGCTTGGCGGAAAGCTCTTCCAGGAAATAAGTTAAGCGACAATCCTCCCCCAGACAAAACTCCCCTTTATCCTCGACACAAGCGGGGTCAAGGCTTTTATCTTCAACGGCCATCATCACATCCAAAAAGGTGATCTCCTCCGCCGGACGAGCCAAGCTGTAGCCACCTTTGACGCCCGGTGTGCTCTGCACCAGAGCAGCAGCCCTGAGTGAGCCCAAAAGCTGCTCGATAAACTTCTTAGGAAGCTTTTGCTGACGGCAAAGCTGCTGAGAGGAAATGAGCCCATCATCTGATGAATAAATCTCAATTAGGGCTCTTAATGCGTACTCTGTACTTGCGTTAACTGCCATGTTATACCTCAGTTCTGTTACTTTAAATACATAGTAATTTAGTATGAGTTCTTGGCAAGTCCTATTTCAAAAAACTGAGGCATACAAGCGGCAATGGAAACGCACACAACCGCAAAATCAGAGGGATACAAGCCACGTCATCAAAGCCAAAATCCAGCACACAGCAAGGCCCCAGCACTCGCTAAAGCGGTGCACCAGAGGCCAAAACACACCCCTAATCTATTCTCAGCAGGCAGCTTAGTATTTGATCACCTTCTTGGTCATCATTCTGCCTGCACTCTCTATCCTGATCAGATACAGGCCGCTGGCGGTTGTCCGTTGCTTCTGATCACGTCCATCCCAGGTAGCGGTGAGCTGACTTGAGCTCTCTTGGATGTCCAAACTGCGCACCTTTTGGCCTTTGATATTGTAGACAGTCGCTTTGGGCCTCTTAGCGCTCTTAACGTTATCCCAACTCACGGTGATGGTCTCACGGAAAGGATTGGGATAGAGCTTGATGCCCAACTGCCGGCATTCGTCAAGGTTATGCACCAAATTTCTGGTAACCACGATGTGCCCAGAGAATGTGCCATCGGGAAGCTTGATCTGTAACGGCTGCTCGGGATTCAGGGTATAGACTTGTCCCAAGAGAACCAGTTGCACCCGGTAATCTCCTGGAAGCCTGCTAAAGTCTGCCTCAATGGTCAGAGGCAAGCTTTGGGTCTTAACTACCTCGAAATCCCATATCTTGGAGGATTCCACCTCCTCCTCATAAAGGCTCTTGTATTTGCTCTGCAAGTGCTGATCATCTGAGCCCAAGATGTAGGCTCGCAGCTCTTGAGTAGCGATGCTCTCGGGTTTTGGGCCATCTATTGCTGTGACTTCGTTATCGCTTCCCCGCGCATCTGAGCCAATCTCGATGCTGTCTCTACCCTTTTCACCGCTGTAAAAGCTGAGCGAGAGCTCCCAAGGTTTAGATGGAGGCAAGAGCTCTGCCGGGATGATGCCCGGATCTAGAGTCATAACGATGGGCGTGCTACCGTAATAGTAGATGAGAAAGGCGGTATTTGGCTGGATTTCATCCACATGCTCCCAGCCACGTGCGGTGAGTGTATATGGCTTTTGTGACACCAATTGCATCTCTGCCAGCTCAGCATAGCTATAGCTTTTCCCATTCATGCCAAAGCGTATCTGGCTGAGATCATAACGGTGGAAGTGGGGATTGTGGATAAAGTTCCATCCCTGCAACATTCTTCTGCCTTGGGATTGCGTCAGGGTGCTGCCTACATGGCTTAGAGTTAAGGCAGCCGGGCTATCCACTATATAGGCTTCAAATGACCGCAGGTTATTGGTCAATGCCCAGCCCTGATCTGGCAACATCTTCCACACCTGTGTGCCGGGCGCCATAACAGAGCTCACACTGCCACTCCAACCTATCACATAAAAACATAACGCACTAAGACCAACAGGGATATCGACCTCCAATGTCTCGGGAACAATATCATAGAGATTGTTGCTCAAAAAACGTAGTGGTCTACCATCGTTATCAACACCTTTGAGCATCAGGAGGTATCCACAAAGTGCCGTTTCAGGAGTCTGCCAGATGTAGCTTTCTTCCCAAGGCGACACGGAGTCATCGAAGAGTAGACTGTCACTGCGGCTATACATCCACAGCTCAAGCTGTTGAATGTGGGCGGGATTGATCACCTGCCAGTTTAGCTCAAGCTCCGAGCCTGCCTCAACCAACTGCCTGGGCAGATCGTTAAAATGGATCTCAGGCTCAAGAAAACCCCAATAAAGCCTAAGATTACGGATGATGGCATCGCCCATATTGAAGTGGTAGGCAGACTGACGCAGATCGTGCCACCTGCCTGCTATTGGGTCTTTGAGCAACAGATAGCCCTCCAGCCCGGTCTGTCCTATATCACTGCTAATGACGAGTTCGCTAACCCCATCCGAAGCCCGCACTTCCAGATCCCACTGCTTGCATTGCTCAAGCTGATCATAAGGAGCTCTAAAGTCTCTATGCAGCCTTCGGACAACCCCATAGAACTGATTCTCATATTTGGACGCCAGCCACACATACGGTCTTCCCTGCGCAACTTCTGCTTTAATTATATCCAATCGATCCACCTCATCTTTGGCAAAATAGTTTTGCCCTATCTGCAGAGAATCCACCAAGGTGTTTTGCTCATTGTTCAGGTAGATACCGATCGGCTTAAGTGGCTGTGCCGAACCCCGTTGGTGATGCCAGTATTCTGTACTGTCAGCCATAATCACACCGGCACGATAGCGATAAACATTGGGATAGCTCACATCTGTATCATTGTAACTGTAATAACCATAGGTGTCGATGGGAAGCGTGACCAGCGGCTCATATTCACTACCATTGACACTTCTTTTCAACTGGTAGTTGACCTCATTTTGACATTGGGCTCGAAATCTCAGCTCTATGCTATCCACCCCAGAAATGCAACTCATGGCTTGAAAGCTACCCTGCGAAGAATTCGGCTGATAGAGGAGAATCTCTCCGTCATCAGAGCTGTATCTACCATTTTTATCACGTGCCCGCACCCGGACGGTCATTGGACTGGAATAATCGGAAAACCTCAAACTCGATACACTTCTCTCAAGCTGCCAGGCGAGTCTAGGTATAGTTTCCCTGTCTATAATTACCTCTATCTCCTCGCCCTCACTTTCATAATTGATAACGACTTCATAGCTATCAAAATCATAATCGTAAGATCGATCCCAGGCGAGCGAGAAATAGTTCGATGTGACATCGGGGGCATGGAAGTCACCCGGAGTGGAAGGGGCGGTGAAGTCATCCATCCGCAGCAGATCGTCCAATACCTCATCCAAAGCATCCAGCCAGGGCGTGTAACACTGGAGAAACTTAGACCATCGCTGGGCTAAATTCCAACGCTGCAATGCTTCATCCCAGCCATAAAACTTGCGCCATTGCCCCTCATTCTGATAAAGAAATCTGGGCAATTCACCCAATGATACATGCAAAAAGGGAGAATAGCCGTCAAAGGCATTGGGCTGCTCGGTAAACAACATCTGCTGATTGTTGACGTAGCCGGGGAGAGCGTCGGAATAAGGGATAGAACCGCTATGACCGAACGCGTCATACGCTAAGTTGTATTCCGCATACACCGCATAATAGTATATAACCGTGACGGCTGAATGCTGACCAACTGCGTTTGCGGGCAACACTTCCCAAGGCGTGTGGTGGATAAAGTCTTTTTTGAGGTGGCTCAAATCACGGATGGGCAGGGTTGGAATTACGCGACCATTTCCCGCTGATACCATGACAGGACAAAACTCGGTATGCCTTTGCCAATCAAAAGTATCCAGTTGAACACTGAACTCCGTCCTGCCGGTCAGACCCCTTATCTGTAGACAGGCAAGCTGATAGGCTATGTTAAACACGTGATTGGGATTTCTGGATGGATCGCTGAGCGAGCTGTTGTTGTCAGAACCCGGATTTAGCACTTCACGTCCCGCTCCCGCAACAAAGAGAAACCGCGCATCCCACTTCAACATCGCCTCCAAAGCAATAACGGGCGCAGGATAACCGTCACAGGGATGCACAACGGTGATCATCATCGGACGCGATGCTGCCGGATTGTAAATGTATAAACCCCAACCATAATCAAAGCTGCCTTCCTCCACAATGGCAGACGGGCCAGCTCCATTGTAGTCTATATCGTCATTCAGCAGCTCCCGCAACATATAATACTCCCTACCCGCATCGGTGTCCTGAAAATGCACAAGCTCATAAGGGAGCCCATATTGCACGATCAGTGAATCCGCCAGGTTGACATCTTGGGCCAGCCATGCCTGGATCAGCTCGCTCCATTGCAGACGCACCGTCTCTGTAGGCTCACGATAGCTGCCAAAACCGGTAGTCTGGACATCCCAAGGGGCATAGTGGTTGGTAAAGGCAGGCGCAGCTTCCACCACATGAGACACCCAGTTGTCATAGCTACAATTCGGCTCTACGCCATGCACAAAGCCACGTATGGAACCCACTTCCGTGGTCATGGCACACAGGGTGCCGACAAATACTAAGGCCAAAATAACGAGTGTCTTTTTCATCTCGAACTCCTCTCTCTATCGTGGTGCAATTATCCGAAAATGCAGTTTACTTGTCAAGCAAAATATCAGCCAAAGGTCATTTTATTTTCCTGCAGCGGCGTTTGAAGGGACGGACTGTGGCCGGCGGTCGCTAAAGCGCCGCATGTACGGGCACCCGTACAAGGTGCCTTTTTCGCCCTTAATTACCCCTGAAAAACCGAGAATATATCGAAACATTTGACTTTTTGAAAAGGTTCACCTCCTTTCTCGGCCCTTCCCCGCCCAAACGTGTAACCTATTGCAATCCTATGCCATTCCTGCTCGATGGAGGAGGAGCCGAGCAGGGGCGGGGCGGGGAAGCCGCATAAACAGCGGCTTTAAGGTAGGTCAAAAACGGCTGTTTCCTGTTACTTTTTCCCGTCCGGAAGTCAAAATTTTCGGAAAGACCTGCTTTTTCCGACACCCGGGCGCGTAAATGAACTCCTACTAAAATAGTAGGTGTTTGATTTGTGTAGGGTCGGTCGCTGGACCGCCGATTTGTCCGGGCACATGTACGTACACTTGTGGAGGTATAGTGTACGAACGATTACTGTACACCGGCGCTTCGGCGAGCGCCCGTACACGCTTTCTTAGAAAACCACCTGCGCACCAAAGTAGACTGCCCGTCCCGGTTGCGGTATATAGGGATACACCTCATAGCGTTTATTGATCAGGTTTTGCAGCTTTAGGTGCAGGTTCAATCTCGCTTGCCAGATTTTGACGCTCGTCTCCCAGCCCAGGTCTAACAGATCATATCCCTCCAAGGGAGTGGCGAGGTTGTCCGGAGTGAGATACTGCTTTCCCCTGTAGCTATACTTAGCCCAGATGCTTTGATTCCAATGGGATACGCTTGCTTTGAGTCCATACTTGAGCTTGGGAGTATACATCAGTTGGGGAGCTTTATCAAAAGGGAGGCTACTGATGTCACGGGCGTCGGTGAAGAGGGCATCCGCATTGAGGTTCAGCCAGGTGCTCACATCCCAGGAGCCTTCCACTTCCAGGTTTCGCAGTTGCGCTTTGCCGATGTTGAAGGGCTTCCAGGCGTTGCCAAACATCTGCACCTGACGCCAATGGATCATATCTTTAACCGTATTGATATGCGCTCCGCAGCGCAAATGGTAGCTCAAGCCGGACACATCCAGCCAGATTTGCCCGCCTTGCGAGGTTTCGCTCTTTAAATTTGGATTGCCGATGGCCTGGGAATCGCCCTTCCAGTGCAGATCAAAGTAGGATGGGAAGGCAAAGGAGCTGCCCCAAGTGCCTCCCAAGGAGGTCTGCAAGAAGCCAAAGTGTTTGATCTCCAACTCCACCCTACCACTGCTGAGGTCTTCTTTTTGTGTAAAGTCTTTTCTGCCAGCCAGATAGGCTGCCATGTTCCAATCTCCCAACTCCTTGTCTACACCGCCTTTGAGGCTGATGCTGCCTTGATTTTCTGTGACGTGGATGCTATCACGGGGACGAAGATGATTGTGGTTGTCATACTCACTACAGGTATAAGCTGTTGTGGTATTGAATCTTAGCAGACCTTGTGACTTGTCCAGGCTCAGTTGCACTCCGGCCTTATCCAGTTGCTGCTCATACTTGCTTTTATAGACGGCCATGGGAGCTGCGGTGTTGTCATACAAGGATTTAGTCCTGTTTGCCCACACCTGCCCGCGGATATTTAGCCAGCTTAAATTGCTCTCGATGTTGAGGCGATTACGGCTATCAAAACCCTGCAGGTAGGCATTGCGATAGACTTCTATAAAGTTAATGGTGCCAGGCAATTGCCGGTGATAATACTCCAGCTCATTCTGCAGCGTGAGCAGGATGTTTTTAAAAGATGCGCCCAAGCCCAGAGAAAAGGAGTTTTGCTGCTTGGCATTATTGCTGCGGATGCCGTCCTTCTGCTCAGTCCACCAAGGTCTGGGTTTGAAGGAGAAGTCGTTGTCTGCATTGAACATACCCAACGACAAACGATAGAAAAACCAATCCCAGCCGCCCTTCAGGGACAGACGCAGGTCGGCATAACCAAAGCTACCCAGTTCCAGGCTGGTTTTATACTCGTCCGCCTCTTTGGAAGGCTGTTTGGAGCTGATCATCACCACGCCACCGATGGCAGCCGCTCCACCATAAACGGAGGCGTTGTTTTTAATGATTTGAATGCTTTGGATGTTTTGGGGATCGAGCAGCGAAAAGTCAAAGCTCTCGCCATCGGCGTTTAAGGGAACGCCGTCCAAAAGCACTAAAGTATGACGGGGCAGATTCCCGAGCAGACCAAGGTTTTGGTGTTCGCCTTTGAGCGGAGTATCCTGACTGAGAGTTCCCGAAGCCTCACCCAAGATGTCCATGGCGCTGTAGTAGTGCCGATCGGGGTCTATGGGCACGCTGAGCATATCCGCCGCCTGGAAATAAGGCTCATAGCTTTGGCTCACGCGCACGGTGGGAAGCAAGATGGGCTGCGACTTCAGCACCAGGTCCAGCCTGCCTGCCACCGCCTTGACGCTCTTCTTTTCATAGCCCAAACGGCTCACCTGCAGCGAGTCTCCCCTGGCTTCGATCTTGTAAGAACCATCCCGCAAGCTACGTGTAGCACGTGATCCCAGCTTGATAAAGGCTCCCTCGATGCCTTCGCCATTTTCATCAAACACATAGCCATTCACTCTGATACCTGCCAGAAAGATGGCGCAAGAGAGCAATAACAGCATCAGCACGCATCTGTTAGGGATGAATAGGCTCTTCATTGTTCACCCTCTGGGTGCGGGATAGATGAGGTTGGGTGTGCCGCTCTGGGGATGGGGATGGGTATTTAGTTCCAGGCCAAAGAGTTCCTTGAGCATGGCTGGATTCATCATCTCTTCAGGTTTGCCGCTTCCCAGCAGCTTTCCGTCTTTCATAAAGACCAGCTCATCCGCATAGTTGGCTGCAAGGTTGAGGTTGTGCGAGACCAAGAGAATGCCTATCCCCTGATTTCTATTGATGTTACGCAAGAGCTGAATGATCTCCACCTGGTGGTTGATGTCCAGCTCGGAAAGGCTTTCGTCTAGGAAGATATAGCGCGTCTGCTGCGCCAAGGCTCGGGCGATCAGCACCCGCTGTTTTTCGCCGCCGCTCAGGGAGGAATAGAGCCTCTCGCTCATGTCCCGTAAATAGAGGTTTTCCAATAGCTTAGTTACTATTTCCTTGTCTTTTATACTCCAGGATTGCATGAAGCCAAGGTAAGGGTAGCGCCCCATCATCACGATGTCAAAGACGGTGTAGTCAAACTGGAAAAAGCTCTCTTGAGGCACGAAAGCGATGAGTTTGGCCAGCTCGGGACGGGTGTATCTGGTCAGCGGTTTGCCAAAGAGATCGATCTCCCCCTTTTGAGGACGCAAAAAGCCCAGCAGGGTGAAAAGCAAGGTTGATTTACCCGCACCGTTTGGCCCTGCTAAGACGCTTAAATTATCGGTCATGAGCTGCAAATCCAAGCCCTTGAGGATGAGCTTGTTCTCATAGCCTGCGTGGAGGTCTTTGATCGTGATCATGAGATCACAAAAAAGATGAGGCGGATTTTGTCAATACTGATGTAGCGTTTCTTGATGGCGGTTGAAGCGGTCGATCTGCTTACGTCAAACTCAGGAAGATGTCCGCAATCTGCTCTGCGGTGACCTCCAAAGGATTGTTGAGCATATTGCGGCTGCTCATCACTTCAGGAACTCTTTGGGTGATAAACTCTTCCGTGATCTGCACGTCTGCGTTTAGGTTCAGATCATCCAGCCAAGCGAAGAAGTCTTCAATGCTGAAATGAAAAGAGCCGAAAGCTTCCTCCAAAAGCCCATGCACCGCGGGTTTATAGAGCTTCATGATCTGCTTCATCACGATGCCGTTTGCCAGTCCATGCGGCACCTTGAATACGGTGGTGAGCGGATAGCCGATGGAGTGTTGCAGGCTGGTGCTGCCTTGGCTGATGGTCATGCCTCCGTAGATGGAAGCCTGTGAGAGGGCACATCTGGCTTCAAGGTTGCTGGGATCTTTGAGGGTGCGGGGCAGGTTTTTGATGATCAGGCTCATCCCTTTGTGGATCATGGGAAAGCAGAGTGGCTCACGGTTTGCGCTGTAAAGCCCTTCCAAAAGATGGCTGAGCGCATCGATGGCGGTGTTTTTGGTTACTTCAGCACTCAAGCTCAAGGTGTAGCGGGGATCGACTATTGCCAGCCTCGGAAAAGCCAGAGGATGTCCCCAGCCTGCTTTTTTGCCGCTGCGATTGTCGTTTAAAACGCTAAACTGCGTCACTTCCGAGCCCGTGCCAGAGGTGGTGGGAATCGCCACGATGGGATAGGCTTTCTGGAAGAGCTCGGTGGAATAAAGCTGGTCAAGATTGAGCTGATTTGCCGCAGCGACGGAGATGGCTTTAGCCGCATCCAGAGGGCTTCCACCGCCGATACCGATGATGAAGTCACAGCCGCTTTGCGTAAATACTTCTGCTCCGCGCATAATGGAATCAAGCTCTGGATTCTCCTTTATCTCTGCATAAATCTGGTAATCTGCAAAAAGAGCCTTCACATCCTGCTGAGCACCGGAAGCGATGGCGCTGCTGGCTCCGGTCACGATAAGTGGCTTCTTGCCAAAGCTTTGTATCTGAAGAGCAGCTAACTTTACCGCTTCTATCTTAAACACGATTTTGGTGGGTAGATAAAACATTTATTCTCCTTTGGTAAACCACTGCCAGAAAAGCTGTAGTCCTTGTCTAAAATCAAAAGAGGGCTTGTAATTCAATAACTGACTGGCCTTTGTGACGCAAGCCCTGGTGTGACTCACATCGCCCGCCTGGTCTTCCTGATGCTTGATCTTTGCCTTGATGCCGGTCACCTCCTCCAAAGCCTCAACCAGCTCGGAGAGCGTGACGCTGCGGTCATTACCCAAGTTGATCACTTCGTAGACGCAGCCGGTTTTCACGTATTCCAGCGCACTCAAAACGCCTTGAATAGTGTCTTGGATATAGGTGTAATCTCTGCTGGTATAGCCACTTCCGAAGACAGGAATCGCCTTGCCATCCTGCATTAAGGCGGCAAACTTGTGGATGGCCAAATCCGGCCTCTGTCTGGGGCCGTAGACGGTGAAGAATCGCAGTGCCACCATCGAGATCTGGTAGAGGTGATGGTAGCTGTAGCAAAGCAGTTCTCCCGCCTTTTTGGTGGCGGCATAAACGCTGATTGGCTCGTTCACGGGATCATCTTCGGCAAAAGGCAGCTTGGAGTTGTTTCCATAGACGCTGGAAGACGAGGCAAAGACGAAGTGCTTGATGTGGTGCAGGTTACAGAGCTCTAACAGGTTCAGGCTGCCCATCACATTCACTTGGTAATAGAGCTCAGGATCCAGCAGCGACGGACGCACTCCCGCCATGGCTGCCAAATGTATGACAGCGGAGATGTTGTAACGCTCAAAGATCGCTTTTAGAGCCTTAATATCCCGGATGTCCGCCCTTTCTAAGATGAAGTTCGGATGTCGCAGACAAGCTGCAATGTTCCGCTCTTTGGTGGCTGGTGAATAGAAATCGCAGAAGTTATCCACACAAAGGACGCACTGCCCTTGCTGCAAGAGCGCTTCGCAGAGGTGCGAGCCGATGAAGCCGGCTCCACCGGTTACCAAGACAAGATCAGGCGTTTTCTCTGATGATTTTGGCACCCAAACCGCCCAGCTTTTCTTCTATCCTGTCATAGCCCCTGTCGATGTGATAGATGCGGGAAACTGTGGTCTTTCCTTTGGCCACCAATCCCGCCAAAACCAGGGCTGCACTGGCACGCAGGTCTGTGGCCATCACTTCGGCGCCACCGAGCTGTTTCACGCCATTCACTATCGCCACATTGCCTTCCATGCGGATATCTGCTTGCAGGCGATTGAGTTCCGCCACGTGCATGAAGCGCTCGGGAAAGATGGTGTCTTCTATGCGGCTGGTTCCATCTGCAAGGCTCATCAGCACGGTAAATTGAGCCTGTAAGTCTGTTGGGAAGCCGGGATGCGGCTCAGCGACGACATCCACGGACTTGATCTTTTTGGGCGGCACCACGGTCACGGAACTGCCTTCCACGATCAGCTCGCATCCTGCCTGGCGCAGCTTTTCCATCAGAGCTTCCAGATGAGCAGGCTCACAGTTTGTCACGGTGATGGGTGAAGTGCTCAAAGCTCCTGCGATCATGAAGGTTCCCGCTTCGATGCGGTCTGGAATCATCTCCATCTTCACAGGATAGAGGCCGTCCACACCCTCGATAGTTAGCGTCTTGGTGCTTCTTCCGCTGATCTTGGCACCCATTTTATTGAGCATATCCACGGTAAAATCCACTTCCGGCTCTTTGGCAGCGTTGAACATCCTGGTGGTTCCCTTGGCCAAAACGGCAGCCATGAGCGCATTGATGGTAGCTCCCACGCTGGATTTGTCAAAATGGATGTCAGCGCCCTTGAGCTCGTCCGCCTTGGCGTGGATGTAACCCTGATCGATGCTTATCGTGGCGCCTAAAGCTTCCATCGCTTTCAGGTGCAGGTCTACCGGTCTGGTTCCGATGGCGCAGCCGCCCGGAAAGGACACTCTCGCCTCTTTGAGCCTGGCCAAAAGAGGCCCCAGCACGTAAACACTGGCTCTCATCTTGCTTACCAGTTCGTAGGGAGCTTCGTTAAAACATAGGTCACGGCTGTCGATGCTCATGCTATCGACGTCATAATCCACTCTGGCACCCAACACTCTCAAAAGATGAGCCATGCTCTTGAGGTCTATGAGGTTAGGCACGTTTGTCAGCAGCGATTTTCCCGGAGCAAGCAGCGCTACCGCCATGGCTGGAAGGATGGCATTCTTCGCTCCGCTTACTTCGATATTGCCGCTTAGATTGCGGTTTTCTTCGATGATAAATCTGTCCATTTTTATCTCCTCTGGTTATGATGATTGTATTTTAGCACCAAGAAGCGATCCTTATCAGCCAAATCCTGGCCTGCAAACTCCACTTCCCATCCCTCTGATACGGCTTCTTGGATGATTTTTTGCTGTTGTTTCTCCCCGTGTTCCAGACACAAAACACCTTCCTCTGCAAGGTGTGAGGGCGCCAGCTCCAGAATACGCAGGATGTGATCCAAACCCTCATTTCCTGATAGCAAAGCCATTTGGGGCTCGTTATCCTTGATCACAGCCTCCAATTCCTCATACTCAGCCTGGCTCACGTAAGGCGGATTGCTGACGATGAGGTCAAATTTGATCCCGTTTTCGGGGAAGAGGTCGCATTGATAGAACTCCAGCTCCAACTGCAGATCGGATGCGTTTCCCTTTGCAACTTCCAAGGCAGCAGCGCTGAGGTCAGATGCGTGAATGCTGGCATCAGGGCGCTGGATTTTAAGCGCTAATGCGATAGCTCCACTGCCGGTGCAGCAATCCAAGACCTTGGCATCTTCTGCACAATAGCGCAAAGCCAGCTCCAGAAGCTGCTCCGTCTCAGGTCTGGGAATCAAGACATCCGGATTCACCTTCAGCGTCAAGCCCCAAAACCAGGCTCTTCCGAGGATATATTGCACCGGTTCGCCCTGAATCAGACGCATAAACAGCTCTTCAAATGCCCTCACCCAATCACGGCTAAGCTGCTTATCTCTCATCAAGATAGACAGTTCCGCCAAACCGCAATCCAGCTTCTCACAAAAAAGCCACCCCAAGGCAGATTCCGGAATGCCGGCCTCCCTGCAGCGCACTCTACAGCTTCTATAGTAGCTTTTCAGCGAATACTCTTTCATTGCAAGGCCTTGCTAATACTCACTTTGCTGCCGTTTTTCTCAAAGCTGAGGCTATCGCTGAAGTGTTTGATCATGTTGATCCCACGTCCGTGGTGCTCAAGGTTCACTTCCTGAGCGTTTTCCAAGTGATCCAGCCAAGCCTTGAAGTCGAAGCCTTTACCCTTATCTTCCACGCTGACCACGACCTGCTTTTGCTCATGGTCTACCTCCATGGTGAGTAGAACACAGTTGCGACAGACATCTCGGTTTTCACTTATCTTTTCCAGTACCAAGGCTCGTATTTGATCGCTATCCAACTGACGTTCAGCAGCGGAAAGCTGCAATACTCCGTGAATGATGGCGTTGAAGACCATCTCTTCCATGCAGATGAGCAACTCGTTTGCGATGGTGTGGGTAAAACCCAGATTATTTTCAAAAAAGAAGGAAAAAGCCTTGTCCAGACTGGATTTGATGAAGCGAGCTGGATCGATGTAAAACTCCATGGTAAAGCCATGCAAATTCTTGAAGAAATGGCTTTGGCTAATCACTCTATCACGCCTCTCCCTGATCCTCTCCAATGTAGACTGCAACTCCTGACACTCTATGGGCTTACTGATAAAATCTACCGCACCCAAACGAATAGCCTGAATGTAATAATCCTGCTCAAGATAGCCCGTCATCAAGACCACATCCATAGAATAATCCAGCTTCCGCTTGATCTTATGCAAAAACTCCAAGCCGCACATCCCCGGCATCTCAATATCACAGATGGCCAGATCAAAGTTGCTGTTTTCGACCAATCGCAGCGCATCAATGGCACTATTAGCCGTAACTACATGATGCCCGTGGTATTCCAATATCTTAGACAGGCTTTTGACGATGCTGATGCTATCATCAATCACCAGAATATTGAAAGGTTTTACCGATCCATTCATCCCAAATTGACTGTAAACAACTGGTTGATCTTGAGCATGGAAAACAGCTCATAGACGGTGTTAGAGCTTCGAACGACCTCGATCTCGCCCCCTCGTCCGATAAAATCCTTATAAAATAACAAAATCTTACCGATACCGGTGCTGCTAATTCCTCGACAATCAAAGAAATCCAGCTCCAGTATGTTGGCATCAGAAGCCAAGACCTCGTTGAGCTTGTCCTGTAGGAGAGAAGCATTTTCGCTGTTGATGATACCGTCAACTTTAACGGTAGCAACAGCTTCATTGACCTTCAAATCAACCGTCATCTTGTACTTCTTTGCGTCGCTTATTTCGCTCATAGTTTGTACTCCACTTTTTTATTCTACATAACCCCGAATGCGTCTGAGAATCTCCTTTTGAATGCTGTTTGGAGTCACCTCATAGGAATTGAACTCCAGTGTATAGACAGCACGACCTTGACTCAGGGAACGCACCCTCGTCGCATAGCCGAAGAGCTCGCTCAGCGGCACCTGCGCAATGATTTCTTGCTGATACTCGTTGTGATGCCTCAAAACCTCGATGCGTCCACGCTTGGCATTGATGTCCGCAATTATATCTCCCACAAAGTCTTCAGGACTCAACACCGTGAGCAACATCACCGGTTCCATGATCAACGGATTCGCTTCCCTTAGCGCCGCCCCAACCGCCAAACTGGTGGCAATCCTGAAGGCCAGCTCGTTTGAATCCACTGGGTTAAATGCCCCATCAATCAGCTCCACATGCACCCGCTCCATATGCCCACTGATCAGAGGCCCATCGTTGAGTGCATTCAGAGCGGCTTCCTGGATACCAGCATGGAATTCGGCTGGAATCTTTTCCACCGAAACACTATTGGTAAAGCGGTTCTTTTCGTCCTTGTCCAAGTCTTCATCGCTAATGGGACTCACCCTGAAGACCACGTGCGCAAAACTGCCTTTCCCGTTCATCTCACGCTGGAACACCTCCTCCTTGATCACCGCTTTGGAGATGGTCTCTTTGTAGGAAACCTGTGGCGTTCCGACGTTTGCCGACACGCCGAACTCCCGTCTCAACCTGTCCACGATGATGTCCAGATGCAGCTCTCCCATGCCGGAAATGAGCGTCTGACCGCTATCTTTATCCACATGCGCCTTGAAGGTGGGGTCTTCTTCTTCCAGCCTCGCCAAGGCATTGCCCAAGTTTTCCTGATCCGCCTTGGTTTTGGGTTCGATAGCGATGGAAATCACGGAATCTGGGAAGTTCATCTTACTGAGGCTGATATCTATCTCCCCATCTGTGATCGTGTCTCCGGTGCTGAGATAGCGGGTTCCCACCAAGGCAGCGATGTCACCACAGTGTAGCTCGTCAAGATCATGTTTGCGGTTGCTCATCATCTGCAGGACACGTGCAACGCGTTCCCGCTGGCCATTGGTCTGATTCACAATCCGTGAACCCTTTTTCAGCGTGCCGGAATACACCCGGATGTAGACCAATTTGCCCACATATTTATCTATCTGAACCTTGAAGGCCATAGCCACGAAGGCAGCCTTGGGATCGGGTAGAATCTGGATTTCCTGCCTGTCTTTGGGTGAATAACCGATACAGGCTCCCACATCCAAAGGCGAGGGCAGATAGTCCAAAATAGCGTCCATCAGCAATTGCACGCCCTTATTCTTCAGCGAAGAACCGCAGAGGACTGGTATAAAGCCATGATGGATGGTAGCGATGCGAATCGCCTTGCGGATCAAATCTTCAGGGATAGGCTTACCTTCCAGATAGAGCATCATTAGCTCATCGTCATATTCCGCTACCGCTTCCAGCAGCACCTCACGTGCCATCTTGGCTTGAGGCAGGAAATCCTCTGGAATCGGCTCCAGATGAGTCACATCTCCCATTGTAAGCGGGTCAAAAGTCCAGAGCTTCATGCTGATCAAATCTACGACACCCTCAAAGTTGTCCTCTTTACCCAGAGGGATATTCACGGGATAGGCTTTGGCTGTGAGACGCTCATGGATCATGTAGATCACACGCTGATAATCCGCTCCAACTCTATCTATTTTATTGATATAGGCGATGCGGGGTACTTTATAGCGAGTCGCCTGATGCCAAACAGTCTCACTTTGAGGTTCAACGCCACCAACCGCACAAAACACACCCACCGCTCCATCCAAAATCCGCAAACTGCGCTCCACTTCTGCGGTGAAATCGACATGACCGGGAGTGTCTATGATATTGATGTGCTTATCTTTCCACAAACAGGTTACCGTAGAAGATGTGATCGTGATCCCACGCTCACGCTCCTGCTCCATCCAGTCTGTGAAAGTGCTGCCATCATGCACCTCTCCCATCTTGTGCAAAAACCCAGAATAAAAGAGCATCCGCTCCGTAGTCGTGGTCTTGCCCGCATCGATGTGAGCCATGATGCCAATATTGCGTATATTACCAAGTTGACTGCCTGTATCGCTACTCATTTTCCTTATCCATCGTTTTTTACCGGTTTTACCCGGTTAGTGTCATTTTATAAAAGGCGCATTTGCTGTCCACTAAAATCTTAACAAATTTGGCATAGAACGGGTAAACACCTCTTGAAAGGACAGATAACATGCTGGGAGATAAGAGAAAGAACTGCTCTAATGGGAAAAGAGATGGCGGGACACTATCTGTAACAACACTGGTAAACCAAGGTTGCTACGCAGCTCGAGGAACTCACATTGGCTGCATAACCCCACAGATATCATTCAAGAAACCCTTCCACAACTTTCT
This sequence comes from Candidatus Cloacimonadota bacterium, assembly GCA_029561955.1. GTDB lineage: Bacteria > Cloacimonadota > Cloacimonadia > Cloacimonadales > Cloacimonadaceae > UBA3900. The sequence goes on from JAKQWO010000071.1 coordinate 25,544, forward strand.
TTAATGTGGGAATGTGAATACTGATTATTGACCAGATTTCCCGATGGTCTACACCGAAATAATCATGGGCTAAGATGTTGCGTAACCCCCGTATCTTTCGCCATTCTATGGCACTTTCATCACTTGTGATTTCTTCAGATAGCCTGCCAACCGTTTCGCCTATGTTTATCAACTGCATTAAACAGGCATAAATTGACTTGTCATCCTTAATAAATTGCCTGTAACTCTTGATGCCGACCGTATATTGGACAATCTTGTCGATTGAATCCTTAATTGTCTGCAAGCACAATTCGTCATTACTCTGCATATTTGAAATCTTTCGAAATCACTTTAAGGATATACGGCTTAATTGCCTCAAGATTGGCAAGGTCTACCTGTCTATCGAAAGTATCGTCAAGAAACTGCCTGAGCCGATATTTAGTCTCAAAGAGATCAGGAATATCCTCGTCAAATTCCACCACAAAATCTATGTCACTATCCTGCGTTTGAGTGCCGCGGGCATAAGAACCAAACACACCGATCCTTTGCACGCCATACTCCTTACGCAGATACTCCTTCTTTTGCTTCAGGGTCTGAAGAATGTCTTCATATCCAAGCATGTTATCCTCCCACTTTTTTCGGTAGTAAGCCAACAATTCAGGGCAAGCGTTGTTTTGCTAAATCAATAAACCCAAAACCTGCTGTGTAGGCACGGCTAAAATTCGAAGCATAACCTGTCAACACATTTCTTTCTAACCCGATCTTAAGCAGTCTGTTGACTTTTGCCTTCTTTACCCCCTCATTATTCGCAAACTCATCACTCCCTCATCCTTACTCACTCGTTAGAAAGTGGAGCGAAACCATTACCTCTTTTTGACCGCTCTCACTTTTTCACTTTCCAAAAACGTCTCCTCATAATATACTCTGACGATCTAGGTCCCATGAAGAAAATCCGAAATTCCCATCTTCGTAACCGCCTGACAACATTAAGCATACGAAATCGGTCAAATATCGTCTCTTTCTTTGCTGAAGTGTAATACTTGGGATCCCCCTCCTCTTCCTTCTTGGCCTCGATCCACCCACAACAACACTAAGACACCACAAACCATTGTCTATAACACACTACCATTCAATGATTTATCTCCAGCTTACAACTGGCCCACCTCAGTTGGCCTTTAGCTCATCCCACAAACCCTCAAACATCTGCCACTTGCCCTCTTTTTTGACGAGGGTAAAGACACGCACCGCATTGCGTTGGTCTTGATTCACAGCATCCTGCCAGGCTTGACTAAATTGATAGTGCTCAGGCGGATCGCTCACATCCTGATAGCCCAGCCAGATGTATTCTCTATCCAGGGCTTTGATCTTATCCAGAGTGCGCAGCGAGTTTTCGTGATCCAGACTTCCCAAGATGATGATCTTGTCTGTCTCCAAGAGCTCCTCACCGATGATGGCAGCCACAAAGTCGCTGATGTCCTGCCAGGCGCGGGGATACTGTTGAGGCTTGAGCACAACCCAGAGGCTATCCGCCTCCTCAAAATCTATCTTTTGCATCAGGAAGCCGGTCTGGCTGTCCGAGATGCGGTAGCCAAACTGGAGGTAGTATTTATTTTGGGGCAATTCCAGCGTGTAACTGCCATCCTCAGCCTGCTCGAAGCTATGATTGAGACTATAGAAATTGGCATCTTCCCACTTGGTGATCACCAGTTTGGAGGCGTCGATGGAAAGCGGCACGCCTTCTTCATCTTGGACGCTCACTTTCAGGGCTCCCATTGCGGGTTCTTCCTGTTCTCCCCCGCTCCAGATTTCTCCCTTTTCGATATCATAATACTGCCATTCTCCCTCGATTATAGCCACAATCAGGTTGGGGATGCGGGCAAAAGAAGCAGGAATGCCATTAGCACGGGCAACATTCACCGCTAAAATGCGCTTCTGCACGGCAGTGAGATATTTACGATTCCAGGCAGTGCTGGCGGGAAGCAGCCCGGCAAGCGCCTTATCTGGTCTCACCTTGTATCTTTTGGCCATGAAACGGCTGATATTGGCCAGCTTTTCCAGCTCCGTCTCTCCTTTTTGATAAAACATCTTCGGATACAACCGGCAGCCCATCTTTTTATCGTAAATTGGCTGAGGCAACTCCTCATAATACACTGCAGGACTGAGGATCATCCGCAGGTCTTCGCCCGCATAGTCAGAGAATTTATGCTCTAAATAAAAGTTGTAGAGAGCCTCAAATTGATTTGCCTTCATCTGCCACAATAGCTTGGGATCATCGGAAAGTAGATAGCTCAAAAAGCCTGGCTCAATGTGCCCCACCCTATCCGTAAAAAGCTTAAACTCCAGTGCATTGCCCCTACAAGAGGAATAAACCTTCCAGTAGAGAGAATCCGCTATCACACCCTGAGGCAAAATTTCATATCTGGCAAAACCCTTATCTCTCAAGGCGATGCGTTCCTTGATCCGCTTCACGTTATCTTGATAGCTTTGAGGCGCTTGCTGCCACTCAAATTCGTTCGAAGGATAATGGAGGATTTGATTTTGTTCAGGCAGATCCAAATCCGAGATCACCAGATCCACATTGATGGAGCTCTCTTCAGAGGAAGGCACCAAGGTGAGAGCGTGCTTATCGTCTTTCTGGGCAGCAAGATAGAAGGCTCCGCGCCCCACGCTGATGGTGAACTGCCCCTGCTCATCAGCCCTGAAATAACTGATCGGCCTCAGCGTGCCCCAATTGTAAACAAAGATGCCCAAAGCGGCTTCGGATACGGCTTGACCGGCTTCATCCAGAACTGTTATCTGAACCTGGCGCGTGCGCTCCCCGGCATAATTGGGCGTAGAATTGATGCTTTTGTGGTATCTGCCGGAGGCGATCACTTCGTCATTGCTGGAAGCCAAAGAGCCATAAGCGAGAATGAGCACCGTCTTGTCTATAAGACCGCTAAACCATGTCTGATCAGGGAAGTAGGCAGCATCCATGTCACCGGTATAGTGCCAAGCTCCATCCAGCCAAACTTCCGCCCAAGCGTGGTTGTTATCCTGATGCGCCCACCAAGGTGCGCTGGCCGGACGAGCGGGCAAACCTACGGTTCTGGCCGCAGCAACAAAGAGAATTTGCATCTCTTCGCAACGCCCTAAATAGGAGGAAGTTGTAATATCCAAAGGACTTAAATCTCTGCCGCTGGTAGGTTGGAAGACAAGTCGCTCCAAGCCCCAATCACAGACCTTGCGATAGAGATCCAGTTCGTCGGTGGCAGAATCCAAGATTTCGGCCAAGCCATCATCCATAAAAGCTTTACGGTATGCCTGGATTCGCTCATCGGCCACGGTTTGTTTGGCCACGTAGGAGAGAAAAAACTCCGGCTCCAGATCAAACTCTCGGGTATCCAAAAGCTGTGCGATCTGCATATAATTGCTATAGACATCATGAGGATCGGCAATCTGCAGAATACTATCCAATTCATATGCAATGAGATAGTTCATCAAGATGTCGTCATTTTCTTTGAGCAAGCGCCTGTAGGCTTTGCGGGCAGAAGCATCAAGATTCTTGAGGTTTTGCCTTGCTTGGAGGCGGATTTCTCGGTAAAGCTCAGGATTGCCTCGCTTGGTAAAAGCGGAAGGCAGCGCAGCCAAGCAGCTAATACTAAATAGGATAGCGATGATAAGGATGATCTTGTTTTTCATGAGTATAGCCTTTTTTAAAAGATAACAAAACTATTTCCGGAAGCCTTGGCGATGCAACGCTTCAGCTCCAGATTGAGTAAAATGATGGAGAGCTTGCCAAAACTCAAGCCCGTGATGATGAGTAGCTCATCGAAAAAGAGCTCTCGTTGCTCGGTCTCGAAGATGTTTAAAATCTTTTGTTCATCATCAGTTAGCTCTGGCAGAGCTTGCAGTTGCTCATCTTCCTGAAGCTCGATTCCCATCTGTTCCATCAAATCTTCAGGACAAGTTACGGGGCGAGCTCCATTTTTGATTAAGTGGTTGGGGCCTTGTGCGTTAGGATGATTGATCTGGCCGGGTAGAGCCAAGAGATCACGATTTTGCTCAATGGCAAATTTGGCTGTAAGCAAGGCACCGCTCGTGATGGGGCCTTCCACCACGTAAACACTTGATGCCAGGGCGGATACAATCCGATTCCTGGCAGGGAAATTCCACTTTTCTGCTTTGGTTCCGGGTTCATATTCACTGACCAAAGCACCGTTAGAAATCACCCTTTTGGCCAATTCACGATTTTGGGGCGGATAGATGCTTTCCACGCCACTGGCCAAGACGGCGATGGTCTTGCTCTTCTCCTCCAGAGCGGTCAGGTGGGCGATTGTGTCAATGCCCATAGCTAAGCCACTGATGATGGTCACGCCCGCTTTACAGACTGGAGCCAAAGTCTTGCCGCACATCTGCTGTCCATAGGCGCTGGGTTTGCGGGTGCCCACCACGGCTAAGCACTTGGCATCCAAGGTAGTTGGCAGATCACCCCGATAGTAGAGCACGGCAGGCGGGCTGTAGATCTCCTTTAGTCCTATAGGGTAGGCTGGATCTGTGTAGCCCATAACCTTGATCTCATAGGTCTCAGCCAGTTTGGAGATCTGGGGATAGTTTTCCGGAAGCCGGAAATTGGCCAAATGCTCTAAACCCATGGCCTTAAAGCTGTCATCCTGGTAGAGATCGTGGCTGCGGTTGCCCACATAGTTTACAGGATCACCCCAGGTCTGCAAGAGACGGATCAGCTCCTTACCTTTGATCTCCGGTGCGCTTTTGACGCAGAGCCAAGCTTTTAGGACTTCAGATTCGCTCATTGCTTTTCCAAAAGCTCAAAGATACGGTGTTTGAGCCTATCCAGATTGAGATGATTCACCGCTGAAATGGGCAAAGCATCCACGTTGAACTGCTCTTTAAACGCCTTGGCAATAGGTGCAAAGGCTTCATCGACATCGCTGACGGTGTCCAGCTTGCTGATGGCCACGATGAAAGGCCTGGTATCCAGATATTTATCATAGAGATACAGCTCCGAGCGCAGGGTCTGATAGGCAGAGATTGGGTCAGGTGTATTGACGTCGATGAGAAAGAGCAGGATAGCAGTGCGTTGGATGTGCTGTAAAAACTGATGCCCCAAGCCTTTACCTTCATGAGCACCTTCGATTATACCAGGGATATCTGCCATGACAAAGGAGCAATAGTCTGAGCCCTTCACCACACCCAACATGGGCTCAAGAGTGGTAAATTCATAATCCGCAATCTTTGGTCGGGCGCTGGAAAGCACGCTGAGCAGGGTAGATTTGCCCGCATTGGGGAAACCCACTAACCCCACATCTGCCATGAGCTTGAGCACCAGTTCCAGCTCTTGTTCCTGGGTCTTTTTACCCAAGGTAGCATGACGCGGAGCCTGATTGATCGGAGTGGCAAAATTGCAATTACCCTTGCCCGCCCGGCCACCACGAGCGATGATCAGCTCTTCACCATGCTGCGTGATCTCGCCTAACTTGACTTTCTTGCCATCTTCCTTGAGCAGGAAAATCTGCGTGCCCAAAGGCATACGCATATACACGTTTTCACCTGCAGCACCTGTCTTGCGCTGCCCAGAACCAGGTTTACCATTCCCGGCGGCGTAAAGTTGTGTATAACGGTAGTTTATCAGGGTGTTGACGTTTTCGTCACCCACAGCAATCACATCACCGCCGCGGCCACCATCTCCACCATCCGGACCGCCTTTGGGAACAAACTTCTCGCGGCGAAAGCTGACAACTCCGTCACCGCCATTACCGGCTTTTATCCTTGCTTTGGCGTAGTCGATAAACATCTATTCTTGTTTTAAAAACTCCTTCATCTGATGATGCTGAACTTTTTAACCAGCTCCGTGGATGCGTTTTCCACCCTCAAGAGATAGACGCCCACAGGCGCAGGTTTGCCCTTTATCAGCGCATCCCAAGAGAGCGTAACCTCATTGGCTGCAGCGGGATAACCAATGAACGACCAGATTTTCTGCCCTCTGATATTATAGATCTGCACTTTCAACTCGTTAGCCTGTAGATTGCTGAGCTTGATTTTAAGCTCGGAGCCGCTCTGGATGGGGTTTGTGACGCAACAAGCGAGGGTTGCAGAAGGCAAGAGCTGGTCGTCATTTGATACAATCTCATAATCAAAGCTCTGAAAATCAATGTTGTTGTCGCTCACGCTAAGCTCGCCGGAACGAGTCTCCGCCGAGCAGGTTCCAGCGAAAAGCACTCCGTTGACATAATCGTGCGTAATAGTCCGCAGCTCAGTCACTTCACCCAACTGATTGACAAATTCGCAGACCAGCGGATAGTCTCCTTCCGCATCTTGGTAAAAACAGCTCACAATGTTGTTTTCCACCTTTAGCTCCGTGATCACGGGGAGCGTATTTCCGGATGCCACATGGACGAGCTTGTCAAAGACCACCACGCCTGGCATACTGTAGTCACCAAGCCCCATTTGCGGCTCAAGATTGGCAAGATCAATGTCCAGCTTCATGCTCAACCCCGTAAAAGCCAAGGTATTGCTGTAGTTTGGCCAAGCACCAAAAGAGGGATCATTGGTGAGGTCTGACAGGTTGCAGGCCATAAAAAGCTTGCCACCACTCACGGTCGATTGGATGTTGCCGATGCGGTTGAAAGTGGGAGTGAGGTTTTCCGTGACGCCGATCTTGTACAATCCAGGCGAAACTATGCCAATGATATTGCCATAGATCATGGCATAGACGGTGCTATCGGCAAGGGCAGATTCCGGATTGGCGATGCCACAACCGTATGCGTTGTAGGAAGTAAAGCTGTTCATGGTGGGAAAGCTATTGGTGGAGTTTTGCATGACAAAGTAAACTTTATCGTCCGAACAGCCGATCCAGGTATCGCCCAGATCAAGATGAGGAGCATAAACCATGACAGAATCACCAAATGCGTCACTTCCGATGAAAGCAAGATCGATAATTGAGGGCGGGAAAGTATCTTCTGAAAGCCAGGCAGGATGCAGCATTGCCCCACCCACGCCTTGATAGCTCTGCTCGCTTCTGAGCCGCCAGGTTAAGGGCTCATTCCACTCAAAAGGCGGCTGTGCAACAGAGCTGACCTCGGAAATATGATTGATAGGGTAGCTCTGCCAAGTTCCTGATCCACTTTTGGCGAAAAACTCCAGATTGAGATACTCCGCACCGATATTGTCCCAACGGATGTGGATATTGCCCTCCGCATCTCTGGAGCTGTGTCGGAAGTTTTGCCAAATGTTTACCTGCTGGGCACTTAGCAAACAAAATCCCGAGAGCAGAACCAATAAAATCAGGTAGCGTTTCATATCAAAACCTTACATTTTGAGTAGGTTTAGTCTGTTTTGGTCAGCCTGAAGGACTTGAAGATTTCGGAGATAGCCTCTGCATTTTCTTCCAAATCCTCTTTTGCTCCCACAACGGACATAACGATCAGCTTTTGCCCCGATTGAAAGAGGTAGTTCTCGGTGTGGGTGGTGAGGCCCATGATGCCCACACTCATGGTGTAATGATATGTGGGGATACCATTTAGCCGTGTCTCTTCGGAAATCTCAATATCGATCTCAGGCTCAAGACCCATTTCCTCAAATTCTTCTCCACTCTCTTCCAGCATCTCTTCCGCCAATGCAGTGAGACCCTTCTCGGCATCTTCCTCATCAATATCCGTAACAACGATGGCTAAGGTGAGGGGAATCATGGGATTACCCTTGGCAAAGGCAGTGAAAACATTCTCATCGATTTCCTGCACTTCCCATGCTTCGGGATAGCTCACTTTGTAGTATTTTGTGGATTTGCTGGCTACATTTTGTCCATGGAGCACCAGCGCCAGAGACAAGATAAAGAGCAGCAATAGAGCGGTTTTTAGATGTTTCATTGGTTCCTCCAATATAGAAATTAGGGTTATGGACGCATTAAAAGTTTGGGGCAGAATGTGTCAAGCAAAACAGACGGCTTGCCTCTCTTCAGAGTAAAAAAGTCAAAAAGGCACATCCTTCTGAAGCTTGGCAAAAATGGACGCTTGACAGACTTGGCACTGGTACGGGCGGTCGCTGAACCGCCGATCTCACTTACAAAATCAAATGGACACTTGACAAACTTGGCACCCCATTTCTTCTGGCATACAATGAGAAAGAAACGTATCTACACCTGCGAAATCAAGCGCCACCGTCTGGTGGCCCCAGCTCTGTGTGCCGTCTGCCCACGCATACACAGATGCCGCTCCTTTAGAGCATGGTATCAGGGGCACAAGCGCGAATACGTGGATTTTGTAGTAGATATCGTAAAGAAATTCCCCGAAAAATACGAGATGGAGGTAATATTCATGGCCGAAAAACAACAATATATCCAGATCGTGGATACGGCTACCGGCGCCATCGAGCGCATCACAACAATGACGGAAATCAACGCTATGAGTGTCGAGGATAAACTGGCACTCAGCAAAGACAAAACCCTGTTTATGGTCACACATCGCATCGAACCCATCGTGACAGTTACGCTGAAACGTCATGCGATCACCAGCAAAATGGAATTTAACACACCAACCGAGGCAGAGCCAGAAGAAACCAAACCCGCAGCAAAAACAACGAAAAAGAAAAAGTAAACCTGTAGCCTATATCTACCACATGGATGCTGCTTTTTCAGGTAGCATTCAAGGCTGAAGGTAACACTATATGTCACTTGAATACCGTATGCTTCAAACGGAGTGTTGGTGCCCTTAAGTACTAACTTTTGGGATGGAACCAAGGTTTTCACCGTGTCCAAATCCGATACCGGAATTTAGGATCACGAAAACTGCAAATGGGTGACAGCAGCGATGGCTTATATCCTACTAAATTAGTAGGTGTTCATTCCAGTGACTTGGAGCCGGAAAAGGTCGGTGTTTTTGAAATATTTGCCCTCCGATCAGGAAATGGTTACAGGAAATGGCCATTTTGGACCCCTCTCAAAGCCGCTGTTTATGCGGCGTCCCTGCCCCGCCCCTGCTCGGCTCCTCCTCCATCGAGCAGGAACCACGTAGGATTGCAATAG
>JAKQWO010000074.1 GCA_029561955.1 Candidatus Cloacimonadota bacterium
AACCGTAACGCTCGCATCCATCAGATTCGCCCCCAAGATGTAACTCAAGAAGAACTTGCCGGCTTCAGCTACATTGAGCATGCGGAGAATGTGCAACTGGCCTTAGCCGTGTGTGCGGAAGCAGGTGTTCCCAGAGATGTAGCACTGAAGGGGATGCAGAGCGCTACTCCAGACCCAGGAGCGCTCAAGAAATACATCATCCCAGATCGTGGCAAATCCATCCACTTTTACAATGTCTTTGCCGCCAACGATCCCAGTTCCACAGCCTATATTATCCAAATGGTTACAGGTCACTTGAAGGGTGTGGAAAAGATCATCATACTCAATAGCCGTTCCGACCGTCTCTTCAGAAGCCAGCAATTGGTGGATGCCATCAAGGACTTGGATTATAGCTATCTTTTACTCACAGGTGAGATACCCGATAAGGTGGAAAGTTATGCCTTGAGTGCAGGTATTCCCCGCAATAAACTCATCGCCTTAGGTGAGCCCTCTCCAGATCATGTCTACGACAAGGTTTGGGAGCTTAGCAACCGGGAGTCCCATGTGTTGGGAATCGGAAACATAGCCGGAAGAATTCAATATGGAGCCCAGATTGTGGCTCAATTTAAACATAAGATACAGCCAGGCAAAAATGCCCAGCAACAAGGAGCCGTAAGTGGTTGATGCAGTAGTACAAGCCGCGGTTGGAATAGGCGTGATCGTGAGCCTCGTGTTTAGCGAGCTCTTGGGCGCCTCAGCCGGAGGAATTGTGGTGCCAGGATATCTGGCACTTTATTTGGATAAGCCGATGCAGATAGTGGGTACCCTTGTGGTGAGTTTGCTCACCTGGGGCATCATCCGCATCATCGGGCAATTCACTCTTCTATTTGGGAAAAGACGCATGGTGCTCAGCATCCTGATCGGATTCATCCTGGGATGGGCATCACGCCTTGTGGTGTTTGAAAGCGTCACTGTCTATACTTTGCAGATGCAATCAATTGGATACATTATCCCGGGTCTGATCGCAAACTGGTTTGAACGGCAGGGATTTTGGAAGACCGTGACCACCATGGGTGTGGCAGCGATCTTGGTAAGGCTCACATTGATCGTAGTGTTCGGAGGTGAGTTATGAGTATGTACCGTCCCTCACTCAAATCCGGGTGGTCGCTGATCCTGTTGTTTATCCTTGCGGTAATCCTGTTTTTGGTGGCTCACAATAGTCATGTTCATATCAAAGCAGCTAACTACGATGAAAAGGTTGAAGCAGCCAAACTGATGAAGACTTTTATGGATAGCCTCAAGGTGGAGCTCGAAGCGAGGAATTATGAGTTCGATCCCATTGACGATCCTTTCCATACCGGACTCATCGGATTGAGATTGTCCTCAATCACCACTGACAGGGGCTTACTTTCAGATAAACAAGCGGCGCTCAATCCCAACCTCGCTGCTATATTCATCGAAGAGTTTAAAAACGAGAGGCTCGAAGCTGGAGACCATATTGCGGTGGGTATCACAGGTTCTACTCCGTCCGCAAACCTGGCTCTCTATGCAGCCATCAAAGTGTTGGGCCTAAAACCCAGCATCATTACCGCCGTTTCCAGTGCTTCCTATGGTGCCAATAGAGAAGATTTTACCTGGCTGGACATCGAAGCCATCCTCAATAAGAAGGGTCTCATAGACTTTAGCAGCTCCTATGCCTCTTTTGGCGGTAAGGATGACCTGGCAATCGGGCTTTCTGACAACGGTATCGCCAACATCAGAGCCGCAATGGCCCGCAATCAGGTGCCGCTGCTAATGGGCTCAACCTTGGAAGAAAACGTCGATCTGCGTGATGCGGCCTACAAGGAGCTGCTTCCCAAAGGCAAACGTTACCAGATGTTTGTAAACGTGGGAGCAGCCTTGGCCAATGTAGGGTCGGAACCCAATGCCCGCCTGATTCCTGAAGGATTGAACAAGAAACTGGCCGAGAAGAGCTTTGAACGGGAAGGTGTGATGATGCTGATGGCTCGTCAAAATGTGCCTGTGTTGCATGTACGTCGTATTCAGCGCTGGGCAAAGAAGTATGACGTTGTTTCCCATCAGCAGGAGATTCCCACTCCGGGTGAAGGCCCCGCTTTCTCCAGAAGCCGCCACAATATCGTAGTCGCATCAATCTGTTTGACTTTACTCTTGGCTGCCATCATCGTGGTGATCGTTTTTGACAGGCACGATCGTAGGTTTATGGCCAACATCGTGGACCCAGATGAAGAGCTTTAGCCCCACAACATCTTTATAATATATGGAGACAATAAATGAATCTTAGAAAGATAACTGTTATCGCAATCATGCTGATCCTGCTCACATCGGTTGCGGCGAAGACCAAAGTAATGACTTTCGACAACCCCGGCTCCAAACGGCTACTTAAAGATGAAAAGGCCGGCAACTACTACTATTTCCGCTCTTTGCCGGAGCGTAGCATGAAACTGAACGTGGCTGGCATAGATAAGATAGAATTGCGCAGCTTCAGCTTGGAAAGAAAGAGAAAAGCAGAAGTGATCAGCATCATAGATCAGAAGCAGACCAAACACGCTCTCACTCCCGCTGGCGTGGTCTATGGATACCACACCTTTGAGGCTGTGGAGATTACTATTCCCAAGGATACCAAAGAGATGCAGATACTCTGCTATGATAGAGACATCTATTTCAGAGCTTTCTACGATGAGCCGCCCAAACCCAAAGCTCCAGCAAGTAAGAAAACCCCAAACTTGGTGGTAGATGCACATAGCGGCATCCTTTCCATGACCCGTAATGGCTCCAGCAGTGACTACTACAGCTTCACGCCGGATCAACCTCTGCGCTTTACCCTCAACAACTCCCGCAATGCCGTCATCTACGTGCGTGCCAGGCTGTTAGATAGAGAGCTGCCCGTCTTTGAAGTCTACGTAAACGGTAAGCTGCAGGAAAGCCATGAGTTTAGCATCAAACGCACCTCCACCTACTCCGTGATTGGCATCAGGCATCTATCTCTGGGCAAGAAGATTACGTTACCCAAGAATAGTGGCAGAAGCGTCATTGAGCTGAGAGCCAAAACTGATCACCTGTTCCTGGGGCGGCCTGTCTTGCTCAAACGTAAATGAGGCAGATAGATGCGAATTCACAAACGGACATTTAGACCCAAAGACAAGGTCGAAATTGACATGAAGAAAGAGGGTAGGGAAAAGGCCAAAGCCGCAGGAGGAAGGCCTGTCTACAGAAACGGACAGGTGCGCTTTCTGCGCAGGTTTATGCCCATCATCATGATCATGATGTTTGGCTTTTTCAATTTGCCTCTTTGTGCTCAGATGGATGTTTCCGTCAGCATGGGTGCTTGTTATTCAGACAATGTATTCAGGCTTTCTGACTATGATCTGCAGCGCTTTGAGGAAAGACATCCAAATCTGGAATATGTCAAAACCACAGATGATCTGAGCATCAAAGCCAAGGTAGACCTCGCCTATGCCTTCGGATATAAATGGTACAAGATTGAGCCCTCGCTCACTGCTTCCTTCAGCCAGAATTTGTCCAATACCGAAAAGTGGAATAGGGATGTCATGGCACGTCTGGCTATAGTGCGTTACTATTGGGATGCGAAGCTGCTCTACGGCTACTATCCTCATGTTTATGTGCGGGATTATGTGGATACCGATGGAACTGGCAAGCTTGAACACTTCAGCTACGAGCGTAATCTCTACCGTGCTGATCTAAACGTTAAACCCCTGAAGAATACCACGGTCAGGGCCAACTTCCGCTATGAAGAACTCTTTTACAACAGCTACTGGATGGAGTATGATGGTGATGCCAAGACTGCGGGATTGGGCTTGAGGCAAAACTTCCCCGTATTCGTATTGGATGCCATGTATGAATATCGCATCTTTGATAATTGGGACAAAGACCCCGAAGATTCCTCTTATGAGAGCAACAAATACAGCGGCACCCTGAGGCTGAAAGATTCACCTCTGGACAGCAGCAAGAAGGATTCACCAAAGTGGAGTCCCTCTCTGTCATTGAGCTTTGAAGAGCGTTTTTATGGTGGCACTGACCCCAAAAATGCCTATCGTGTCGACAAGATTTACACCACCCAAGCCGGTATTAGATTTAAAATTAATAAACAATTTAACTTTACTCTTGACTATTCTCACCACCTCAGGAATATAGACTCACCTAACGCATCTGTCCGCAGGCTCAAGCCTTACAGCGAGAACCAGATCGAAGCGGTAGTCAATTATAACCTTTAGAGGATAGTGAGAAATGGAATTTAAACAAGAAAGCTCTACGAAGAGGATCAAGGAGTTTCTCGATCTCGTAGAAAACGATAAGATCGAGATACGCCACTATCGAAACCCAGTCTTAGTTTGGGCTGTGGAAGAAGGAACCGTCTATTATTCCATATGGGAGCAATCCATGTTGGATCAATATGGCTTGCAAAATGTAGACGGCTGGGATTTTAAAGAGGATGCTCTCTTTTGCCCTGACTGGATCTCCGATCTTGAAGACGAAGATTTTGATGATGATGACGACGATGATGACTTCAGCGTCATCTGCAATCTGAAATTCCCACCTCCTGAAAAAGATAGATAGAGGCTCATGATGAAGGTCGCCTTTATCGGTGGCGGAGCTTGGGGACTGGCCTTAGCCCGTCTTTTGGCGGTGAATTCACACGAGGTATTGGTGTGGGAGCACAATCCCCAGTGGCTCAAAAGCCTGATCGAGACCAGATCAAATCCCGTCCTGCTGCCAGATGTAATCATGCCTGAAAATGTGAGCTTGACCGGCTATATGCCTGACATCGCCAGCTTTAGCCCCGATGTGATCGTGCTGGCCACACCCACCCAATTCTTACGCTCTACGTTGAGAAGCATCGATGCCCAAACTGCATCTGCCATCTGGCAAAACCCCAACCTGAAAGCAATCGTCAACGTGGCCAAAGGCATGGAAGAAGGCAGCCTCAAGCGCATTGACCAGATTCTGATGGCTGAGCTGCCTGAATCTGCCCACTCCAAGATCTGTGCGCTTTCGGGGCCTAGCCATGCGGAGGAGGTGAGCCGTCAGATTCCCACCACCGTGGTGGTGGCGGGCAGCGATCCGGATGTCTTGCTGCTTCTGCAAGAGATGTTTAGCAATGATTGGTTTCGGGTCTATAGAACCGATGACCTCATCGGAGTGGAAATAGGTGGCAGTATAAAGAACATCATCAGCATCGCTGCTGGCATCGTGGCTGGACTTGGTTTTGGAGATAACACCATGGGCGCACTGCTCACCCGCGGCATTGTGGAAATCATCCGCTTGGGGACAGCCATGGGCGCACAGGCAGACACCTTCATGGGGCTTTCAGGGATTGGCGATCTGATCACCACTGCCATCAGCCCACACAGCCGCAACCGCTATGTTGGTTACCACATCGGCAAAGGGCAAAAGCTCTCCGAGATCTTGGCTGGCATGGATAAAGTTGCCGAGGGTGTCGCAACCACGCGCTCCATCCATGAAATTGCGGCTGTCTACAAGGTAGAAATGCCGATCACAAACGAAGTTTATAAGGTTTTATTTGAAGACAAATCCCCCGAGAAAGCCATCAGAGACTTGATGACTCGGGAGCTAAAACAAGAGTAATCACAATGAGGAGAGAGCCATGCTCAAAGATTTAGTTATCAAAAACCGTAGTTACCGCAAGTTTTACGCCTCCTTTGAGGTGAAAGACACCCTGCTTTTCGACCTGATAGATTTAGCCAGAATCTGCCCCAGTGCGGGCAATCTGCAGTCTTTACGTTTCATGCCCGTGTGGGAAAAACCACATCTGGACATTGTGTTTGAAAACCTCAGGTGGGCAGCCTATTTGAGCTATTGGGATGGGCCGGCGCCTGAGCAAAGACCTTCAGCTTACATCCTGATAATCAGCCCTATCCAAACAAACAAGTATCACCTTACAGATGCTGGCATAGCGGCTCAGACCATACTTTTGGGTGCAACCGAGAAAGGCTTGGGAGGTTGCATCTTAGGCTCTGTAAACAGGCAGAAGATTCAAGAGCACGTAGGTGTCCCGGAAGAAATGGAAATCAGCTTGGTTATTGCCTTGGGTAAACCCGCGGAGAAGGTGGTTATCGAGGATGTGACCGATCCCGAAGATATAGAATACTGGCGTGATCCGGACGAAGTTCATCACGTCCCCAAACGTTCACTCAACGATCTAATTATCATGCCCATGGAGGAATCATGAAAAAGATCATCATTATCCTGTCTTTAGCATTGTTGCTCATCCTGCTCAGTTCCTGTGCACCAGGTAATAGCGGTCATGATGAGAACTATCGCGCCGGCTTCTTCAGAGGTATCTGGCACGGCTGGATCGCTCCCATTACCTTAATCTGGCAGCTCTTCAACCCCAATGTGAGAATCTATGAGCCCTTCAACACAGGTTGGTGGTATGATTTCGGCTATTATTTGGCTATTGTGGGAGGATTTGGTGCTCTAAGCATAAGCCGCAAGAGGGGAAAAGACTAAGCCCTAAGATCAACGTCGTCGCATGAAAGCAAGGTCTGTCCCAGCAGGGAGTAGCAGTGTAATCCAGATATTTGAGCTCATATTGGCCTCCGCAATCTGGGGCTTTGCCTTCGTGGCTCAGAGGAAGGGTAACGAAAGCCTGCATCCGTTCCTCTTTAATGCTCTTCGCTTTGCAATCGGCAGTCTGTTTCTGCTCACTCTTATCCTGATCACGGCACCCAAGAGCAAACCCAAGCTCAAGGCTGACCTACTGCTGCTTGGCTGCATCCTCTTCATCGCTGCAGCTTTACAGCAGATCGGTCTTTTGTGGACAAGTGCCGGCAGTGGTGGCTTCATCACCGGACTCTATGTGGTTTTTATCCCCATCATCGGCGTCTTCAAAAAGCAAAAACAGAGCAAGCTGATCATCCTCTCAATCTTTTTAGCTGTTCCGGGTCTGTGGCTGATCAATTCCGGAGCTTCTGTCGATGCCTCATTTGGCAACCTCTTGGTGCTCGTCTCTGCTGTCTTTTGGGCTATGCATGTTCAGTATATAGACACCATTGTCACGCGCTATCCCAGCCTTTGGGTTGCTTTCAGCCAGTATTTTATCTGCGCCGTGATCAGCTTCATCTTTTGGTTAGGAGGCATGGTGCTAAGGTTCATTGCTCCCATCACGATCACTACTCTTTCAGCAAATATCTCCCAAGCGACCATCCCCATTCTTTACTCCGGAATCTGTTCGGTGGGTATCGCCTACACCCTTCAGCTTCACGCACAGAAGAAGGTGGCTCCTGCACCGGCAGGCATCATCCTCTGCATGGAAGCGGTTTTTGCCCTCTTTGGTGGCTGGCTCTTGCTCGATGAACAGATCACCCTTTATTCGATCGGCGGTGCGGTTTTGCTCTTTGCAGCCATGTTGGTTTCCACTATCCCAGGCTGGCGTACCAAGCATGCTACCTGAAAATCATGTCTCTTGGATGCGCCTTCCTTGCTTAGCCGCCCGGTGATTACTCGGAGCCACTCGGGAAAAACCCGAGTATCACCACGGCATCACCGGGCGGGTAAGCAAGGGCGAAGCAACGAATCCAGCAAAAATCAAAGCTAAAGGGATAGCCCGCCCATAGTCAAGATAAAGGCTTGCCAAAACTACAAATATCTGGCCAAATTGGTCAAGATTTAGTTTTTTTCATTGACAGAAATGGCTTCTGTATTTCTTGTGATCGAACACGCGTTACAAATGAACAACTTTAAGGATAGATAATGTTATACACAATTGCCCTGATCATTCACACTCTGATCTGCATCGGATTGGTGCTGGTCATCTTGGCGCAGACTTCCAAGGGAGGTCTTGATGCCAACCTCGGCGGTGCCGCCGTTAACGTTTTTGGCGGTAGCGGAGCTTCCGAGTTTTTGCGTAAGTGGACTCAAATCTTGGGTTTGCTCTTCTTGGCATCCTGCATTTTGCTGGCCTTCCTGGTCAAAGATGTCAGAAAGGCAGATTTCAAAGACATCCAAAAGCGCCAAAGACAGCTTGGTCAGACTGAAGCTCCAGCCAAGCCTGCCCCTGTCAAACAGGCTCCAGCGCCGGCTCCCGCCCCACAAGGCGACTAATCATACTTTTTGCAGAAGTGGTGGAACTGGCAGACACGTAAGACTAAGGATCTTATGCCCACTGCGGGTGTGCGGGTTCAAGTCCCGCCTTCTGCACCACATATCAAGCGCAACCTCAAATGGGTTGCGCTTTTTTCATTCCGGCTTAAAATATCTAAAGACGAAAAGAGGATATTATGAAAGCTAGAAACGAGAACCAAACAGCCGGCAGCCTGTATTTGGTGCCAGTCCCCATTGGCAACTTGAGGGACATCACTCTGCGTGCTCTGGAAGTATTGAGCGGCGTAGAGCTGATCGCTGCAGAGGACACCCGCACCACCTCTTTCCTCTTGAATCATCACGGGATAGCATACCAAGAGCTGATCAGCTACCACAAATTCAATGAACGTGCGCGCATAAACTTCCTAATCGAACATCTGCTGAGCGGCAAGGACTTGGCCGTGGTTTCCGATGCCGGAACTCCCGCCTTATCTGATCCCGCCTCGATCTTGGTTGATGCAGCTATTGAGGCAAACATCACCGTGATAGCGCTTCCTGGCGCTTCAGCTCTATTGCCAGCCCTCACGGCCAGTGGCTTGAATGACGGACCTTTTCTCTTCTTGGGCTTTTTACCAACTAAAGCAAAGCTTAGGGATCAAGCTATTGGGCAAATAAAATCCAGCCCCTATCCCATTGTCCTCTACGAAGCGCCTCACAGGATAGAGAAGCTCATGGTTGAACTGGAGCAGGTTCTGGGAGATAGGAAGGTCTGTCTTGCCAGAGAGATCACCAAGCTGCATGAGGAGTATATCCGCGGCACTTTGAAAGAGCTCAAAGAGCCTGGCAAGATCAAGACCAAAGGTGAATTTGTGGTGGTGATAGACAAAGCTCCGGAAATGGCTGAACCCAACTCCCATCAGATAGAACAACTTGCCACCCTGCTCAAACAAGAAAAGATCAGTATTTCCACAGCCACCAAGATACTGATGCAGGTCACAGGCATCAAGCGCAACCAAGCATATAACATACTGCTGGATAATGAACACGAGGCTGATTGAATGAAAACCCCCTATCTGCTCTTTGATTTTGACGGTACCATTGCGGATTCTATCCACCCGCTCTTTGAGATGCTGAACAGGATGGCTCCAAGTCTCAATATAGGACCTGTCACCTGGGAAGAGTTTGACCGCCTCCGAGACCTGAGTCCCAGGCAGATTCTCAAGGAGCTGAAGATTCCCCTCTACATGATGCCAAAACTGATCAGAATGGTGCTTGAGGAATACAGAGACATCATTTCCCATCTGCAGCCTTGTGAGGGTGTTCTGGAGCTGCTCTCAAACCTAAAAGAGCGAAATATCCCACACGCGCTGCTCAGCTCAAATGCAGACCAAAATCTGGCAGCCTTCTTGGCCAAATATCAGATAGATAGCTTTGCCTGGGCAGAGGGAACCGAAGGCATCTTGAACAAAAACCGTTACTTGGGCAAACAGATCCGCAAACACAAGCTGCAGCAATATGATCTCTACTACATCGGAGATGAAATCCGAGACATAGAAGCTGCCATACACAACAGAATCAAATCCATCGCCGTATCTTGGGGTTTGCATAGCCACAATCACCTGCAAAAGCACAAGCCAGACTATCTGGTGGACAAGCCCTTGGAGATACTGGAAATCATGAATCAAACCAACAAACATAAATGAATACTAAAGAGGTTTAAAATGAAGAAAAAACTAACAGCGGTAGTCATCCTGATGATGCTACTATCACTCGCATTTGGCAATGACCACTATTACAAGTTGAAGCCAAGTTACATGACTGTAAACGGAGTATCCAATGCCGGCTTGGTTGTCGGAAACGAGGAATACGCCGGCCCATTTGTGTTCTGGAATCCAGAAACAGACGAAGTCACAAGTATCGGTGGCCTATCTGCCGGTGACGGTGTGGGCGGCATGGCACGTTTTTCTGCAGACGGCAACTATCTTTCCGGAAGTGCCATGACGGAATTGCCCGTGGATATGGCTTGGCAAAAAGAAGAGCTGAGCCAATATGACTACATCTTTACCTCCATCAGCTTTCCCTGGGATGGTGATGTGGGTTTTGCTGCGGGGCAATCCTCCACTTACCAGGGCCATGGCATCGTGCTGATGACCTATAACGGCGGTGAAAACTGGTTCCCCATCTGGGAAGACACCCAAAACCGTGGCCTGGAGAGCATGTGTTTCCTCGATGAATACACCGGCTACGTCTGTGGCTGGAGCGGCTATTTTGCCCAAACTACAGACGGAGGCTCTACTTGGAACACCATCGACCCCACCGGTGGACAATCTGTCTATCTCTGGACTTCTGTGGTGTTTAAAGATGAAAACAACGGCGTGATTGGCGGCGTGTTAGATAGCGGTATAGCAGTGTATTACACCTCTAATGGTGGTCATACCTGGAGCCTTGCTACCGGACTCAGTGGTGCGCCAGCAGCCATTGGCTATGCCGGTGGAGACACTTACTACCTCACCACCGCCACAGGTAAGATCCAAAAATCCACAAACAACGGCCAAAGCTGGGTAGACGTGTACAACCTGCCCATGGGCATCTTTTTGGGTATGGACTTTATCAACCCCAACACCGGCTATGTGGTGGGCGAAGGCACTATCTATCACACTACCGATGGTGGAAGTAACTGGGAGGCGCAAAGCGTCTGTCCAGACGCCATCTGGCAGGACATCTATTACCTTGATGAGCAAAACATTGTGCTCTGTGGCACACCAGATGTGATCTATGAATCCACCGATGGCGGAACCACCTGGCAATGGGCAAACCAAGCCACTTCCACCGGCGATCCCGGACTTTATGGCATTGCCAAATCCGGAAACAAGCTGCTCATCTGTGGCTCCGGCGGCACATTCTACCATCGCTCCACCATTGACTCTGAAATAGTGTCCGAAATGGCGCGCTATAACGTGCAAACCGGAGAATGGACTACCTTGGGCAACCTCGGCTACAATCTGGAAGGAAACTACAGCTCCGGCTGGTCTATCTCAGCCGATGGCGGCACGGTGGGCGGAAACGCCTGGAAGGGCGGCTGGTATGCTCATGCAGTGGCTTGGAACGCAGACGAAGGTTTCATGGATTTGGGCACCCTGTATCCTGATGATAATGCCAGCACTAGAGCTGAAGCTATCAGCGGTGACGGCTCCATCATCGTGGGATATCAAGATTACAACGGCCCTTGGAAAGCCGCAGTGTGGAGAAAGAACCCTGCAGGTGGCTACTATCCCAACGTTCATCTGCTGTTTGATCCTCAGGGCGACCCTAATGATGAAGAAAACCAGCTTGCCATGGCTACAGCTATTTCTTCAAATGGAGTGTGGATCGGCGGTCAGGGAGACTACGTTACCAACGGTCAGCCCTGGATCTGGAGCGAAGACACCGGTGTCGTGCTCTTGGGCACGATTGATGATCTGGAAGGCACCGTCACAGGTATCAACCATGATGGCAGCATTGTGATAGGCTTCTTCGGAGGCCCACCCTGGATTCCCAGAGTTCCCTTCATCTGGACACAGGCCAGTGGCATCCAAAACCTGAATGAATATGTTACCCAAACCTTGGGAGTAAATATGGCCGGCACGACGATTGAGACTCCCATGGACCTTTCCGAGAATGGCATATTTATTGTAGGAATGGCATTTGATCCCAACTTTGGTGAATGGGGAGGCGAACAACGAGCCTTTAGACTTCAACTGGGCGAAACCTCCACTCCTCAAGACACAGTTGTCCCAGCTACTTTGAGCTTGAGCCGTGTCTATCCAAACCCCTTCAGTTCAGATGCCAAGATTGAGTATAAACTTGAAGAGGCTGCCCAAGTAAAACTGTCTGTTTACAACCAACGTGGTCAGCTTGTGAAGCAGCTTGTTTCCGGAGGCAAAAGTGCCGGAACCTACACAGCGAACTGGGATGGAAGAGATACCAAAGGCCGTAAGGTGAGCAATGGTATCTATTTTGCCCGTCTGATTTCCGGAAAAGAAAGCAGCCAGAAGAAGCTGATCTATCTGTCTGAGTAAGTTAACTATCATATGATATAAAGGTGGTGGCAAGCTCCATCGCCTTTTTATTATATATGCGAAATAAAGCTTGACCGATTTCACTACCTTGATAATCCTTGCGCCGTGTTTGATTTACCACTCCGGTTCATTGGTGAAAGCCAAATGAGCATGTCCCACAACACACTATTTTTAAGTTTATTAACCCCATTAGCACCAACTCTTAACGCACAAAACACAAGTCACAGGAGATGATAATGAAACCCAAAGTAACCGCAGTAGTTATCCTAACGATGCTAATATCGTTTGCTTTTGGCCAAAGCCAATTCAACTTGTTGCAGACTTACCTGTATGTCGATGGAGTATCAAATGACGGTACGGTATATGGAAGCAGGGATTGGGATAGTCCATTGTACATCTGGGATCCTGATACAGGTCAGTTTTCCGACATAGGTGGGATATCAGGCAATTCTGAGGCTCATTGTTCAGCAGATGGCAATTATGTTTCGGGTGCTTTCTACGAACAATTACCTGCAGTTACGGGAATTCAGCCAGAGGTGCAACTGACGAATAACCGAGTATTATCCTCAATATACCATCGCTACATCTATAGAAGTGCCAGATTTGCACATAGGCTAAAGCCTTCCGATTCACAAAGCGTTCTCTATCAAAGCTATGCCAGAAATCAAAACCCACAAATGGCTCGCTATAACGTGTCAACTGGCGAATGGACTACTTTGGGGACATTTGAAAACAGCAATGGTTATGGAACCTGTATCTCAGGCGATGGCAATACGGTAGCTGGTATTATACTTGGAAGTGGTTACCAAAAAGCTGTGGTTTGGAATGAAAATGAAGGGTTGCTGCTTTTGGATGATAGCGATAGTGCTACCGCTGCGTCTGGCGTCAGTCACGACGGTTCTGTCATTGTTGGGATGCAACTATTCGATAATGAGCACTTTAAGTCTGCTGTATGGAGAAAGAATCCTGCGGGTGGATACTTTCCATTCGAAACGCTGTTAGTGGATCCTTCAGGAGATCCCAATGATCCAAATAACATTTTAGGTGATGCTTGGGCTGTATCTGGAGATGGAGAATGGATAGGTGGCTTTGGAGATGAAGCCTCCGGCAACCAACCTTGGATCTGGAGCGAGGCTACAGGATGTATACTTTTGGGGAATTTGGGACTAAGTGATGGTTATATTGGGACAGTTTCAGCATTTGATCATCAGGGTACCACCGTGGTAGGCTATCTCTCCAATTTTGGGGGACGCCCCTGGCCTGTAACTCCCTTCATTTGGACTCAAGAGAATGGCATGCAAGACTTGAACGTTTATGCCACGCAAAACTTGGGGATAGACTTGGGCTCAGCGACGCTTAAGTGGGTCGAGGCAATCTCCGCCAATGGTCAATATCTCGCCGGCAGAATAGCTGTTGGACATAGAGGATTTAGGATTCAAATTAGCGATTCATCCACTCCCGAGGATACTGTTACACCCGCTACTTTGAGCTTGAGCCGTGTCTATCCAAACCCCTTCAGTTCAGATACCAAGATTGAGTATAAACTTGAAGAAGCTGCCCAAGTAAAACTGTCTGTTTACAACCAACGTGGTCAGCTTGTGAAGCAGCTTGTCTCCGGAGGCAAAAGTGCCGGAACTCATACTGTTAGCTGGGATGGCAGGGATACGCAAGGTCGTAAGGTGAGCAATGGTATCTACTTTGCCCGTCTGATTTCCGGAAAAGAAAGCAGCCAAAGAAAATTGATCTACATAGCTGATTAGACATCCACAATCACGATATAAAAAGCGGTGGAGACTTCCATCGCCTTGTTATTTCTCTCATCAGAGGAGAAAGTGCTTGACCACTTTAACTGTCTAAAAAATCCTTGCATCTGGGTGGACTTGTCCCTCCTGCTCTGTGTTTTAGCCAAATACTGAGAAGGGGGAGTTGCAGCCTGTTCTTGAAACTCTCTAACTGTTTTGAACTAACCTTGAGTAACTAATACAATAAGAGGTCATCATGAAAAACAAACTGACAGTAGCAGCTATTCTGAGCGTGCTGTTATCGCTTGTCTACGGCTATAGTCAATTCGATTTATTGCTGACAGATATGTACGTCTGTGCAGTGTCCAACGACGGCATGGTATCAGGTTATATTGAACATGAGGGGCCTTATTATCTTTGGAATCCTGATACCGGCCAGTTTACCAACATTGGTGGTTCCTCTGACAGTGGTGGTGCTGATTTTTCAGCAGATGGAAATTATCTTGCCGGCTCCGCCTACACAGCATTTCCCTCTCCTGAAGGCGGACATCACAGAGGGCTGGAAATGGCTCGCTATAACGTTTCAACGGGGGTCTGGACTACCTTGGGTAACCTCGGTATGGGCCCTAGTGTTGGATGGGCGATTTCATCTGATGGGAAAACTGTAGCCGGAGTTGCATATGATTCTGTCGAATCTATTAGCGCTGTCGCCTGGAACGAAAGCGAAGGACTTATCAATTTGGGCAATGACACCACTTATACTACGGTTAGCGATATAAGTTATGACGGTTCCATCATCGTGGGCTTTCAACTGGTCAACAGCTCTATAGGATCCGCTGTCTGGAGAAAAAACCCTGCAGGCGGTTACCTCCCATTAGAGCCCCTCCTATTAAGCCCTATAGAAAGCCCTGATGATCCAAGCCAAGAATTGGGTATTCCTCTTGCAATATCGGCGAGCGGAGAGTGGATAGGCGGTAGCGGAAGCTCGTTGACCAATTACCTACCCTGGATCTGGAGTGAAGCAACCGGATGCATAGTTCTGGGAAACCTTGATGATGGTGAATATGTTGGCGGAGCTGTTAATGGGATGGATTATCACGGTAACAAGGTGATAGGCCGCTTTCAAGAGACTAACAAACCACCAATTCCTTTCATCTGGACACCGGAGCATGGACTTCGCAACTTGAATACCTATGCCACACAATCTTTGGGTGTAGGCTTAGCTGGAACCACAATACGCTCTGCCACTATCTCAGACAATGGAGAGTATATTGCCGGCATGACATTTGATCCAAGCAGTGATAAAGAAAGAGCCTATAGGTTGAAAATTGGCAATACATCGACTCCTGAAGAAGTCCTTATCCCTGCCGCTTTGAGTCTGGATAGGATTTATCCCAACCCTTTTACTGACGAAACAAAAATCGAATACAATCTCAAAGAAGCTGCCCCGGTAAGGCTGTCCATCTACAATCAGCGCGGCCAGCTTGTGAGGAAATTAGTATCTGAATGCAAAGTGGCTGGAACCCACACTGTGAGCTGGAATGGCAGTGATACTAAAGGCCGCAAGGTGAGCAGTGGCATCTATTTTGCCCATCTGAATTCAGGCAATTTTAACAGCCAAAAAAAGCTAATCTACCTATCAGATTAACAAAGGAGTTTGGCATGAAAACAAAAGTAACTGCTGCGCTCTTTTTGAGTGCGCTTTTATCGCTTGCCTTTGGGCAAAGCTGTTTCGATCTGTTACCGACTTATATGGACGTCGGTGGAGTATCCAATGAGGGCATAGTATTTGGGCCTATTGAATATGAAGGCACGTTTTATCTTTGGAATCCCGATACCGGCAAGGTTACCAACATCGGTGGATTCTCTGGTGGCAGCAGAGCTCAGTGTTCCGCAGACGGCAACTACATTGCTGGAGCCACCTACACAGAATTTCCTTCGCCCCAGGGCCAGCGTCACAGAGGCTTGGAAATGGCTCGCTATAACATCTCAACTGGTGTTTGGACTCCCTTGGGTTTTCTCGGGCAAGGCTCCAGTTTTGCAACTGCGATTTCATCCGACGGTAATACTGTGGGCGGATATGCAATCGGTGTTAACTGCGATGCCGTGGCTTGGAATGAAAGTGAGGGAATTATCAATTTGGGCATTGCTGCCAATCAATATACCGCAGTTTGTGATATCAGTCATGATGGCTCCGTTATAGTGGGTATTCAGTTTGTTGACAATAGAATAAGGTCGGCAGTCTGGAGGAAAAACCCTGCAGGCGGTTACTTCCCTGCTGAACCCATTCTATTAAACCTTGTAGAAGGCCCCGATGATCCAAATTACATATTGGGAAATGCCTTAGCTGTGTCTGGGGACGGGGTGTGGATAGGCGGTATTGGAGATGAAGAGACAAGTGAACAACCTTGGATCTGGAGCGAAGCAACCGGAGGCATACTTTTGGGGAGCTTGTGCGATACTTATAATACGCCGTGTGTAAATGGAATAGATTTTCACGGTAATAAGGTGATAGGAGTCTTTCAGCTACCTAATAATGCTCCCGGGGTTCCTTTCATCTGGACACAAGAGAATGGCATGCAAAACTTGAATGACTATGCCACGCAAACTTTGGGAGTAGACTTGCTCGGAACCACGCTAACAGGTGTTAATGCTATCTCAGATAATGGAAAGTATATTGCCGGAATAGCATACGATCCAAATAGTGGTGGGGAGCGAGCCTTTAGACTACAGATTGGTGACACATCCACTCCTGAAGATGTCCTTTTATCCGCCATATTGAGCTTGAGCAGGGTCTATCCCAATCCCTTCACTGAGGACGCCAAAATCGAGTGCAGGCTAAAAGAAGCTTCCCAAGTGAAGCTGTCCATCTACAACCAACGTGGTCAGCTTGTGAAGCAATTAGTCTCTGAAGGCAAAATGGCCGGAACCCACACAGCGAACTGGGATGGCAGAGACGCGAAAGGTCGAAAGGTCAGCAGTGGCATCTACTTTGTTCGTCTGATTGCCGGAAAAGAAAGCAGCCAAAAGAAGTTGATCTATATGGCTGAGTAAACAAATCACGATACAGTATTAAGGTGGCCGAATTCTCTTACTGTCCTGTCACGAAAACAATGAGACTGTTTTGGGCCAATCTCTCTTCTGAGATAATAAGTGCATGATCAAGACGTAAATTTCCGCTTTGCTAAGTGCCTTTTTCAATTCTATTGACAGATATCCTGCTTATCATAACTTGGTCGTGATGCAAAATGATACAAGGATAAGCTATGGATATTATAGATTATAAAAAGCAAGCAGGGGAGATGATCTCCCAGATTTCCGAGATTCGGAGGTTACTTTGATCTCGGAGCTTTGGAGACAGAGCAATCCAGATTGGAGCTGATCACCAATAGCCCAGGTTTTTGGGATGATCAGAATAAAGCACGTAAAATCAGCAAACAGCTCAGCATCATCAATTCTGAGATAGAACACATCCATTCCCTCGATCGCCTTAAAGATGATATCTCTGTCTATCTAGAGCTTTTGGAGGATGAATTTAGCCAGGGGTTGCTCAATGAAGCGATAGCCGAACTTCCGACACAGGAAGCATTTATCGAAAAGGCAGAGATTGAGTGTCTCCTAAACGAGAAGTATGATACTCAGGATGCCGTCTTCACCATTCATGCCGGAGCGGGTGGTACCGAGGCTCAAGATTGGGCAGAGATGCTGTTTCGGATGTATACGCGTTGGGCGGAAAAGCAAGGTTTTGCCTATACAGTGATAGATTCGCTTCCGGGTGAAGAGGCGGGCTTAAAGAACGTCAGCATGGAAATAGAAGGCAATTTTGCCTATGGTATGCTTAAGGCTGAGATAGGTGTGCATCGTTTGGTGAGGATTTCGCCCTTCAATGCACAAGGCAAGCGGCAAACTTCCTTTGCCTCTGTGTTTGTCTATCCCGTGTTTGATGACGACATTGAGGTGGAGATTGATCCCAAAGATTTGAAGATAGACACTTACAGATCCAGTGGAGCCGGCGGTCAACATGTCAATACTACGGATTCAGCGGTGAGGATCACACATCTGCCCACCAATATCGTGGTTAGTTGTCAAAATGAGCGTTCGCAGATCCAAAACCGTGAGAAGGCGATGGCCATCCTCAAAAGCCGTATTTATCAGCATCTGGAAGAAATGAGAGAGAAAGAAAAGCAAAAGCTGGAAAACTCTAAGACAGACATAGGCTGGGGAAACCAGATCCGGTCCTACGTGTTCCAGCCCTATCAAATGGTGAAAGATTTGCGCACCGATCATGAGACGGGGCAGGTGGACAAGGTGATGGATGGTGATTTGGATCCCTTTATCTATGCGTGGCTCAAATTAAGGGCCAAAGAGCGCAACAGGAGCTAAGATGAGCTACAAAAAACTAATCCCAAAATTGGATATGGATAGGCTTCCCGTCCACACAGGCATCATTATGGACGGGAATGGACGCTGGGCCAAGAAGCGCTTTCTGCCCAGGTTACAGGGACATAATGCGGGAGCCAAGTCCATCCGACAAGTTACGGAATTGGCGGTGGAAATTGGGCTGAAATACCTCACCTTTTACGCCTTTTCCACGGAAAACTGGTCACGGCCTGCAGATGAGGTTAGAGGCTTGCTTAAGCTGTTGAAAGAGCGTTTGTACGAGCAGATACCAGAGCTGAATGAGAAGAATATCGAGGTGGGATTCATCGGCAGCAAGAGTGGTTTGGATCCAGATTATCTGGCTGACATCACAAACTTGGCTGCGATGACCAAAGGCAACACCGGCATGAGGGTAAATATCGCCTTCAACTATGGGGGACGATTAGAGATCGTGGAAGGGATCAAGAGGTTGGCAAAAGAGGGCCCTGAAGCAATCGATAAGCTCACGCCTGAAGGTTTTGCAGACTACCTCTACACGGCTGGGCAGCCTGAGCCAGACCTCATCATCCGCACCAGCGGAGAGATGCGGATTTCAAACTTTCTGATCTGGCAAAGTGCCTACTCAGAGATCTATTTTACGGATACCCTCTGGCCAGATTTTGGTAAAGCAGAAATGTTAAAAGCCATCCTCGACTTTCAGCAGCGCACCCGGAGATGGGGAGGGCTTTGATCTTGAGCGAACTGCAAAAACGCATTCTCGTCTCAGTTGTCTTTGGGCCTATCCTGCTCTTTGCCCTGTGGATGCAGGGTGTCTATACGGTGCTGCTTTTTGCCCTGATCAGCGTAGTGGGTGGATATGAGTATTTGAAAATGATGCGCTTGGGGAAGTGGGATTTACTCTGGATTCTTTATGGCTTGGCGCTGTATATCACGCTGATCACGATTCGTGGCTATGATCTGGAGTTAGTTTGGTTAACTTTTCTTGTTTTAATGCTTCAGACGCTGTTTACTTGGAACGAGGGAAGTAGCATTCCCAGAGCATTTAAGATTGCTTTTGGCTTGTTTTATGCGGGTGTCCTACCCGCACTGATAGTGAGAATAGGACTTGACCATTATGGGCGTCCTTTATTATTGGTTTTGGTCTTGATGATCTGGCTTGTGGATAGTGTCGCCTACTTCATCGGGATGCGCTTTGGCAAACACAGAAACCTGTTTTCTGTGAGTCCGAACAAGTCCTTGGAAGGTTTTTTGGCGGGCATGCTTGCACCGGCTATCGTCATGATTATATTGTATATGTGTAAAGTAGCTTGGCTCCCAGCAAGGGAAATGATCCTGATCGCTGTTGCAGCGGGAATCTTTGGTCAATTGGGAGACCTTTTAGAGAGTATGCTCAAGCGCTATTCAGGCGTGAAAGACAGCTCTCATCTCATTCCCGGTCACGGCGGCGTTTTGGATCGTACCGATAGCTTACTCTTGGCGGGATCCTTTCTCTACATTGCTTTGCAGGTTTTGCCATGAGGGCGGAACCTGTAGTTAAAGAACAAAATATAAGTGTAATTCTTGGAGGAATTATGAAAAAGATATTGTTAGTGCTCGCCGTGCTGCTAACCCTCGGCATGGTGTATGGTCAGACCTTGGTGTATTACTGGAACTTCAATACCGGTACACCAGGCCAGGATCAGACTTGGCCTCAGCCAATTGCGTCAACGATTGGCGATGCTGAGTTGACCTATTCTTTTACCGAAGCTTTTTCCTTTGCCGGAACCACAATCAACGGGATAGACGGTGAAGTAAATGGCGGAAGTTTCGCTCCCAGAGGTGGCCCAGACGTTCAAGACGATGGTGAGTATTTTACACTCACTTTCTCAACAGTTGGCTATGACAACATCGTGATCAGCTATCCCAGCCGTCGCACCTCAACCGGTTTCCTCACTCAGACCTTTGAATATAGCGTCAATGGTCAAGACTGGATTACCAAAGAAGTTGTAAGCCTTGAAGGTTGGGAGAATAATTGGGTCGCCGGCCAAATGGTGGAAGTGGATTTCAGCGGTATTGCTGGCGTAGCAAACAATCCCAACTTTGCCGTAAGAGTAGTGTTGAACGGAGCTACTTCTGCTGCTGGAAACAACCGCATAGACAATATCCGCATCACCGCATCCTCTCAAGGTGCAGCGGCTATGCCTGTGTTTAATCCCCCAGCCGGTGTATATGGTTCTGCCATAGATGTCTCTATTACCACAGCTACCGATGGTGCCGAGATCCGATATACAACAGATGGCACCATCCCCAGTGCATCTTCCACGCTCTATAGCGGCCCTATTTATCTGTCGCAAAATACTACCATCAAGGCCAGAGCTTTTGCCGATGGTTATGAGCCCAGTGAAGTGGCTTCTGCAGCATATTTCTTTCCCATCGTGGTGCAAAACATCTCCCAGTTGAGGCAGCAAACTGAAGGAACTGGCGCCGTTTATATGATCACCGGTGAAGTTGTGCTCACCTTCAAGCAAAGCTTTAGAAACCAAAAGTGGGTGCAGGATTCAGGCGGTGGACTCGTTATTGATGACACCGAAGGCAGAATTACTACACTTTATCAGATCGGTGACGGCATCACCGGTTTGGCTGGAACTATCAGCCGCTATGCAAACCTGCTGCAGTTTACTCCTATGTCCGACCCCGGCGCTCCCAGCTCAACCGGCAATAATGTCACACCTCTCGATGTGAACATCGCGACCGTTAACGCAAACCCTGAGCGCTTTCAGAGCCGTTTGGTGAGGTTTAACAACGCTCACTTTGTGGGTGCCTCTGGCAACTTTGAAACGGGCACAAACTACACCTTGGCAGACGGCAGCGGTGAGATTGTTTTACGTACTGCCTTCTTTAATGCAGATTACATTGGCACCGAGATTCCTTCCGGTGACTTTTCTCTCATGGGTCTGGTGGGACAATTCAATCAAACCGCCCAGTTTACCCCTCGCTCTTTGGAAGACTGGGGCCCTGTGCCAAATGATGACAACGTGATCAATCCTGTGCAGACCCAGCTCTTGGGCAACTATCCCAACCCCTTCAATCCCAGCACCACCATTGAATTCAACCTGGCCAAGGCTGATAAGGCTGAAATCGTTATCTTCAACATCAAAGGCCAAGCCATCCGTCATTACAGTATCACAGATGCCAAATCCGGCATCAACCGCATTTCTTGGGATGGACGTGATGACAATGGAAACCTGCAATCCAGTGGAGCTTATCTGTTCCGTTTGCGCTCTGGCAGGTTCACCAGCACCAGAAAGATGATCATGATGAAGTGATCTAAAAAACAAAGAAGCTTGAAATAGGGGGGGAGCCCAGTGAATGCTGGACTCTCCCTTTTACGTAACTTGATGAAACAACTGAGTAATTATAAGAGTCACCTCTTCTGCTTCGTCACCATTCTGATGTGGAGCACGCTGGAGGTGTCTGGTAAACTGCTATCTGATGATGTGACTCCCTATGCGATCACAGCTTGGAGGTTTTTGATCGGTGGCTTGCTGCTGCTTCCCTTTGCGTTCAAATCTTCGGCTGAACATGAAAAGCCAGGGCTTAAAGGCATTCTGCATCTGGGCTTTTTGGGCTTTTTCAACGTTTGCCTCAGTATGCTGATCCTACAGCTTTCCGTCTATTATGGCAAGGCATCGGTTACCGCTATCATCCTCAGCATCAATCCCCTATTTGTGGCTATCTTTGCCGGATTGATCATCAAAGAAAAGCTGAATAAAACGGATGTGCTGGCTTTGATCGTGGGTATATTGGGCATTTTGGTCTTGGTTTTGGGTGAAGTGGAAATGGATGATAGCAAGTATCGAAACCTGCCTTTAGGAGTGGTTTTAGCAATCACAGCAGCACTCACCTTTGGCCTGTATACCGTGCTTACCAAAAGTGCGGTGCAAAGATACGGAAATATCAGAGCCAATGCCATTTCCTTTCTTTTGGGCTCCGTGTCGTTGTTTGCCTACAACTTCATCGTTGGCAAGGACAGCTTGATCAGTCTATCGCTTACCAACTTTGCAGTGACTGCCTATATGGGTTTGTTTATCACTGGTATCGCTTATCTGCTCTATTTTGAAGGGATGCAAAGTATCGGAGCCTCTAAGGCGTCTATGTACTTCTTTCTCAAGCCGCTGTTTGCGACTCTACTGGCTTGGTTGCTGCTGAGTGAGAGCTTGCATGGCATTCAAATTGTGGCAGTTATGCTCATTGTTTTGGCGATGCTGATTCCCCGCTTCAGCACATTCAAGATAAACTCAAAGAAAAGTCTTGACTAAAAGGCTTATGCACAATTTGTTGGACTACAATCCAAAATAATCTGTGGAAAATACTTAAGGAGATATAATGGTCAAACTGAGACTGAGAAGGATGGGAGCCAACGACCAACCTTTTTATCGTATCGTTGCGGTGGACTCACGCGTCAAACGCGATGGCAAATACATAGAAAGTGTTGGCTGGTACGATCCCAAGCCGGATCCCAGCAAAATCAATATAGATACCGAACGGGCTATCTATTGGCTGAGCGTTGGTGCTCAACCTACAGATACCGTGCGTTCGCTGCTTCGTAAAGCTGGTGTTTTGCAGATCTGGCATGAACGTAAAGTTCAAGATAGAAAAAACATAGAAACTGAAACCCAATAAACGAGGTGAGAAATGAAAGAACTGATCGAATTCATGGTGAAGGCATTGGTGGATGACCCCAGTGCTGTCAACATCTCCGAAGTTGCTGGCGATAGATTCACCATTTATCAACTTCGCGTCGCTAAGGAAGATATTGGAAAAGTCATAGGCAAGCGTGGTCGTACCGCAGGCGCCATCCGTACAATTATTAACGCCGTAAGCACCAAACAAGGAAAGCGAGCGGAGCTAGAAATTATCGAATAGATGGAATCGTCCGATCTTATCGGAATTGGCAGATTAGGGGGGTCTGACCCTGACGGTTTTCACCGTGTATTGGTCAAGCCCCGCTTTCGTGCCTTTTTTGAAGACGTTACAAACGTCTTTTTGATCTTTAACAGCCATAGAGTGTTTTACGTAACTATATGTGAGAGAAATGTAGAAGGCCAAAAAGTTTTGGTTCGTTTTGCTGAAGATGGCGTCGAGGTCGAGCGTCGCTTGCATAAAGAGACGATCGTAGCTATAGACCCGGTGGATTTGGCCGAGGATGATGCCTTGGACTATCTTCTGGGCTATAAGGTGATCTTCGCCGAGCAGGATTTGGGTGAAGTGAGAGACTACTTTCACAACAACGCCCAATATGTCTTAGAGATTGAGCTGCCGGATGGAAGCGAGCTCTTGGTGCCTTTTGTTGATCACTATGTGCAGGCTGTGTTGGATGATCCGCAGGTGTTAGTCCTTCACAATGTGCAAGACCTGATAGACTTGGCATTGGACTCCAATCAATAGGAGTATCCCAAAAGTGCAGATAGACGTGTTGAGCCTTTTCCCAGAGATGTTCTCTGGCTTTTTGAGCTCCAGCATCGTAGCCCGTGCTATCGACAAGGAAGCGATAGACGTGAAGCTCACTGACTTTCGCTCTTTTAGCACCAACAAGCATCGCAAGGTGGATGACTATGCCTATGGAGGTTTTGCCGGCTTGGTGTTGCAGGCTCAGCCTATCTGGGATGCTCTTGAAGCTCTTTTAGAACAAGGTCCAGCACCGGTGATCTATTTCACGCCTCAAGGACGCAAGCTAAGCCAATCTATCCTGGAACATTATGCCAAGCTTCCCAGAGTGATTCTGCTTTGTGGACACTACAAAGAACTTGATCAACGAGTCAGGGACATGGCCGTATCAGATGAAATCTCTCTGGGAGACTATGTGCTCTCCGGAGGCGAGTTGGCCGGTATGGTGTTTATCGATGGAGTGGCAAGATTGCAAGAAGACGTGCTAAGCGATGTTCAATCCGCTGTTAGTGACTCCTTCTCAGACGGCAAGGATGGCCTGGGCTTTCCCTGCTATACACGTCCTGAAGAGTGGATGGGAGTGAAAGTTCCAAAGGAATTGACCAGTGGAGACCATGCTCAGATTGAGGCTTGGGCACAATCTCAAGCTCGGAGCCTGACGCACACCCGCAGAGCGAACGAAATCCAACCCAAGCTGAAAGGCCCCATGCGATTGGGGAGTAAATCCTAACGCAATGGCTTCAATACATATAGCACTGATCCATTATCCAGTCTTGAACAAGGCAGGCGAACAGATCTGTTCCTCGCTCACCAATCTGGATATTCACGACATCGCCAGGCTTTCACTGTTTTATGGCGTGACCAACTACTGGATCGTGCATCCGAAGCCAGAACAACAAAAGCTTTTATCTACTATCTTGGATTTTTGGAACACCTCAAAGGATTTACCCTACAATCCATCACGCTCGGAGGCACTTGGCCTTATCAAGCATACTCACAATTTTGAAAGTCTAATAGATAACATTACAACGCAGGAAGCGATACGTCCCACAATAATTACAACGACGGCGCGCACCATGCCCAACCAAATCAGCTTCAAAGATCTGAAAGCTCTTTATCAATCCCCCCGTCCCTTACTACTTATCTTCGGGACGGCATATGGGCTTGATGATGAGATACACAAGCGGGCAGACCACATCCTGGCTCCATTAACCGGAGCTGGAGACTATAATCACTTATCAGTGCGCAGCGCCGTTGCCGTCATTTTGGACAGAGTCAATTCCGGCTAATATATATGGGAGGAACCATGGATATTCTGCAACAAGTTGGCAGAGACCAATTCAGGACCGACTTTCCCGAGTATCGCGTCGGCGATACCGTCAAAGTCCACTATAAAATCAAAGAAGGTGGCAAAGAACGCATCCAAGTGTTTCAGGGCATAGTGATCCAGAAACGCGGAGCTGGTGTATCCAAGACCTTCACAGTGCGAAAAGTATCCAACGGTATCGGCGTGGAGAGGATTTTTCCTCAGCATTCACCCAATATCGACAAGCTTGAGATCGTTCGCTTTGGCAGAGTCCGCAGAGCTAAGCTATTTTATCTGCGTCATGCCAAGGGAAAGGCTTCAAGGATCAAGGAACGTCGCAGATTTACCGCATAGTTGCTTAAATATCAAAACAAGCCCGTCTCTTGCATCGCTTGAGGCGGGCTCTTTTGCTAATTCATGGATGATCAATACATAGCTTTTACCTCTAAGGAGCAGATAAAACATGACAAACAACACTCACACAATCTACTATCGTTTATACAAGATAGCTCTGCGGATCACTTTATCCGGCAAATTTGTGGTTAAGATCGAGTTTATCAATCCGGAAGACCCTCAGATAGACCTCAGTATTCAGCATATCTATCTGCAAAAGGTGGATGATTACTTCTGGAGAAGGAGCAAGGGCTTGGATTTGCCCTATTTATTGGAGACCACGCCTTTTAGGGCCAAGGTCTATGAGGTCGTTAGACAAATACCCTACGGGAGGATGGTGTCCTATGGAGAAGTTGCAGCCAGAGTGGGCGCACCCAAGGCAGCGAGAGCTGTGGGAGCTGCACTGGCGGTCAATCCTCTGCCTTTAATCATCCCCTGTCATAGAGTGATGGGCGCAAGGGGACAGCTCGTTGGCTACGTGGGCGGCTTGATCATCAAAAACAACCTCTTGGACTTGGAAGATGCAACATGATTTATGGCATCGGCACGGATATCGTGAAAATAGCAAGACTGCAGAGAAGCATGGAACAAAACACTCGCATGGCGCAGAAGCTCTTCACAGAAGCGGAGATCAGCTACTGTGAATCCAGAGCATCCAAATATCAATCCTATGCGGCTCGCTTTGCAGCCAAAGAAGCGGTGATGAAAGCTTTGGGAACGGGATGGGATGAGCGAGTCCATTGGCAAAACATTGAGATTATCAAGCCTGATGACTCTGCTCCCTGCGTGGTGCTGCACAATGATACCAAGGCTTTTGCTATCGAGCAAGGTTTGGGTAAAATCCATCTCAGTATCAGCCATGAAAAGGACTATGCCACGGCCTTTGTGGTGGTCGAAAAAACGAATTCTTGACATATATCGGAAGTTTGAACCATTGTTCTAGAAAAGGCGGTTTTTATGCAATGTATAGTATTATTCGGGATCCAAGGCAGTGGCAAAGGCACACAAGCCAAGCGCTTAAGCGAGGCTCTGGGCTATAGTCACATCAATATGGGAGACCTCCTGAGAGACCACGTAGCCAGAAACACCAAGCTCGGTCTCAAAGTAAAGAGTATCATTTCAGCGGGTGCGCTGGTGGATGATGATGTGATCTTTGATCTCTTGGAAAGCATCCTGCACGAACATGTAAATGGGATCATCTTTGATGGTTTCCCGCGCACCGTTGCACAGGCAGATTATCTGGTGCATCACTTTGAAGTGCATGAGGTTTTCTTTTTGGATCTCTCCGAAGAAGAGGCGGTAAAGCGCATCAGCTCCAGAAGAGTGTGCCCTGAGTGCGCTGCAAATTACAATATCTTTACCAAAAAGCCACGCGTGGAGGGCGTCTGCGATGTATGTGGAACCGAGCTTGAGATACGTGCAGATGATACACCGGAAGCCATACATAGAAGATTTGAACAGTATTTTGAGCAGACACATCAGCTCATCGACTACTTTGATGATTTGGGCATTCTCTACAGGGTCAATGCTTCCCGTAGCGAACAGGAAATCTTTGCAGACATCAGGGATCACTTGAGCAAAAAAGGTTTTTAAATGGACACATCCAAAGCTCGCAGAATCCTTGGCAAGG
The DNA here is from genome assembly GCA_029561955.1 of Candidatus Cloacimonadota bacterium. Lineage (GTDB taxonomy): Bacteria > Cloacimonadota > Cloacimonadia > Cloacimonadales > Cloacimonadaceae > UBA3900. Next base: position 26,998 of record JAKQWO010000074.1, read on the forward strand.
TAGAGATCTTAGCCTATATACTGGCTATCTGGAGCTTTTTGGTCTTGTTTTTCGAGCCTGTTATTTCATATTACGCTGATTTTGCGCAGGTGGAATACTACACAGCTTGGGCAAACTTAGCGATCTTGATGCTCACCATCTTCAACCATGTAGTCAATCCTGCAGACGAAAGGCGAAAGGGACTCATCCTTTTCGATGTTTTCATCTTGGTCTTGGGCTTTCTGCTGCTCTTTTATAATGCCAAGTTTGTGGTGTTTTTCCTGCTGATCAGACAGACTTGGTATATCATGCAGTTTCTGCTCTTTAGGGCCTTTGATGGACGTCTTTACAAGCTGCTGACCGAAAACCCGCCCATCACAGTGATGCTGAGCTTTATCTTGGTGATCTTTGTGGGAACCATACTTTTGATGATGCCGGTCTCATCTACGCAAGGTCAAGTGACAAATCCAGTGGATGCGCTCTTTATCGCCACATCTGCCACCTGTGTGACAGGTCTCGTGGTGGTGGATATAGGCAGCCACTTCAGTCTCTTTGGGCAGATTGTGATCCTGCTTTTGATCCAGGTCGGTGGTCTTGGTTTGATGACCATCTCTACCGCTTTCGCCATAGTTCTGGGTCAGAGGCTTACTCTGAAACTGGAAAGTGCCATGTACAAGGTGGTGGGCGGTAGCCAAAGCTTAAATGTGTTGGTGCTGCTCAAAAACATCATGCTGGCCACTCTGATTATTGAGAGTCTGGGAGCCGCCTTTTTGTTCATCCGCTTCAGGACGGATTTTACCCCCATGAAAGCTTTTTACTTCAGCATCTTTCACGCGGTGAGCGCATTCTGTAATGCTGGCATCTCACCTTTACCAGGTAACCTAAGCGGCTATGTGGGCGATTATATCGTCAATATCGGTATCACGGGGCTCATCATCTTGGGTGGGCTTGGCTTTAACGTGATCATAGATTTGCAACGCTTTATCTTCCGCAGAGACAAGGTGCGCAAGCTGGCTCTGCACAGTAAGATCGTGCTGCTGGTTACCTCTCTGCTCCTGGTCTTGGGAACCCTTACCTTTTTCTTCACGGAATATCATGGAGCTATGAAGGGTTTTAGCGTGAGCAACAGGGTTTTAGCATCATGGTTTCAGAGTGTGACTTCCAGAACCGCAGGCTTTAACACCATAGATAACGGTGCTCTGTGTAAGGGATCGCTATTGATTACCATAATTCTGATGTTTATCGGAGCTTCGCCCGGTTCTACCGGAGGCGGTATCAAGACCACCACCTTCGCCGTGCTCGTCCTTTCCATCGTAGGTATGTTTAAAGGAACGAGGGACTTGAGTATCTTTAACCGCAGGATTCCCAATAGCAACTCACGAGAAGCTACGTCTCTGATCGTGCTTTCTGCCATGATCATCTTTATCGTGCTCTTTGTGCTTTTACTTGTGGAACCATTTGTTTTTGAGGATCTTATGTTTGAAGCAGTTTCTGCCTTCGGAACAGTGGGGCTTTCGACCGGTATCACGCCCTTGCTAACAACCTTAGGTAAACTGCTGATAGCATTACTTATGTATGTGGGACGCATCGGCCCGCTTACATTGATCTACGCTTTTGCGATCAAAAAGAGCACTGTAAACTTGGGCTATGCTGAAGAAAAGATCGCTATCGGATAAAATAAGGAGAATATATGGCCAGATACGCTGTAATTGGATTGGGTAGGTTTGGGATGACGGTTGCCACCATCTTGGCAGAATATGGCATGGAAGTGCTTGCCATCGATAGGAAGCAAGATTTGATCGATGAAGTGAGCTCCAAGGTGGCCAATGCTGTGTGTATGGACAGCACAGATGAAACTGCCTTGCGGACGCTGAACTTAAACGAGATGGATGCCGTGATCATCGGCATAGGAAGCGACATCCAGGAGTGCATCCTCACCGCTGCCATCCTCAAAAAGATAGGCGTGAGCATGATTTACTCCAAGGTGGAAGACCATCTGCATGGACGCATCATGGAGCTGATCGGCGTACAGCATGTGCTGCTTCCGGAAGAGATCGTAGGCAATCAATTGGCAAAGAAGCTGATTTCTACAAACATCCTCGAATATATCAATCTCTCCAGTGGTCATACCATCATTGAGCTTGTCGCACCCGCAGAATTTGTGGGTAAGACCCTGCAAGAGCTCTCGTTACCACTCAATAGGGGTATCAATGTGATTGCCATTAAATTCAAGTATCTCTCCGTCACAGAAGAGGGCGAGAACGTGATCGAAAACCGCCTCAACGATATGCCCGGAGCCAACGATGTGATCAACGAAGGAGACGTCCTGATCCTGTTGGGTTCCAAAGGCAATGTGGATAAACTCATCTACGATACCGGTGGGAAGAAGGAATAACATGAAAAAATCATTTAAAAGACGTTTCCAGCTCTCCATGCTGCTCATGCTGGCATTGGTGATCCTTCAGACGGTGCTGGTCTTCATCATCCTCAATAGTTCCAACAAGCTCAACGAGCTGGTTAACGACCTCCAGACCATCCTCATCATCTTCCTGTTTATTATCTTTGTAATCTTCATCGTGATGCTCTATTACCTGCCTCACAAATTGCGCAAGTCGCTCAAGGAGGTGGAGGATTTGATCGAGCAGATCTCGCAAGGTGACTATAAGATAGATATAGACTTCACTACCTACGATCAGGATGCCGATAGCCTGAGGCTGATTTTGGCGCTTGATAGAATGCTAAAAATCATCATGCGTTTCGATCAGGTGAAAGCTGATAAGATCTTTGAGCACCATCAGAGGATCAACCAACTCATCAACATCCTGCCTCAGGGTGTGATGATCATCAGCACTTCGGGTGAAGTGGCCTATTGCAACGACCGGCTGCGTGTGATGTATCCCATCCTCAATGAAGTCAGCAATATCAACGAGTTTATCCTCAACGATGTCTTTGATTCCAGGCTGTTCAACTCCATCAGCTTAGCTCTCAGGCACGGGAAGAACCTCTACAATGAGAAGGTGAGGGGAGATTCTCCTGCGACCAAAGCTATCCTCAATGGTTCTATCATACGCGACCGTAAAGGCTTTGCCACGGGTGCGGTATTTGTAATTGATTTTATCAGCAATGCGACAGCAGATCAAGATAGTATTTGAAGAAGAGAGGCCTTGCCGGCTGGATAAACACCTGAGTGAGCTCAGGATACAGGAGCTCTACAGCCGCACCTTTATCGAAAAACTGATAGACCAAGACCGCATCCTGGTAAACCAGATCCCCGTGAAAAAGAGCTACCTCTTGGAAGCGGGAGATGTGGTAAGCATCAATCTGCCCGAACCCGAACCTCAGGATATCGAACCTCAAGACATCCCACTTGATATCGTGTATGAAGATAAAGACTTGGCGGTGATCAACAAAGCTGCAGGCATGATCGTGCATCCCGGTTTTGGCAACCCCAAGGACACGCTGGTGAACGCCATGCTCTATCACTTTAAAGACAATCTATCCCGCGGAAGAGCAATTGACAGACCTGGCATCGTGCATCGCTTAGATAGCGGTACCAGCGGTTTGATGATCATCGCCAAAAACGATATCGCCCAGAGCAAGCTCAACGACATGTTTGCCCACAGAGAGGTGAAAAAGACCTATCTGGCGATCTGCTGCGGTGTTCCGGATGAGGCAGAAGGAACCATCATCACCAATATCGGACGCTCTATTAACAACCCGAGAAAGATGTGCGTGACAAACCAGGGCAGGCAGGCCATCACTCACTACAAGGTGCTGCATTTCTTTGATTTCTTTGCCTTTCTTGCAGTGGATTTGGAGACAGGCAGGATGCATCAGATCCGGGTGCATTTTGATCATTTGGGACATCCTCTTTTGGGAGATTTGCTCTATAATACACGTTCCAGAGTGCATTCAATCGTGCCCCCAAACATGAAGCGCAAGGTCTCTGAACTCCTGGTTAACCATCTGCGCCGTCAGGCCTTACACGCTTGGAGGCTGGAGTTTGAGCATCCCATTACCGGGAAGACTTTAGACATCCACGTCCCACCACCGGAAGACATGCTCTATGCACTTTCCTGGCTGGATGCAAACTTTGCTATTGACAAACCAAGCCTAAATTTAGAAGCTATACTCAAAGACGAATTACAGTGATTAACATGAATAACAACCATACTAACGACCCCTTTGTGACAGTGGAAGAAGCGGTGCAGATCGTCGCTTCCGGCCAGATGCTGATCGTTGTTGATGACGAAAACCGTGAGAATGAGGGAGACCTCGTCATGGCGGCAGACCTCATCACCAGCGAAGCTGTAAATTTTATGATCACCAAAGGTAAAGGCCTCCTCTGCGTGCCCATGCGTGAAGAAGCTCTCAAGCGCTTGGATATCCCGCTCATGACGCGCCACAGCACAGATAGACACGGCACCAAATTTACCATCACGGTGGATGCAGCGGTCGGCACCACCACCGGCATTTCCGCTCCAGAACGTGCGATCACGATCCGAAACTTGGCCGATCCCAATGCTAAGGCGGAAGACTTCGTACGTCCCGGGCATATCTTCCCTCTCTGTGCAGAGCGAGGTGGGGTGCTCAAAAGAGCGGGACACACCGAAGCTTCCGTAGACCTGGCCGAAATGGCTGGCAGGGCTCCCGTAGCGGCAATTTGTGAGATCATCCGTGACGATGGCGAGATGGCCAGAATGGACGACCTCATCCTCTTTGCCAAAGAGCATGGATTCAAGATTTTGACGATTGCTGACCTGATCCGCTATCGCCGTCATCAAGAATGCCTGGTGGAGCAGGTTGCCAGAGCTAAACTACCCACTCCTTACGGTGAGTTTGATATCTACACCTTTGTTTCCACCATTTCGGATGAATACCATCTGGCCCTGGTTTTGGGAGAGATTGATCCTACCCAGCCGGTGCTCACTCGTGTGCACTCCGAATGCCTCACCGGAGACGCTCTCCATTCTCTACGCTGTGATTGCGGTCAGCAGCTTACCCGTGCTTTTGAGATGATTTCTGCCGAGGGCAGAGGTGTGATCCTCTATATGAGGCAAGAGGGGAGAGGTATAGGCTTGCTCAATAAGATCCGGGCTTATCATCTGCAAGATAATGGTATGGACACCGTGCAGGCCAACATCAAATTGGGCTTTCCACCGGATTTGCGAGATTATGGTATTGGGGCTCAGATACTGAAACGCCTGGGTGTCAAGAAGATGCGCCTGCTTACCAACAACCCCACCAAGATCGTGGGCTTGAAGGGCTATGGCATCGAGATCGTTGAGCGCGTTCCCATCGAGATAAAGGCTCAGGCAGAAAACCACGATTACCTAAAAACCAAGAAAGACAAAATGGGGCACATCCTACATGACTTATAAGAACAAACTCATTGCCATCCTGTTACTTGTGCTTGCGTTCAGCCTCTTTAGCAAGCTCAACATTCCAGAACCGGTAGGTTTTGTAAACGACTTTGCCAAGGTGATGAGCGAAGAAACGGTAAATCAAATCAACGATTGGTGCATCGAGCTCAAAGAAAAGACGGATGTGGAATTGGCTATCGGCACCTTTGAATCCGTAGGAGAAGCTCAGGATGAGAAAGAATTTGCTGTGAAAGCCTTTGAGCAGTGGAAGGTGGGTAACAAGAAGGATGAAGGCATACTCATCATCATGGGGCTCAAAGAACGCCGGCTCAGGATCGAAGTTGGTTATGGTGCAGAGGGTTACATCACAGACAGCTACGCAAGCCGAGTGTATAGAGAGATGGCTGCGATGCTAACCAAAGGTAGTGAAGATTGGGATGGTGCTTTCACACAAGGCAGCCTGATGCTGATCAGCGAAGTTGCCAAGGAGAAGGGAGTTACCATCACCGGTGTATCAGACTTTAGCAAAGGAAAAACAACGAAAAAGGACGATGAAGGTGGCGGTGCCGTCTTGATAGTCTTTTTTATCATCTTCATCTTTCTCATCATCATCACGCGTGGAAAGATACTTGCATGGCTATGGGCTTGGTTTATTCTGAGCGGTGGCCCTGGAAGTGGTGGCAGTGGTGGCAGCGGCGGCTTTGGAGGCGGAAGTTCATCAGGTAGCAGCTCAAGCAGTTCCGGCGGTTTTGGAGGCTTCGGTGGCTTTGGAGGCGGGCGTTCAGGTGGCGGCGGAGCAGGAGGAGGTTTTTAAATGATTGCTCTCAAATCTATCAGTTTCATCCTATGGAATATGTTATTAGGCACCCTAATACTACTTTCCGTAGATTGGCTTTTGTTCAACCTGAAAAGAAGACATTTCTTGGGGATTCATATCCCATTTACCCCAGGTTTCATTGTCAGAAAGCGTGAATGGCTCTTCAATAAGGTTAGAGACCTACTTCACGATTATTTGGAACAAGCGGAAAACAAGCAGAATAAAAGTGGCTATTTGAGCAAATGGGAACAGAAGATACGAGATACCGTCTATGAAAAGGCAGAGTTTGTCAATGGCTGGCCTTTGCTACCCAAGAAGCTCAAAGATAAGATACGCAATATGCTTGCCGATTCGGTGAAGGGAATCGCTTCCAAGATTCTCAGACGCACCGTTCCGCATCTGATCGAGCAGTGGAGAGTGGAATACCGTATCGATGAATTTGATGCCAAGTTTGATGTCGCCTTCTTGAAGAAATACTGGCGTAAGTATGTGCTCAAGTACCTCTTATGGTTCTTTTGGGTCATCAATTTCCTCATTGGCATCATGAACATGATCTGGTTTTTGATCCTGATCTAATCTGGCACTATATCGCTGGGTGGCTTGCATGTAGAGCTGCCCAGCTTTTTATCCCAGAGAATAGCGGCGGTTCAGCGACTGCTGACTACCTTTTGGTCGCTACAGTAAGCGATCCTATCTCTTCCTTGCTTAGCCGCCCGGTGATTACTCGGAGCCACTCGGGAAAAACCCGAGTATCACCACGGCATCGCCCTGCGGGTAAGCAAGAGCGAAGGGGGTGACGAGTGAGAAAGCTCAACTTTGGGAAGGAACCTATTGGGCTTAGATCTCAGCTTTCTTTAAGAAGCCAAATCCCAGGATTGTGAAAAAGATATTGGGTAACCATGCCGCCCAGACCGGATGTAAGACACCGCCGTAGCCCAAGCTTTGGCTCACTCTCACCACGATGAGGTAGGTAAAACACACCACCAAACCCAAGAGGAAGATCAAGCCTCGTCCTTTGGAGCGAATGTTGCTGGTGGCTACCGGGATAAAGAAGAAGATCACGATCAAGTTGGTGAGCGGGAAGGCGATTTTCATATGCAAATCTACCACCTCACGGTTTGTCTCTTCGCCCATCTTTTCCAATCTGGCGATATATTCTCTGAGCTCCATAAAGTTTAGGCTCAAGGTCTTCTTGGTGATGCGGATAAAGTCTTGTGGTACCACATCCAAGAACTTCTTATCTGTTCTCGGATAATGCTGCCAGTTCACCTGTTTTCCATCCTTAAAATTCCGCACAACGCAATCCTGTAGAATCCAGTTATTGCCATCCCAAGATGCAGCAGTTGCGGTGAGATGCTGAATCACCTCTTCGTTATCTTCATCCAGTTTTACCAGATCTATGACCCTGAGTGTGTTTTGATAGCCATCAAAGAAGCCGAAATAGTAAAAGTCGTTTTCTTTGCCCTGATAGTGCACCCCGGCCTTCAGCATCTGATCATCAGGCTGCTCGCCTTTGATCTGCACATTATACACATATGAGCGTGTAGACTCCGCCCAGGGAAGCAGGTATTCTCCCATAACAGCTACACCAACGCTGATGAGCAAGCCGATCACAAAGAGAGGCAGCATAGCCCTTTTGATGCTCACGCCTGCAGCTCTGATCGCCACACTTTCGTTGTGTTTGGAAAGCGAGTTCATCATAAAGAGTCCGGTAAGAAGCACGGTCACAGGTGAAGTCAGCACCAATAAATAGGGCAAGCGCAGGAGGTAGTAGACGAATGCCTGTTGCGTATTGGCTCCGGCGCGCATCAGCCTGGGCAGGTTATCTATCACATCGATGACGATAAAAACGGCGGCAAAGCTAAGGAAGATGATCAGATAGGTGCGCAGAAACTCACGGATGATGTAGCGGTCAAGTTTGCGGATCATTTTACTCCCCTCTTAATGGAGCAGCTCATCGGGGGCGCTGCCTTTCCTGCGTCTGAAGTTCTTGAGCTTCCAGGCTAGCAGGTTCAGGTTGATCAGTTGTTTTTCCTTGATGGAAGCCCAGATCAGAGCCAGCGCCAAGACCAAAAACACGATATTGGAGAGCCACATGGAAAGAAATGGATTCATGCTACCTTTATCTGCCAAGTTTTCGCCTGCATTGAGGGCTACATAGTAGATGAGGAAGATGATGGAAGAAACCGAAAAGGCCATGCCGATGCCGCTGGAACGGGTCATCAAACCCAAGGGGATGCCAACCAAAACAAAGATGATGATGGCAAAGGAGAGGGAGAACTTTTTGTGATATTCCACCTGAAGAGCGTTGTAGTCGTGCCTGAGCTCGGAAAGTCTGTCTTGCGTCATCTTACGCATCATGCCTACTCTTCTGTATTCCAGATCCTTTTTGGGATCGCCGCTGGGGCCATCTAACTTCTCAAAACGCTCACTCAAAGAAGCATACTCTTTTTCTACCAGCTTCAGCTCTTGCCGCTTCTCTTTCAGTTCGTTCACAAGCTGGTTGTAGGTCATTTCCCTATCTGATCTATAACTGCTTTCGCCTACGTCTATCTCGTAACCCAAATCCCTGATATTCACCAAATAGGTATCAAAACGGCGCAGGGAATACTTGCTGGGGTCTTTTTCGCTCCGCTCGTGCATTTCTCCATCTAAGAGCGTGAGCTGTAAGGTGTTGCCTCCATCCATTTGTTTAACGCTGCCAGTCTTGGCGCGGATCAATCTGGGGAAACTGCTCATGCTACGGTCATAGATCAGCAAGTCCCGCAGCTCATCTTCTTCATTTTCTTTCACATACACCGTATAATCCGTCACTTGGTTAAATTCGCCCTCTTTGATGATGGTCATGGGCTTGTAGTAGGCAATCTTCACCATCAGGTTTTTGAGCTTGTGGTTGGTCTGAGGTAAAAACCAGTGGTTGAAATATACCATCAGACCGGTGAGCACAATTGCGACGATCACTAAGGGCTTGGTCATGGAATAGACATTGATGCCGCTGGATTTCATGGCGATGGTTTCCCTGTCAACCGTCATGCGTCCAAAGGCCAAAATCGTGGCTACCAATACAGCCATAGGAATGGATAAGGCGAGCATATAGGGCAGCGAGAGTGTAAAGAGTTCAAACACGATGGAGGCGGGTAACTTCTTCTCTATGATCAGATTGAGCAGATCTATCACCCGATCAATCAAAAGCACCATCGTCACTACCAGCAGTGAGATAAAGAAAGGCGAGACGTGCTCTTTGAGGATGTAACGTGAGAGGATTTTCACTTATTCCAATCCCAGCAAGCGCAGAGCTTCCTGTTCATTGATGATTTTAACGGTGTCCAGCTTTTGGGCTTTGGCGAGCTTGGAGCCTGGCTTTTCGCCCACGATCAGGTAGTTAAGCTGTTTGCCCACGCTGCTGAGGATGTTGCCGCCGAGTTCTTTGATCATGCTTTCCATTTCTTTACGACCGTAATTGTCCAGTGTGCCGGTGATCAAGAAGTTGAGTCCTGCCAAGGGCTGGGGTTTGTCAGAGACTTGGATTTGCATGCTGAGACCATGTGCTTCCAGCTCTTTGATCAGCTTGAGGTTGGGCTCTTGTGAGAAGAAGGTGAGGATGGAGTCGCTCACCCGCGGTCCTACATCGGGGATATTCATCAAAGACTCGGCATCCGCTTTACTCAAGGCTTCCATGGAGCCAAAGTGATTTGCCAAAGTGGAGGCAGTCACCTTGCCCACATGCCGGATGCCCAAAGCAAAGATCACTCTATCTAAGTTACGGCTTTTGGATGCTTCAATGGCATTCTGCAGGTTTTCAGCGCTCTTGAGACCATAACCCTCTATGGATGCCACTTTGATAAAATCAAGGCGATAGATGTCCGCAATTTCAGCGATCAAGCCTTTGTTCAAGAGTGTCTTTACTAACGCTTCTCCTAAACCAACTATATCCATGGCATCTTTGGAGGCAAAATGCTCAATCTTTCTCTGCACCTGAGCTGGACACATCGCATTGGGGCAGTAGTGAATGGCGCCGTCTTCGTCTTTATGCAAAGAATTGCCACAGACCGGACATGATGTCGGGAAGCTAACTTCAGGTGCATCTACAGGTCTTTTGTCAGTATTGACGGCAATGATTTTGGGGATGATCTCGCCGGACTTCACGATGCGCACGGTATCTGAAATGTGCAGATCCAGGCGCTTGATCTCATCCTCATTGTGTAAGGTGGCTCTGGTTACCGTACTGCCAGAGATATACACCGGCTCCAGAATAGCCACCGGAGTCACAGCGCCTGTGCGTCCTACCTGAAATTGCACCTCGTTAAGGGTCGTTTCCTTTTCTTCTGGCTTAAACTTGTAAGCGATAGCCCACTTCGGACTCTTGGAGGTATAGCCAAAGCGCTTTTGCAGAGCAAAATCATCTATCTTGACTACCGTTCCGTCTATCTCGAAGGGGAGGCTGTAACGCATCTCTTCCCATTGTTGACAGAAGGCTTCGATCTCAGCAAAAGAATCTGCTTTGACATGATGTTCTGTCACGCTAAAGCCTTGCTCTTTGAGCCAATGGAGTAATTCAGTCTGACTCTCTACCGGCATGGGATCGGCAAAGCCAACCGCATAGAGTACAGCCTTGAGATGGCGTTTCTTCACCTCGTTTGAGTCTTTTAGTTTGATGGAACCAGCGGCTGCATTACGTGGATTGGCAAAGGTCTTTTCCTCGTTCTCTGCTCTCTCATTGTTGAGTTTGAGGAAGTCGTCTACCGAGATATACACCTCACCACGAATCTCAATTTGCCCTTTAAAGGGTATCTTTTGAGGCACACCTTGCACGGCAGCGATGTTGGAGGTGATAACTTCGCCCGCCATGCCATCGCCTCTGGAAAGCGCATACTGCAGCTCACCGTTTTCATAGTAGAGGTTGATGCCGAAGCCGTCTACTTTCAGCTCCACACTCCACTGCGTTTTCTCATTCAGGTCATCTATGATCTTGGTATAAAAGTTCTGTAATTCTTGGAGCGAGTAGGCGTTATCCAAGCTATACATGCGCTGTTTGTGGTCTATGGTTTTGCTGTCGGCAGTCAAATCTACACCAACAGTCTGCTCTTCTTCCAGCCCCAGCTCTTGCTGCAAGCTCTGTAGCTCACGCACCAGCATGTCATATTCATAATCCGATATCTCTGGGATGGCTAACTGATGGTAGAGCTTGTCGTGGTGCGCTATCTGCGCCTTCAGCTCTTTGATTCTTGCTTCAATATCGCTTCTATTCATCTTTCATAAAAGTCGGGACGTCTATCTGCAAACACGCTGTTGAGGCTGGATACTGATTTATCCAAAGCCAAGCTGGGGTCTATCTCACGGGTTTCTATGCCAATCCCTGTGGTTTCCATGCGTGCCAGAATCTCACCTTTAGTGTCCAAAATCTGGGCTGCGCCGGTGAAAGTCTGTCTTTGATCACCATTGATCTCAGTTCCGATGCGGTTGGAGGTGATAGTAAAGACTCTATTTTCCAAACTACGTGTGATCATCGCTTGCTGACACCAAGGCAGCACCAGGTTTGAAGGATGGCAGATGATCTGAGCTCCACGCAGAGCTAAAGTGCGGGCGGATTCCGGGAACTGCCAATCAAAGCAGATCATCATGCCTACTTTAACATCTTCTTTAGCAGGATGAACAGCGAAACCTGTGTCTCCAGGATCAAAGAAGAGCTTTTCTCTATAGAACAGGTGTGTCTTGCGATACACGTGGAAGCTACCATCAGGATTCAAGAGTGCGCTGGAATTGTAGACCAAATCCCCAGCTCTTTCGGCAAAGCCATACACGATGCTAAAATCGTTATCCACCGCAATCTGCTGCAAAGCTTGGAAACACCTGCCATCCGGCACGCTTTCAGCGATCTGCATGACCTCGTCCTTCTCCACAAACACGTATCCGGAAAGTGCCAGCTCAGGCAGAACCACCAAATCTGTTTGCAGACCGGCTAACATCTTTCTGACGGTCTCAAGGTTCTCATCCTGTTTGAGAAACTTGGGCTCATATTGTAATACTGAGACTCTGTATCGCATGGGATCACTCCTAAAATTGATATGAGGGGCAGCTTCGCAGGATGTGGGTATTACGTCAATAGCTTTGTTAGTTCAGGGCTGTAGATACTTCATGGGAGCAAAGCCCTTCCTATGGATCGGGCAGGGGCCATACTTATAGATAGCTTCCAGATGTGCTTTAGTTCCATAGGCTTTATGAGTGGCAAAGCCATAGAGTGGATACTCTTTATCCAGTTCTTCCATGAGCTGATCCCTATACACTTTTGCCAAGATGGATGCTGCAGCGATACAGGCATGCAGATCATCCCCATGCACTACGCTATTTAACCGCAAATCTTCTGTCTCAGAAGACGTTAGCGTAGGCAGTCTGTTTCCATCCACCAGACACAGTCCTTGCGTGATGCCCAAAGCCAAAATAGCCCGTCTCATTCCCTCCATGGTAGCGTTTAGGATGTTGTGTTCATCTATATACTCCACTGGAATCACCTGAATGCTGTAGGTGATGCAGGAATCAACTATCTGCTGATAGAGCTCTTCTCTGACGGTAGGGGAGAGCTGCTTACTATCCTTGAGCTTGTCAAATACCACCTCATAATCCAAGACAACTGCAGCACAGACCAATGGGCCAGCCAAGCAGCCTCTACCCGCTTCATCCACTCCTATGATGATAGGATTCCCCTCTAATAACTTCAGATCAGCTTCGTATAAGGGATTCATGACTGACTTTTCTGCAGCATATAAAAGAGCCGAGGATAGCGATTATCCAAATCTTGCTGTCTTTTGCCTATGAGATTACCACGCACTTCTGTGGTAAAGATGCCCTTGAGCTCCAAAGAACTGTCTTTGATGATGGATATGATTTCCCGATGATAATAGACTCTCTGGCAATGCTCTTCCTGGCTCATCACAAAGGCTGTGCCTCTGCGTCTATAGAGCGTCAAAAAAGACCTCTGCCTGAGGCGAAGCTCATCAAAGAAGGCGTGCTGCACGATCGTGGCATCCCCAAACTGATGATTGTTGATCTCATCGTAAAAATGGTTTCTGCTGTTGTAGATGGTAGAGATGTCAAAGACAAACAGTCCACCCGGCTGGAGCGCTAAGTGAGCATTGTTCATAGTTTTCAGCACCTCTTCCTCCTTAAGCAGATAGTTGATGCTATCAAAGAGACAGAGGATAAGCTCATAGTGGTTTTCTCTTATGGGTGCATCAGTCAGGGAAGCCAGATATAGATTGGGTTTAAAGCTCTTTTTATTCGCCTCATGCAACATGAAAGGAGAGCTGTCAAAGCCATCCACTTCCATGCCCTTAAACACCAATTGCTCAGAGATTTTGGCGGTGCCACAAGCTGCTTCCAGCACCACCTTTGGCGTGCTCTGCATGAAATGACAAGCCCAACTGAGAATCATCTCTATCCACTCGGAGTAATCCACATGCGCCATATAGCGATCATAAAACTCAGCAAAGAAGCCATAGGAGCCGGCATTATTCTGATAACAGCGGCTCAACGAGAGCCTTTCTATCTCTTCATAGTACTCCAGACACATGCACCAGACTGCCAATTGAGAATGAGCCCTGTAATGTGCTTGACTGCTATCATCCAGCCTCAGATCCAAAACCAGAGCATCATCATCAAAAGCGATTAGCCACAGATCATCCGGTTCATTGATTAAAAGAGCTTCAGGTATATATGCTTGAGAAGTGACCAATAGAGTATCTTTGGGAATATCAGCCAGCCAAGCCTTGAGTTCAGGATAGTGTCTCTTGATTTGAGGGAAGTGACCCGCTTCCGAAGCCAGACAGCAGAGCTCCAAGTCAGCAAAGAGAGCCGGACCAAGCTCAGGCAGATTACCTCTAACCAAAAGACATCTGAAATAGGAGCAAAAGTAGAATTGATTTAGCTCTGCCCGCTGTTCTTTGCTTTGGTTCGCCACCACTCTCATCTTGCTGTAAGCTTCATTTTCTTTGAGTTCCCAGCCAGCAGGAACCCTATTCTCAAATCCATGTGGTAAACTCAGGCTCGGCTTCGGGTTCTCAGGCGGCTTAAAAAAGCGCAACAGCTCTAGCAGCAGCCTTGTGTCTTGCTCTCCAAAAGCGGCGATGTTCACTTCTTATCGCTACTGCCTGGTTGGGTGATGGGGATACCTGCAGAGCAAAGTGGGCAGGCTTCAGGATCGTAGGTAGGGATGTCGAGTTTGAGCAAGCTCACAAAAGGCACTCCAAAATCAACAGTGCCGCCGCTGCGATCTACCAAAGCACCTACCTTGATTACCTCAATGTTTCTATCTTGAAGGCATTGGATCACTTCTTTCACACTACCGCCGGTGGTCACGATGTCTTCGATCACGACAGCCTTTTTGATCTCAGAGAGGTCAAAGCCGCTGCGGATCACCATCTCGCCATCTTTCCTCTGGCTAAAAACGAAGCTCTTATCCAAGATGGAGGCCACTTCAAAGGCCAAAGCAATGCCACCATAGGCAGGCCCCACCACACAGTCTACATCGTCATCCGTGATCAGAGCAGCAAGTCTGGAGCATAAGGTCTTAGCCAGCAGGGGATTTTGCAAAAGTCTGATCTTCTCTATATAGAGGTTGCTATGGCGTCCGGAGGTGAGTTTGAAATGCCCCTCCAAGATGGCGCCCTCGTTTTTGAGCAAGTATTCGGTATCAGAACCATTTTCTGATTCAGTGAGAAGAGCTTTAGCCTTAGCTTCCTGACTCTCAAGCACCTGCAGCTCCAAAGAAAGTCTGCTGCTGGCTATACCCGGAGCCAAAGACACCACTCTTTCGTTTAAAAGATTCACGTCAAAGCCGTTGTCTTCCAAGAGACTACGAGCCAAATCCGCTTCAAAGATGTTTTCAAACTTAGCGATCGTTACATAGTTTTCCATGATTTACACCTCACATTTATAGGTTTGCCGTGCTGGCCAAAGTCACCAAAGCCATGATAGCTTCAAAGATCACGGCATAGTCGTCATCCACATATTCTACACAGCGTCCGTCCAAGCGCTTCACATAAGGCATCAAGCAGGCCTGATCCGCCATCGCAGTGCTCTGAAATTCGATAAAGAGCCTGATGGGCTTGGGGAAAGTGAAAAGCGGAATCTGTTCTTGGGGTGTGTTAAGTGCCCTATCCACAGCCTGTTCTATGCTCTTTTGAATTGCCAAAGCAGAGTAACTGAGTGCCGAGAATTTGCCCATAGCCCTCTTTGTGCAGATGTAATTGATCCAAGGCATTGCGTCTTTAACAGTTAGCTCTGCCGCCAAAGCACTGTCTCCACTTACCAAATTAACACCTACTCCCAAATGCCCTGCATATGCTGCATTTATCAAAGCTTCACTCATGGGTTGGCCATTTATCCTGATCTTGTGGATACGGCTGTTGGAATAGCTGTGATCCATATTGGCTCTCAGTGTTCCCGTGGAAGCGTGATAGCCCAAAAGCCATACCTGATCGAAGTCCGGCTCCAGAGCGGGCATCATATAAAGAGGCCTGGGTGCGCCCGAGATCAGAGAGATGCGCTCATCCAGATGCGTGATTTCGTAGTCCAGATTATCACCTGCACTATGAGAATCTGCAATGCGGATTTCTTTGATTTCGGTAGACAAAGGATGCGCCAAAACAGCGTTAAGCACATTTCCTACATGAGCCCTGTAGTAACGCTTAACGCTGGCTCTATCTGCCTTTTCGTGTTCCCAATTGAAGGTGCCAGGCATGCCCTCCATATCCAAGGATAGGTATAGTTTCATAAGTATGGTGAATTCCTTTAAAGTGCTTTTGCCAAGACAGATGCCAAGCGGGCATTATGCTCCAACAAGGCAATATTGGCTTTAACGGATTCACCTTTTGTAATCTGGGCTAAAAGGTCAAGCAGAAAAGGTGTGAGCTCTTTTCCTTTGATCCCCACATGCTTTGCCTCCGCGATTGCCTGGTTGATAAACGGTTCGATCTGGCTACTGTGGATGCCATATTCTTTGGGGATGGGGTTGGCTACCAACATCCCAGAGCCGTTATCCCGAAGAATTTTGTGCGCTTTCCAGCTCTGTGCCAAGAGATCGAGGTCATCGCATCTGGATATATGATAGTTGCTCTCGGGTGTATAAAAGAGCGGGAAAGTATCCGTCTGCCAGCCAACCACCGGAACGCCGAAACTTTCTAACATCTCCAAGGTGGCTTCCACGTCCAGGATAGCTTTGCAGCCAGCCGAGACCACGATCACGGGCATGCGGCTCAAGGCGATCAGATCCATAGAGACATCCCAACTGTCCTGCCAGAACCTATGCACTCCACCAATCCCACCGGTGGCAAAAACCTCAATCCCCGCTCTGTGAGCCAAGCCCATCGTTGCCGAAACCGTGGTACCACCTGAGTCCTTCCTGGCAAAAGCCAGTGGCAGGTCTCTCAAAGATAGCTTGTTAAAAGGGATATCGGTGTTTTGCAGTTCTTCTTTGAGGCTATCATCAATGCCAATATGCGCTACGCCTCGATGCACGATGATGGTGGCTGCAGTGCAATCCTCTTCAGAAATCACCTGCTGCAGTCGTGCTAACACCTCCCAGTTCAGAGGCTTGGGCAAGCCATGCGTGATCACGGTGGATTCCAAGGCCACCACCTGACGTTTCTCACTCAAGGCACAGTGTACCTCTTCGCTCAACTTGATTGGCAAACCTTCACTATTATACATCCAAGCTCCTGTTAGACATAATGATACCTACAGCGGATTGCATATAAGGGGATGCTTTTGACTAATGTGCGATCAATCTTCTACATTGAAGGATCGATCTATGAGGTGAAATCACCTAATTGTAATGGATGAATCTGATGATGTGTCTTCCAAAGTGATTTCTGAGGGCGCTTCCGGATTGGGTTCTAAAACCACCACATCCACAGGAAGTACGCCAGCCTGGATCATGTCGATCTCTTTGGCTGCTGCGTAAGAGAGGTCTACATCTCTGCCACGTGTGAAAGGTCCGCGGTCGTTCACTCGAACGGTTACGGATTTCCCGTTTTTGGGGTTTGTTACGATTAAAATAGTGTCAAAAGGAAGTGATCTGTGTGCGCAAGTGAGCGCATTTTTATCATAACGCTCTCCACTTGCGGTTTTTCGACCGTGAAATCTGCCTCCGTAAAAAGAGGCTACCATGCGTTCAGGGGGTTCCGAGTTGTGTTGCGAATCGATTAGCAAGGCAGAATTCTGCTGACTGATCTCATCGCTGCCAAGACCGACCACACTTTCGGCTATTACTGGCACTATAATTAGCATCTGAAAGCCTAAAATTGTGGCGATCAATTTCTTGATTTGATTACTCATAATGTTATTTCCAATAGATTTGCTTAAAGCAGGAATCCTATTTTCCGACAGAGGGCTTTTTGTCAAGACATATTTCCCCAAAAATTGTGTAACTTATAGCGATATAGATGATTAGCCCTACTTTTGTCTGCCGTAAGAAGGCTTGTTGGGGCTCTGTTAACGATTTTAAAAGATGTCTAACCTATTGAGTATGAATACAATAGAACTTTTTAAAGCTTTCTGAACCCAGACTGAGTTTAGATAAAATGACTTGCCATTTTATGTGGAGATATTTCCATCGTCCGGTCTAGACTAAGCTGCCCTCCGCACTACCAACAGATTTGACGCATCCCAAGGTTTTTTTCCTGTCAGCGGCCTAAATGTGTGAGTCGGGTCTCCCTTGCTTCCCTCCTTAAATCCTCCTTAATTCAACAAGGGTGGATGAGAGGAGGGTGGTCTGTTAAAGACGCTTTCAAATGGCACATCTCTCCAACTCTACCTGCGTCTTCCTTGCTTAGCCGACCGGTGATTACTCGGAGCCACTCGGGAAAAACCCGAGTATCACCGAGTAATCACCGGGCGGGTGAATAAGGAGGGAAGGGGAAAGACACATGAATAGTGGATTTAGGAGGTGGCGAAGATGGAGCTTTAGTTTTTCTTTCTACGATAATGAGTTAGCTGTGGATTTTGCCTAGCTTTTTCGAGTGCCAGAGCTGAGACATAATCTCCTGCCTTTTTGGAAGGTATTGGTTACTAGGGGCGGTTCAGATTTTCAAGAAAAGGCTGTTCGGAATGCTTATAACACTACGGGATGATAACTAATTTGAGTGAGAGCATTGTAAACGATTATGCAACCAAACAAAACCATAAACTGACCATTTCATCGCTGCAGACCACTAAAAGCAATTGACAAAAAGGACTCCTTAAAATACCTTGCGTACATGGAGAAGACAAATGATAGAATCAAGAAATGATGTTATAGAACAACTAAAGAAGCTATTGACCAACAAGATGGTGACAGATCAACAGCTTGTTTCCTTATTGAGCAGGGTTGGCTATATAAAACCTGGTTGCGACTGCTCAGTTTTTATCAACTTGCAGGCATCTGCAAACCCCAAAATAAGGACACTTGCATTAAAGAATCTCGCCAAGACAGCTAACTACAACTATATGTCTCACTACATGCAAGTGTTGAGGTCGGAAGACTCGTCTGAAGTTAGGAAGGAAGCTGTATCAGCCATCGGCAGACTTAGAGATCCGCGCACAATTGATGTGATGAAGTATTTGTTGGATGATAAAGACCCAGAGGTTGTGCTGCAAGCCTTGAGAGGTTTGATTTGTTTCAAAAAGAGAGACGACATATTTTCAATTTTGCTTTCCATGCAATCTCATAGTAACGAAATTATCCGGAGCTTTATAGACAAAGAGCTAAATTCATCCAAAGATACAGGTAGCAAGTCTGACGAAGTGAGTTCACCAGACAAATTGAAGAATCTTGTTATTGAGGGTGACGTAGCGAGGATTCTCGATTTTATTCCAGATGAGTCGATCCATTTAACCTTTACTTCACCGCCATATTACAATGCGAGGGATTACTCTATCTATCAGAGCTACCAAGAGTATTTAGGCTTTTTAGAAGGTATATTTAAAAAAATACACCGAGTTACTAAAGAGGGGAGGTTTTTTGCCCTAAACACCTCACCTATTATAATACCACGTGTCAGCAGGCAGCATTCAAGTATAAGATATCCTATACCTTTTGATATACACCCCTTGTTGGTAGATATGGGGTGGGAGTTTATCGATGATATAGTATGGGTGAAGCCTGAAGCAAGCGTCAAGAATCGAGTCGCCGGCTTTGATATGCACAGAAAACCACTCGCTTATAAGCCTAATCCACGTACAGAATATGTGATGGTGTATCGCAAAAAAACGCACAAACTGATAGACTGGAATATCCGAAATTATCCTTACAGTACAGTGGCAAAAAGCAAGGTTGAAGGTGAGTATGATACGTCCAATGTTTGGGAGATAGACCCCGTTTATGATCGTGTTCATTCAGCGGTATTCCCGTTTCTGCTGTGTGAAAAGGTTATCAGATATTACTCTTACATGGGTGATTTGGTTTTTGATCCTTTCGGTGGTAGTGGGACATTTGCAAAGGCAGCCTTGTCTTTGAATAGATATTTCATAACCACAGAGATTCACAGCGACTATGTAAGACGCATTAAGGCGAATCTGACACAAAAAGACATATTACAAGACACCAAAGATATAAGCTTTTTAAATACAGAAAGTTTCCAAGAAAGAATGGGGGAGAAATGACTGCTGAACAGACGCTCACCAAAAAAGTACTTTCACGGTTGATGAACGGAAGGGATTATCGTAGCCTTGTTATCCAAGATATTAATGAGAAGTTTCTTCGCCAGACAATAGACTTCTTCATGAAAGTATGTGAGGCAAAGGCTAATAATCAAGAGATCACGATAGATTGGTACAAAGCCAATTTTATTAAATCTGAGCATATGTCAAAAGGTGAAGTCATAATAAACTCTGGGTTGAATCAGAAAACCATTACCAACATCTATAAAAGCTGCACGAGAGAAATCGCACTACAGGTTTCTGAAGAACATTATGATGATCTGTTGCTGCTTATCGAATCACTTATTGAAGAATACTCTGAGATTGATATCACTTTAACCATTAGATTCAACAGGGTTGCTGTTGAGCTTACAGTAAACGAAAGCCTCATTGTAATCAATGCGATAGCAGTGAAAAGATCAGCTTTGCGGGGTGGGGCTTGGAGTATGATAGGGAAACAGGTAGAAAAACCTCTGATGTTATCACTTTGTGAACTGTTTGGTGTCACAGAAGAGTATTATGAAACTAAGTCTGATATGACAGGCTACCCAGTTTTAGATAGCGGTGATCCTGCCAGAGAAGTTGATTTCCTGTTGAAAAATGGGGATATGAGATACAATTGTGAGGTTAAATTGATGGGAAAGGGCAATCCTGAAAGTGAGGATTCTGCTTATGCAAGGGTAACTCATCTTTTTGTTGCTCAGACCTTATCTCAAGCTAATAAAGAAAGACTGGATAGTAGCGGGATAAAGTGGATTGAGCTTAGTTCAGTAGAGGGCATAAGTAAATTCAAGACCGTGCTAACTGAGTTTGGTATACCCCACAATGACATTCAGGTAAGTGAGCAGCTTATTGGTGAGGCGATCGATAAAATCATGGGGTCATAAACATCAGTGTGGATTACTGCTCATTGCTACAGATAAGAGTATCCTCTACCTCACATTGAAATGCAAGGGATGAACATTATTCAATTTGTAGCTATCCGATTGGCTCACTTCCCAGTATTGGGAGAATCGTTATAACTTCCCATATACCTCTAAGATAGCGGCTTTGACAAAAGAAAAGGTTTGACATAAAAGGCTATCTACGATATTGATGGTCGCATGAAGAAATTAAAGAAAGTAGAAGGAGCACAACCATGCCAAGAATGACGGTTGACCCATATTATTGCAAAGGTTGTGGGCTCTGCATTTCTGTCTGCCCGAAGAAGATCATCCGCTTCTCGGAAAACATTAATGCCAAGGGTTACCACTACGCCGAGTGTTTCAATCAAGATGCTTGTATCGCCTGTAAAATGTGTTACAACATCTGCCCAGACGTAGCCATTACCGTGGAAAAGTGAGGAAAGAAAATGAGTAAAGTATTAATGAAAGGTAATGAAGCCGTGGCCAAAGCTGCGATCAACGCAGGTTGCAGATTATATTTCGCCTATCCTATCACCCCTCAGAGCGAATTGATCGAATATATGGCCAAGATGATGCCCACCGTTGGTGGAACTTTTTTGCAAGCAGAAAGTGAAGTTGCTGCTATTAACATGGTCTATGGAGCTGCCGGTGCCGGTAAGCGGGTGATGACCTCTTCCTCTTCTCCTGGAATTTCCCTCAAGGCCGAAGGAATGTCCTATCTTGCCGGAGCACAGCTTCCCTGCGTGATCATCAACGTTCAGCGTGGCGGCCCCGGATTGGGAGACATTCAGCCCGCACAAGGTGACTATTTCCAAGCTACCAAGGGTGGCGGACATGGAGATTATCGCCTCATCGTGCTTGCCCCATCCAGCGTGCAAGAATTTGCCGATATGGCTTCCGAAGCTTTTGATCTGGCAGATAAGTATCGCAACCCTGTGATGATTTTGGCAGACGGAATGCTGGGTCAGATGATGGAGCCGGTGGATTTCAAACCTGCCAAGACAGATCAGGAAATCGAGGCAATGGGGCATCAGCATGAATCATGGTGCATTCATCCAAACCAAGATGGAGACCTAAAACATCATCATGAGATCAACTCGCTTGAGATTGACCCCGTAGTGCTGGAGAAACATGTCACCAAGCTCTATGAAAAATATGCCCAGATCGAAGCCAACGAGACACGTCATGAGCTCTACAACATCAATGACGATAACGAAATCTTGGTGGTGGCTTTCGGTACCGCTTCCCGTGTGGTTCGTTCCGCCGTGGATGAATTGAATGCAGAAGGCAAAAACATCGGCCTTTTCCGTCCCATCACAGTTTGGCCTTATCCTTATGAGGAGCTCGCCAAGTGCATTGGTCCCAGGGTCAAACAAGTGTATGTGTTTGAGCTGAATACCGGCCAAATGGTGGAAGATGTGAAAATCGCCGTAAATGGCAAAGTTCCAGTCAATTTCTGGGGCAGAGTGGGAGGCATGGTCTTCACACCTGAACAGATCAAAGAAAAGCTACAAGCTTGTTTTTAATGGGAGGAAATAGTGGAAGTAATCGCAACTAGACCCAAATCGTTAAGGGATGTACCGTTCACCTATTGTCCAGGATGTACCCACGGTATAGCCCATCGCTTGATTGCAGAATCCATTGATGAACATGGATTGATCAATAAAATGGCTGGTGTAGCTCCTGTTGGCTGCAGCGTGTTTGCCTATAAATTCTTCAATTTTGATATGGCGGAAGCCGCACATGGACGTGCTCCAGCCGTGGCTACCGGTATCAAGAGAGCCCGCCCCGATATGCACGTCTTCACCTATCAAGGTGATGGAGACTTAGCCGCTATCGGAACTGCTGAGATCGTCCATGCCGCAAACCGTGGTGAACACATCAGCGTCTTCTTCGTCAACAACGCCATCTACGGCATGACGGGCGGACAGATGGCTCCCACCACGCTGCCTGATATGAAGACAACCACCAGTCCCTACGGACGTAAAGTCGATGACATCGGCTATCCCATCCGCGTGTGTGAGCTGCTCGATACCCTTGTAGCACCTTACTACATCGAAAGAGTATCACTGCTCAGTGGTCCCGATATCATCAAAGCAAAAAAAGCCGTAAGCAAAGCCATTCAATACAACAAAGAAGGCCGCGGCTTTACCTTTATAGAATTCGTGAGCACCTGCCCCACAAACTGGGGTATTGAGCCCGTCAAAGCACTGGTATGGGCCAAAGAAAATATGCTGCCCTTCTATAAACCAGGTGTATTCAGAGATAAAGGAGCCCCAGAATGAAAACAGAAATAATCTGCTCAGGTTTCGGTGGTCAAGGTGTGTTGACCATTGGTAAATTCATCGCTCAAGCGGGAATGAAAGAAGGGAAACACGTTTCATGGCTTCCCTCTTACGGACCAGAAATGAGAGGTGGCACCGCAAACGTTTCCGCCGTGGTATCCGATCAACCCATCGCTTCACCCATCGTGAGCACACCAGACATCTTAGTCGCCCTAAACCAGCCCTCAATCGAGAAATTCGCACCCCATATCCGCCCCGGCGGAGTGCTTGTCTATGATACAGGCATGTGTCCCGACGGCTGTAAACGCACGGATATCCAGATCATCTCTGCACCAATCTCAAGCCTGGCAAAAGAGATTGGATCAGACAAAGTGGTAAATATGATTGCCATCGGCATGGTGATAGGCAGAACCAACGTGATTAAATACGAATCCATGGAGGAAGACCTCACTAGCTTCCTCAAGGAAAGAGACCCAGACCTTTTGGAGAAAAACCTGATTGCCATCAAGAAAGGAATGGAACTGGGTAAAGCCTAAACCTGTGTAAGAATGATAAAGGGACTCGTTTTTATGCGAGTCCCTTTTTGGTGTTTTCAAATATGTGGGTTATTCTACGGGCTTTGGTAGGGCTTTGTCCATTGCGGCACCCTGAAGCTTATTCAGTAGATAATCGCTCAGACTCACTGGCACGGAGCCGGAGTATTCGTAGGGTTTACGGATTTCCATGCCAAAGGCGTCAATGATCACGGTTCCTTTGACGGTGTAAGGTATTTCGCCTTTGATGACTCCCTTGATGGCAGACCATAAGGCTTTGAAATTGGAAACCTTAAAATACATTGAGCCATCTTTGGAGTGGATGGTTTCGTCAAAGCGCATCTGGGTAGCCAGGTTGCCCCTGCCCACCAGCGTGTTGTTGAGCCATAATTCTGCAGGAAAGCCTTTAAGGTTGAAGCCTAGGCCAAAGGGATTCATAAGCATAAAATCTACACTCATGGTGGCTTGACTCAAACCCAGTTCCTTGATATAGCTGCGTTTGAGCTTGAAGATGTTTTGTCCGTCCGCTTGAAAGCGCGGGATGAGGGCTTCCAGATACTCTTTCAAGTTCAGTTCGTAGGGTTCTTCAAAGTCAAACTTCTTGCCAAAGCCGAGCACCTTGCCGTGTCCTTTGCCTGAGATGTAGAAATAGACGCTTTGATTTGACATGCTCACCATTTTGGCGGTGGGACGGGTCTGCAGGGTAACGCTAAAATAGAGGGCATTACTGCGGCGTTTGGGGATGTTGACCTTCTTCTGTAATGTGGCACTGCCGATCTTTATCCTGTCTTTATTGAGCAGATCCACATCCAGTTTGTCGATTTTGAGCTGATAGCAGTTTGGATTGTGTATGCTGATGGACAGCAAAACGTCTATCTCATCCACACCGAACTTGGTGATCTTTACATCATGGACTTTTTCCAGAGTGGGTTGCTTGAAAAGCTTACAGGCACTGAGGAGCATCGTAATGATGATTAAGGAGATAATGCTAAGTCTCTTCATGGTGACCTCACAATTTGTTTATATGATTTTGAAAGTTTCTAACCAGATATGGGTGGCAAGCACCTGATAAAGCATCTGGGCGTCTTTATCGTTGCCGTTTAGGTAGGATTGCCATTTGGTCATGATTTTGCTCAAATTCCAGTATCCAGAGCTTCTGAAGCTGTCGCTGGTAAAAAGGGCAAACACTCTGTCTTTGAGCTCGTTACGCATCCAGCTCTGAGTGAAAGGAGTGCCGAAGATGGCTTTATCTTTGCGCTCCAAGATGGGCTTGGGGACTAAATGCTGGATGGCAGCACGGTGAATACGTTTACCCTGAGGTGGTTCGAGCTTGTAGCTGGAAGGCAGGCTAAAAGCGAGCTCAACCAAGCGGTGATCCAGAAAGGGGCTACGACTCTGCAAACCTACCATGGCGCTCATTCTGTCCTCAAAATGGAGCAAGGTTTGCAGGGTGGTGTTGTAGACCATGTTGTAGGAAAAGCTGCTCAAGCGGCTGATGTCAGGCATGTCTAAAGCTTCCATGTCAGCGCCCTTTGCGCTCTTGAGGAAGTCGGCGCTGAAGGGTTCAAAGTGTAGATGCTTCATCTCCTGCCTGTAGAGCTGGCTTTCGGGGAAGAGTAGGGATAAGCCGCTTTTGGCGATGATGGAGAGGAGTTTTGCTGGGCTTTTAGCGTGGGAGATGTTCTTGAGGGAGCTGATTAACTGAGGGATTTGGCCACTGTGAGCCAAATCCGCCAAGTAGCGGTATTGAGCGTGTCTGTAGCCAGCGGTGAGCTCATCACTGCCTTGACCGCCGATCAATACTTTGAATCCCTGTTCTTGCGCTGCTCTAAACACGGATATCTGTGCAGGGCAACCACTCCCAAGCGGGAGATCGTTGTACCAAGTGGCGTCCAGCAAGCTCTGCCAGGCTTCTTCAGCAGTGGGGGCGAGCAGCGTGCCTTGAGCCTTGAAGCTCTCGTTGGCAAGCGAGATATACTCTCTTTCGTCGAGTTGGGATTCTTTGAACCAACTGGAAAAGGTGCTGACCGGACTTGATTTGAGCTTGGAGAGAATGGCTAAGATGGCGGTTGAGTCAAGTCCACCACTCAAAGCGCAGGCTATAGCAGCAGGTTCAGCAGTGGAGAGGCGAACGCTTTCCTTAAAGAGTTCAAGATAGTATTCGGTAGCATGCTCAAAGCTGAGCTGGGAGGTCTCAAACTTCTCTGGGTCCAGCCTGTAATAGCATTCCTTTTGGATTTTGCCATGTTTGATGCTCAAGATTTGGCCGGGTTCCAAGATTTTGATCTGCTCAAAAAGCGTCTGATCCTGATAAAGGTGCATGCCATTAACTTTATTCAAGCGCCACAGCATCTGGGCGTTGATCTCTTTATTCTCCAAAACGGGTAAGAGCTGCTTGATCTCGCTGGCAAAGTAGAATGCCTGGTCTTGAACGAGGTAGCAGAGCGGCTTGCAGCCAAAGCGATCGCGAGAGCAAAAGAGATGCTGTGTGTTGTTATCCCAGATGGCTAAGGTCCAGATGCCCAAAAGCTTGTTTACAAAGCTGTCACCCCACTTTTGATAGGCGGTGAGTATAAGCTGGGAATTGGTAGTGTCCTCATCCAGCGCTAAACTGGCTTTCAACTCCGGAGCGTTGAAGATAGCACCATCAAAGAGCAAATAAAGCCCCTGTTGGTGTAGTATTTTTGGGTTAAACTCATCATGACCTAAGTCTAAATGACGGTAGCCTAAACCACAATAGATTGGTTCATCTTTTGTGGGAGTTGAAGTGCTCGCTTCTGAACCAGCATCTTTCCAAGTGAAATAGGCTGTGGCATCGGGACCACGGTGTGCACCAAGATCGGAGATTTCCCGTAAGCGCATGGCTGGCAAACGCTTTTCTTTATTTAAACAGATGAATCCTGATATGGCGCTCATAACGGTATATGATAATTATATCACGGCTCTATTATTCGTCTCTGAGGTCTAATTTACGGGATTTGAAGCCGTAACCCAGCACGTCGTAGACGTCTGTAACGATCATGAAGGCATTGCGATCTATGTCTTTGACCAGGTCTGTGAGCACGGGCACCTGACCACGGCTCATCACGCAAAAGAGGATGTCCACTTCTTTTTTGGCATAACCGCCCATGCCTTTGAAATAGGTGATGCCTCTATCCAGTTTTTGATAGATCTCTTCCTTAATCTCGTCTGAGTGCTGACTGATGATAAACACACCTTTAACGTAAGGCATACCTTCAGAGGCGAGGTCTGTGACCCTGGATGCCAAAAATAGGTTCATGCTGCCCCAGATGAGGATTTTGGGGTCTTTAAAGAAGGCAGCTACCAGAATGATGATGCCTGTTTCCACGATGTAATATGCGTTACCGATGGAAAGACCAGATTTCTGTTTGATCAGGGCTACGGGGATGTCTGTGCCACCGGTGGAACCTCTGAAGCGGAAGATGATGCCCAAGCCTATGCCCAATAGCACCGAGCCGGCAACCGCTGAAAGCAACATGTCTTCCGGGCCAAACATGGCATAGATAGTGCGACCGTTAACTACAAATGTATGTTTGGCCAGGTCATGAAAAATAACGCCCATTCTATGTAACATGGGAATGCTCATCAGGTCTGTCATCGTGGCCGATACCAGCATTCCATAGATGGATTTTGCGCCGAATTGTTTGCCTACCAGCATGATGGCTACTACAAACAGGGGTATATTGATGATAATCATCAAGACACCATTTGGTAAGCCGGTAAACTGAGCCAAAATCTGGCTGATACCTCCCACGCCGCCCGGAGCGATGTTGTGAGGCAGCAAAAACCATGAATATCCCATGGCAAAGAATATCGAACCAAACAGGATGCCCAAAAGATGTGAGGCTTCCCGTCTGATCTTTTGAAGTTTGGTAAGTTTTTTCAAGTTAGTCTCCTTAATGCTTGACGTTAAACCTTGGTTCAAAAGACTGGCATTTCACACTAAAAACAAGTAGGAATACCAGAATAATGATTATAGACCTAAGACTTAACGGAATACGTCATAGTAAGATAGAGCTGGAGGATCAGAGGTCGATTGCAGAGCTTATCGCCAGCACGGACATCAATCCCAACTCTGTTTTGTCCTATAAAATAAACCACACCCAATATGTCAATGATGAATATCAGTTGCAGCACAACACTTTGGTCAATTGCATCACTTTTCATCATCCGCAAGGCTATCGTATTTACCAAGATAGCGTGATTTTCATTTTAGGTAAAGCCATTTATAGCATCTTTGGCGATGAGTATGGTTTGGTGGTGGAGCATAGCGTGGGAGATGGCGTCTATTGCGAGATAAAGAGCGAAGATGAGTTCACCGCATCCGATTGCGAGAGAGTGAAAGAAGAGATGATGAAGATCGTGGCTGCAGACTTACCGATCGTGAAAGAAGAAATGAAGTTATCTGAGGCTTTGGAGATATTCAAGAGTATGGGGCGCAAGGACTTGGTAGCCAATTTCAGCCGTGACTACAGGGAGTGTGTGAGCCTCTACCGTTGCGGGAAGTATTATGACTTTTACATCCGACCCTTGGCAGACCGCAGCACGATGATCCAAAAGTTTGATCTTGTCTATCATGCACCCGGCTTCTTCCTGCGCTTCCCAGCAGAAAAGAGCTATGAAATCAGCTATCCCTTCGAGATTCCCACCAAGATATTCAGCCTGCACCAAGAGCATGACAAGTGGCTGGATATCCTTAAAGTGCACCATCTTGCAGACCTCAATGCACTGGTGGATGAGTATGAGATCTCCCAGTTTATCTTGGTGGAAGAAGCGCTACATGAGCAAAAGATAGCTTCCATTGCCGTGGATATTGCTCAGAATCCTCAGGTGAAATTGATACTGATCGCCGGGCCTTCTTCCAGCGGCAAGACCACCTTCGCCAAGCGGCTTTCAGTGCAGTTGCAAGCCTGTAAAAAGCGTCCCATCGTGCTGGGTTTGGATGATTACTTCCTGCCCAGAGATCAAACTGCCCGTAAGCCCAATGGGGAATATGACTTTGAATCAATCAGGGCCTTGGACTTGCCTTTCTTGAATAAACAGCTCACGGACATCTTAGCCGGCAAAGAGGTAGAGCTGCCCATGTACGACTTTCAAAGAGGCGTGCGTCGGCGCAGCCACAACTTTGTGCAACTGGGTGAGGATGATCTTTTGGTGATGGAAGGGATTCACGGCTTGAACGACCTGCTCACCTCGTCCATCGAATCACAGCGCAAGGCGAAGATCTATATCAGTGCCCTGAATCAGCTCAATATCGACGATCATAACCGCATCCCAACCACGGACTGCCGCCTTTTGCGCAGGATTATCCGAGACCACCAATATCGAGGCTACTCTGCCACAGCCACGATCCAACGTTGGCAGGATGTGCGTGATGGCGAGATCCAAAACATCTTTCCCTTTCAGGAAAACGCAGACTACATGTTCAATAGCAGCCTCACCTACGAGCTGGGCATCCTGAAGAAGCATGCCTGGAAAATCCTGCATCAGGTATCCAAAAAC
>JAKQWO010000008.1 GCA_029561955.1 Candidatus Cloacimonadota bacterium
GTCATCATGGGCATGGTGCCAGCAGGTCTGGAGCTATTGGCAGATGCGGAAACCCTGACCAGATCATCGGTGTCGAAGACCACTTTGGTCTCGGAGTTGCCGATGTAGACGTTGTCGATAAACCAGGTGTACCAGAGGCCGCCTTGATCAGGTGGGTCTATGGCATGGAAAGCCACTTTGATCTGGTTGCCACTATAGGCACTCAGGTCTACGGTGATGGGTGAGCTATATTCGTTCCAGCCGGGTGCTTGGGCAGAGGCATCCCAAAGCGCCATCCAGGTCTGACCATTGTCTGAGGACACCTTCACATAATAGTGATCGCCGTTGGTAGAGCCCAGATAGACATGGCTATCGAAGCTCAAATATGCGCCGGGAGGGCAGTTGAAGCCGGGAGTGATCAGCCATTCATCCTGGTGATCGTAAGCCCAGAAGAGACCGGTTTGGTAGCTTCCCTCTGTGGGATTCACTTCATCACCAGAGATGGTGACTGCACCAATCCTGCACCAGGTTGGGTAAATGCCAAGGGTATTAGCTGCCCCGGTATTAGTGATGACCTGCGTCCAGCCTGTGGGCGGGAAGGTCTCACTTTCAAAACCTTCGGTGATTCCAACGGCGTTGGGGTCTGGAGCCTGCCAGGTAATCTCTGCCGCCGTTTCCTCATCATTGACCGTAGCAGTGACGTCCATGGGAGCGTAAATCACCTCCTCAAGAGTGATCTGACCCATATTGTAGTTTGTGGCCGCCAAAGTGATTTGTCCGTTTTGAGACATGTAACCGGAAGCACTGATATTGTAGTCGTAGACGTTGTTGGCAAACACGTTCGGGATGGTGAAAACACCTGTGGCATTTGTGTTTACGCTGTAGTCTGCATAACCGGTGAGGGTGACAGCAGCCCCGGCAAGTCCGGCTCCCGTATCGCTGGCCAGGACGGTTCCGCTCACAGTCACCTGCGGCAAAAGCTGCATGGTTACATTGATCACCAGCTCATCGTCATCTGCCAGCACTATGTTTTGGGCGACAGTCTGGTAGCCGTGTTTGGCAAAGGTCAGGGTGTAGTTGCCTTCGATGACATTGAGCAGTTGATACTGTCCGGCAGCATTGGTGGTGGTGTGGTATTCTCGCCCGGTTAGGGTCACGTCCACTCCGGCCAAGGGTTGGTTTCCGGCACCCGTGACCGTTCCGGTAATGTTTCCGGTGCTGGTAAGGATGCCCAGCATGATGTTGGGGCGGTAGGAGTTTACGGAGCAGGTTTGATCCGGATTGGGAGCGTTGTCAACATTCCAGATTCCATGCATCCCTGCTACTGAAGTATATTTGAAGGTGTGTCCTTGACCGCCGCCTGTCCCACCAAAGGTGGTTTCTGTGGCAACGATCAGGTTTCCACCGGTGTATTCGAAGGGGGTATCAAGGGTAAATATATGCCAGCCGGGCGCATTGAAGACGTGGGTTCCTTCTTTGACTAAGGTCAGGTCTGCGCTAAAGTTTGTCCAGCTTGTTGCCGTGATCTCGGTAGCATTGGTGTTTTTGACATATATCTTGTAGGGAACCACAATTTCTGAAGCAGCATTGGCATCCCAACCAATAAAGCTGAGCAGCCCCTGGACATTTATCTGATCAGCCGTGTATAATGCGGCTGAATTCTCATAACCCCAATAGGTGCCAAAAGGCTGACGCTGAAAGAAGGTTCCATCACCGATTATCAATGTGCCGTCTGGAGCGGTCGTAAAGCTGAAGGCTGTGGGCGCATCGCTTATGCCCGCATTATTGTAGGCTTTCACCGTCCAATAATACGTTGTTTCTCCGGAAAGCGGCTCTGTGGGTGTATAACTGGTGGTATTTATATCTGCCACTTCTGTTGTAGGCGGGTTTGTGGTATCCAAAAACACCTTGTAGCCAGTGGGAATACCACCGGCAGAGGGATTGAAGGCAAAAACAGGTCTCACGGGAACCATTACAGCACCATCTGCGGGAGTGAGTAAGACAGGTGCTGACGGCATTACCGCCACGATGTCCGGGCCGGATACGTCGTCAATAAGCAGATACAGTTGGTTTGTGGAAATAGCTTGAATGGCTACGTGGATCTGTTGGCCGATGAACTGTGAGAGGTCATAGGTGTGGAAGGTGTATTGAGTAGCGCCGGTACTCACGTTGGTGGCCAGGGTGTCGGTAAAAGAGGTGATATCGGAAGTCGTTGTGGAGACGAGCACGTTGAATCTCTCATCGTAAGCGGTAGAATTGTTGGTCCCGTAGAAGTTGAAGGTATGGTTTGCAGCCGTGGGAGCCACCTTGGGGCTGATCAGCCAGTCATCGTGAGCGGTAGAATTCCAACGGATCATAGCGTGTGCGACACCGGAGCGAGGGAACGTGGTGGCTCTGGCCCAGCCGTTTGCACCGCCACCATTGTGCACACCCCAGCCAGGGGGCGGGAACAAATTGCCTTCAAAGCCTTCCAAGAGAGCATCTTCGCTCAGGGCGATTCCGCTCAAGGCCACATCGTAGTTTTGAGCTTCGTAAACCATGCGCAAAATGGCGCTGTGGACACCTGACGCAGTGGGATGGTAGCGAACAGGAATTGTGCCGGATTGGTCTGCGGTGAGAGCCAGAGGTAGACTGGTAGTGTCAAATTCAAACATAGCCGCATCGTCGCCAATGATACTCACGTTTGCTGCGGGCAATTCCAGAGTGCCGACGCCGGCGTTGGTAATGGTTACATTCTGATATTCCATGGGAGTATTGGCATAACCGGTACCGAAGTCAATGCTGTCAGGCCTGTAAGTAAAAACTGGATTTTCCGGTGAGTGCTGCACGGTGATATCGTCAATGCTGATATACCAAGGTGTCATGTTGATGATTCCATGGAGGGCAATCCAATAAACACCGCTGGTGGCAGGTGTGAAGCTGCCTCTAAGCTGCTGGTAATCTCCATTGATGAGGCCGGTTTGTTCCTTGATCGTATTGGTCATGGCAGCAATGGTGCCTTCCGTGCCATAGAAAATACCCAAACTGGCATTGGTTGCGACTGCTCCATCCTGCCTCGCCCAGACTTCGACATCGTAGGATTGGCCTGCTTCCAATTGGAAAGTTCTCATCAGCCAGGCATTGCCATTATACTGCAAGGTGGCATTAAAAGCACCGGTGCGCGGTGTGCGGTTGTAGTTGGTGTAATTGGAGTTGGCCATCCAATACTTGGTCTTACCGCCATCCAGATACTGCGTCCATTCTACCACCTGGGAACCATGTGTTTGACCTTCTTCAAAGCCTTCAAAGAAGGGATAGTCATGGATTGAGGGATCAAAACATTCACCACTTACTTCAACGTTCAGGGAAGTGTCGCCAGCAGTGACGGTAAAAGTGGCCGTGTGGTTGCCAACGGCAGTGGGTGCATATTGGACGTTAAAGGTTGCAGTTTGGCCTGCAGTCAAAGCCACTGGAAAAGCAGGGACATTTGTGATTGTGAAGGGGCCATCGGACATGGGACTCAAGCCCGTAACGTTGAGAGCGCCGCCTCCACCATTATAGATGGTGAAAGTTTGGCTGCTGGTAGTGCTGATTATCATTTGGCCAAAATCCCACTCTATGGGGTTGATGACTAACACAGGATCATCGGGAAGAGGTGAGATCAACATCATTATATTTGGTCGATTTGCATTCAGGGTTCCGTTTCCTGTGGGAATGCTACCATCTTGATACCAGCGTTGATGTGTGTTTTGGTCGCCTGAGGTGTAGTAGAACTTGGGATAACCACCCGTTTCTGCTCCATCGCCACCAAAGTTGGCTTCCACACCGATCATCAAATTGCCGTGGCCGTACATTAGCGGCGTATCAAGAACAATCTGATGCCAGCCCAAACTATTGAAAACATAGTTCCCCTGTTTGACCAAGGTGGCCGTTGAAGTAAAATTGGCCCAGGTCATCTGAGTAAGGGTTTCGTCATTGGTAATCTTGGCGTAGATCTTGTAAGGAACGGTAGCAGTGCCGGTCGTTTGGACATTCCAACCCAGGGTAGTGATCTCACCAAACTGCCCTATCTGAGCGCTTTTATAGAGACTTAGAGAGCGTCCATAGCCCCAATGGATATTGAAGGGGTCTGTCTGGTAAGATGTTCCATCACCGATCATCACTCCATCCACCAGAGTAAATGTCCAAGTTTCCGATGGAGCCGAGACGCCGAAGCTGTTACGGGCTACCACATACCAACTGTATCCACCCGCTTCGAGGTCTGTAAGAGTATAGGAGTTTGATGGTTGGTTATCAGCTACAAGGTTGCCATTGAGATAAAGATCATAGCCGGTAGCATCCGCACTTCCATGAGGCAGAGTCCACCTCAAGACCTGATTATTCATGGTTTCTGCACCATTTGCCGGTGATACAAGCACAGGTGGCATGGGTGCTCCGGTATCTGGGAAGACAAACTGAATGCGATTGATATTGGCAGTTATTCCGTTTGCCGTAGGAGGGCTGTTGGGATCAGGATTGTCGTTGTCATTGCGGAAATACATTCCCGTATTGGCTCCGCTGGCAAAAGCACCCCAGCTCATAGCTGCAAAACCCGGGGTATGCTGATACACTGCGACAATCAGATTGTTGGTGTTGTTATAGATAAATGGAGTGTCCAAAGTGATCTCCATCCAGTTGCCCTCCGCAGGTAGCATAGCTGTTACGTCACCATCAAACACCTGCGTCAGGTTTGCTGGAGCTTCCCAATCTGTGGTGTTGGAAAATTGCGTTTTGTCGGAGTGTCCCAGGTAAATAGTCCAGTCCTTACTGTTGGCAATAGCTCCGGATACATAATAGAAGCGGAGCTTGGTGATTGCGCCGGCAAAGTTGATCTGAGATTGGGTGTAGATCTGCTGAGTATAGGAATAGCTATATACTGCATAGACAGGAAAATAGCCGGTGGTCGCAGTTCCATCACCCACTTGCACGGTTACCGCATTGGCAAAACCGAACATGGCCAAGAGGATGGCCAAGAGCATTGAGATGCGAAATGATGTTTTCATTACCTTATTCCTCGTTTGGTTGGGTTAGGTCTGGCATCTGATGGAGTCAGAAAGCTCAGGCTTTGTTGTTGTATTGTTTCCGCAATGCAGGATAGACTCTGCCAAATGAGTATGGCAGCCTCCCTGCGTTAAGTTAAGAAAAATTCTTAATTTAAGTGTCATTTCTCTCCCATTTATCTTATTCATGGAACGGTGCTTGTGTCCTTGGAACCGTGATCTAACTTACTTGCAAAATTGATTCCATTCTTGCAAGTATTTGCTAAGAGGGAGTTACATCAACAAACCCGCGTTGTGTTCTTGAAGTGCAGCTTGGCCACCTCGTTTAGCCGTTCTGTGCCATACTTTTGCACAAATTCCCGTCCCACTTTATCCACCTTGGCACCGGCACCCAGAGCGAAGCCCATATTAAACTTCCGGCTCATTTCTGCCATGGCGCTGATGTATTGAAAGCGTGCCAAAACGGATGCGGCGGCTACGGCGGCATCACTTTCTGAGCGTGGACGCTCCACCAGATTGATGTCTATCTCCTTGGCCTGGAAGAGCTGGGAAAGCGTCTTGCGGGAGGTGAATTGATCTACCAGGACCCCATCAGGTGCATCATCCGCGCTCAGCATCTCCTCCAAGACCTTAAAGTGTTGCCAAGCCAAAAGATCATTGAGGTTGCGTCCCTGCTTTCTCATATCTTCAATGATGCGGTTATAGGTTTTGGGCATGAGCACAAGGCCGTTCATAAGGCCGGGAAAATCCCTATAAAGCCTCTGAGCCAAGTCCTTTATCTCACGATCCTGCAATAGCTTGCTATCCATCACGCCCATAGCCCAAAGCCGCTTTTCCACCTCTCTATTTGCCCTGAAAGAGCAGACCACCAGCGGGCCGAAGTAATCGCCTTTGCCGGATTCATCGCTGCCTATCCAATCACTCCAACTGTGTTTACTTTCAGGGACTTGCAATATCTGTTGGGAGACTTGCTCGCCGACGATTTCCTGCAGCATCCTTCTGATCTGGGTGTTTGTCTTACCACCAATCACCAAAGAAATGCCTTTTTTGGCGGAATGGTAGATGTTTAGCACCGCTTTTTCGTCCTCATGAAT
Organism: Candidatus Cloacimonadota bacterium; assembly: GCA_029561955.1. GTDB lineage: Bacteria > Cloacimonadota > Cloacimonadia > Cloacimonadales > Cloacimonadaceae > UBA3900. The sequence continues at coordinate 6,092 of JAKQWO010000008.1, forward strand.
CAGCCTGAGTTGCAAGCCGTATTGCAGCGGAACCTGTTCATACACCTGAATACCGCATTGGGCAAGCTTCCCAAGGATGTCTGCCACGATTGGTTCTATCGCTTTCATTTCACCTTCTGTTTGAGGAGATTGGCGTTGGTGACCACAGTCACGGAGGAGCTAGCCATGGCGATCTCTGCGATCACGGGATGCAGAACGCCAAACACGGCCAAGGGGATGGCGATCAGGTTGTAAGAAAAAGCCCAGAAGAGGTTTTGCCGTATCTTTCTAAAGGTCTGGATAGAGAGCTCCACCGCAGTGGGCAGGCAGGCAAGATCATCTCGCACGATGGTGATGTCAGCCGCCTCGATGGCGATGTCCGTCCCCTGTCCCATGGCGATGCCGATGTCGGCTGTTTTGAGTGCAGGAGCGTCGTTTATCCCGTCGCCCACCATAGCCACGGTACCAAATTCCTGCTTTAGTTGCTTGACCAAGACAGCTTTATCTTCCGGCAAAGCCTGAGCATGATAGCGGCTGATACCCAATTGAGCTACAATGGCTTGCGCCACTTGCGAGTTGTCACCACTGATCATGATGGACGTGATGCCTCGTTGTTTGAGCTGCGCTACCACCTGTGGAGCGTTGTCACGTAAAGCATCCGCAATCAAGAAGATAGCCAACACCCTGTCCTCATCAGCCAAGTATACCCGGCTGGCATAATCCGCCTCAAAAGACTTCTCAGGAACAGTCAAAGTTGCAGATTCCATAAACTCACGGCTGCCGAGGATGTATCTGGTGCCGTCCAAGCTCGCACTCACTCCTTGCCCAATATGATTGGTAAAATCTTGCACCTCAGACGTGATAGCTCCGGCGTCCTGCGCAGCTTTGACCAAAGCCACCGCCAAAGGATGTGCCGAACCCGCTTCCAGCGACGCCGCAATGCCCAAAGCGATCTTTTCATCCAGCGTCTCAAGATGAATCTCAATCACCTCAGGTTTGCCATGCGTGAGCGTGCCGGTTTTATCGAAGATGATAGCCTTCACGTCTTTCATCAATTGCAGAGCTTCGGAATTGCGGATGAGGATGCCCCGTCTTGCACCCATGCCGCTTCCCACCATCAAAGCCGTAGGTGTAGCCAAGCCTAGCGCACAGGGACAGGCGATCACCAAAGTGGCAATGGAAGCCATCAGGGCGGCAGCCAAGCCGGTGGGCAGGTGATCTGGGTCTTTGAGCGGAATGATCTGCAAAAGGGCAACGCTGATACTCTGAGCGGTATCGGGGAGAATCATCCAGAAGGCAAAGGTGAGAGCGGCCAAAGCGATCACGATGGGCACAAATACGGCGGTGACTTTATCCGCCAAAAGCTGCACCGGGACCTTGGAATGTTGCGCATCCTGAACCAACTGAATCACTTGTGCCAAAAAGGTATCCGAGCCCACCTTCTGGGCTTTCACTTTCAAAAACCCATCCACATTGAGCGTGGCACCCAAGACCCTCTCGCCCACCTTGCGACTCACAGGCATGGATTCGCCCGTAACCATCGCCTCGTCTATATTTGCCTTGCCTTCGATGATCACGGCATCCGTGGGAATCTTCATCCCCGCTTTCACGATCAGGATGTCGCCCGGTTGCACCTTGCGGATGGGGACTTCCTTCTCTACCCCATCTTCCCAGAGGATAGCGGTTTTGGCGCCTAAATTCATCAGCTTGCGGATAGCTTCCGAAGCCTTGCCACGAGCCTGACTCTCCAAATACCTGCCCGTGTGATGAAAGGCTAAAATCATAGCCGCAATACCACTAAAGGCATGCGGGTTAATGTCTTTGATGAAGAAAGAAAGCGGCCAGACCAAAAGCGAAGCCAGCGTGCCCATGGCGATCAGGACGTCCATATTGGCGGAACCTGTCTTGAGCGAGATAAAAGCGGAACGATAGACACCCCTCGCCGGAAAAACCATGGCGTAAAGCGAGAGTAAAAACACGATCCAACCATCTGTCAAGCTGCCTAAGATATGGAAATCAAAGAACATATGCGCCACCATAAAGATGCTCACCACCAAAGCGATAAACCAGATGTGCAACATGCGCTTGCGAGCTCGGCGGGCCTCTAGGATCAACTGGTCTCCATCCTTGCCCAGCTCCTCACGCACCGTAAAACCCAGCGCCACAATGGCCTTCTCGATCTCTTGCCGACTCACACGACCAGGTTCTATCTCCAAGCTGGCCTCTTCCAAAGCCAGATTTGCATGCGCAGACTTCACGCCCTTGAGCTCGCCTAAAGCCTTCTCGACCCGAGCGCTACAGGCCGCACAGTGCATGCCGTCTATGCCTATCTTTATGTTGCTGTTCAATATACGATCCTCATTGTTTTGCTGAAGATATAATAAGCGGTTTGGCTGAGGTGGCAAATGGTAGGGTGGTTTTCGCGGTTGCAACGTTTCAAAATACCGGACTGTTGCTATTCTACGTAGTAGCCAGAAGAATAGATCTGCGAGGTTATGACGCCAAAATGCAATGAACATGCCTTTGAAGAGATGACGGCAGCATCCAGATTCTTCGCCAAGGGAGCGGTTTTGGTGGTAACTGATTCGTTCAAATCTCAGAAATGAAATAGGCACGCTCAGAAGAGTGTGCCTATTCCATGTGAATGTTATACAGGTTAATCTTATTTCATCAGCATGATCTTGCGTGTGGAGGTTTGTCCGTTTGCCTGCAGCCGCACGAAGTACACTCCGGAGCTGACGCTACGCTGATTTCGGTCTTTCCCATCCCAAATTACCTTGTGGTGTCCACGTTGCATCTCGGTATTGCATAGTTGCTTTACCTTCTGGCCTTTGATGTTGTAGATGTCAATCTTCACCAATCCATCTTGGGGAATGCTGTAGGCAATCGTGGTGGAGGGGTTGAAGGGATTTGGATAGTTGTTACTGATAAGGGGGAAGGCTGGGATATTGGCCATGTTCGGATCGTTCTTCTGCAGAGCTTGCCTGTATTTCTCCCAGTTTTTGCCATGCATCACTTCAAATACCTGGAAATCAGGATACTGATATTGAGTGTATTCTGTGGTTACGGGACGCTTGGTTTCTTCCATTGCTGCCAATTGAAGCACTATTTCCAGATCCAATACAGCCAACAGTGAGTCGATCTCGCTGACCGGATCACTGATGCGCGGCTGCAGAAGATCGACGGCAGACTGGAAGTCCTTGTTAATTACGTGCAATTTCATCAGATAATCCTTCAAGATGGCACTCAGAGAGGGGTTGTCCACCGCGTGTTGAGTAACCTTAGCATCAAAATAGGTTATCGTTTCGCTCAATGGTGTAGAAGTCGCTTCAGAGCAACGGTATAAACCGTCAATTGCGCTTGTCACGTGGGGTTTTTCTTCTTCCAACATATCATCTATGATGGCCTGATAAGTAGCGGCAGCTAGGTCATAAGATTCCTGAGATTCATGATCCAATGCGGTGTATAGCCGTTGGGTCACCGGAGGTGGGTCGGGCATAGTAGGTGTCGGATCATATTTGCCAACATACACATAGTCGGCATAGTCCGGATCGTTAACTGTCACTTGGAAGTCTTCAAACCAGTTTTCACTGGCGTCAATCGGGAAAGTAGATGCTTGTGGAGGACCACAATAGTTGGGGTCAAAGCTGAAGTCAGTAGCAGTTATGCCCGTAAGCTCACCTGTTAGATGGTAGAAGTCATTATGGCCAGTGTAGAGCTGAATGGTGGATTCATAGGGAGCTTTATCAAAGAAAACAATGTTGCTGATTTTGTTTGTAAAAACGTTGTTAGCCGTATAGCTGAGATTTAAATTTGAGCTGGCATGATTTACAATACCAGAATTGTTGAGATTAAAGTAGTTCATTTCCAATCTATGATTCGAGTTCCTGCTCTCCATTCCTGTTAAACAGTTGTAGAAGTACGATTCTCTAATAGTGGAAACTTCTCCTATTTCATCCGTGACGGAAAGCTCTGTGAATATCCCTATACGTAATCTATTGAAAATGCAGTCACTTATTTGAGGGAATGATGCCTTAAGATGAATTCCGGTACCATATCTCGTGGCTGTATCACTAATAAAACTACATTCCTGAATTGTTGCAGAATTGTAGTTGAGGCTTATTCCTGTGGTGCAATCAGTGAAGTGACAATCTGTAATTGATCCGAGTGCAGAAGGCTCTCCTTGTTTTAATATGCCGTTTTTTAGGTTACAAAAATCAACCTTGGTGGTATAGACTCGGTTTCTCATTGCTTTAATGGTAATACCCTCTGAGTTTTTATTTGATGCCCCATAGAATCCATAACCGTGCTCGGAGTTGGTTATCTGAGTTATATGACCTGGAATGCTGTTCTCAAGAACTAATCCGGTCGAATTCTCGGGAATTATGAAGCTGCTATCCAAAACATACAGATCTGTGTTTGTTATTGTATGGGATTCGGCATTTTTGAGGGTTGAACTATCGATTGTGACAAGATCGGCATTGCTAACATCTAAACCTTTCCATCTGATGTTTGGAAAGCTGTCCAGCACACTGTTACCAATTGAAAGCATGCCTCCAGTTACCTCGATACATGAGTTTTCACCCCAAATACAATTGGCATTATCTAAATTCAAACTGCCATTCTGAGACACAACAAATTTGGCACCATCCTCAATAGTAACATCACCTCGTAGAGTATATGAAGCACCTGAGCCGATGTTTATCACTGAATTGCTCAATATCTTGGTTTCGGTGCCGCTGTTGGTCACAACACTGACCCCAGGCAGGATGTTTATCGTCCCCGCCAAAACTGCTTTGTTTGCCAAGGTGGAATTGGTTGCCACAT
>JAKQWO010000015.1 GCA_029561955.1 Candidatus Cloacimonadota bacterium
GCTCGGAGAAGTCTTTCTGTCCACCTGGTTTGCGTTCAGGAATGTGTCTGGCACCCGCATATCCAGCCATGCCAGTGGTGAAGAAGCGGTTCAGGTAGGTGTTTTCCTTGCGTAGGGGCACGATGCAGTTTGTGGTCATGAGGATAGCGCCATTGAAGTTTTCAAAATCCTTCAGTTGATGCCACCAGGATCCGCCATAGTTACCGATGAAGTGTTTGTATTTCTTGAAGGCAGGATAGTAGTGGGCGGGCAACATTTCGCTGTGGGTATAGATGTCCACGCCGCTGTCCTTGCTTTGTTCCAGCAGTTCTTCAAAGTCTTTGAGGTCATGTCCGCTGACGATGATACCGGGGTTTTTACCCACACCCAGATTCACTTTGGTGGGTTCCGGGTTGCCATAAGTGCTGGTATTGGCTTTGTCTAAAAGTGCCATCACTTTCACGGCATGCTCTCCAGTCTTGAGCACCAGACCCACCAGTTGGTCGGCACTGAGGCTGTCATCAAGGGTGGCGGCCAGGCCTTCCATGATGAACTTGTTCACTTCATCATCGTCAAAGCCCAGCATATGAGCATGCTCACCATAGGCAGAGATGCCCTTGAGCCCGTAAACAATGGTTTCTCGCAGGCTGCGAACGTCTTCGTTTGCGGTTCTGAGCACACCTACTTTGGTGGCAAATTCGTCATATTGATCCGGTGTGAGCTTGAAGCTTACAGCTTCGGGGCAGGTATCACACTTGCCATCCAGCAGCTTGCAGAGCTCTTCTTTACGCTTATCCCTCAGAGCCAGTGTCTGGGTAACCACGTCTCGGATCAGCGGTTCATCCCAGTTGGCATTGGTAATGGTGCGGAACAGGCCGCCCATAGTGAAGATCGCATCTTCTGGATAGTAGATGCCTTTGTCCAGCAGCTTCACAGATACATGGGCCAGGCCCTTGAGTCCGTAAACTAAAAGATCAAACAGGTTTGCGAGGCTCTCGGGTTTTCCGCAGACTCCACGCATGGTGCAACCGAGGTTGCGGGAAGTTTCCTGACATTGATAGCAGAACATACTCATGGTTTTTCTCCTTGTGTTTTTATGGTTTTGGCATTTTTATTACGAGAATCCTCAGCGGGGTTTCACCTTCATTGGTGATTGCATGAGGGATATCCTTCGGGCTGTCGATGATGGTTCCGGCGGGGAAGCTTTGGATTTCCTCACCGATGCTGATAGTGGCAGTTCCTTCCACTACATAAAAAGCTACGTTTACTGGGGTTTTATGTGCCTTTAGATGAGCTTTGGGCTCAAATTCGATGTGGACGATTTCTCCCTCGGGCTGGCTGTAGAGCTTGGTGCCTACCATGCCACCCGTGTTCAATACCGGGCTGATGTCTCTCAAATACCTGCTTTCCATGGCTACCTCCTCAGATAATTTTGCCATCAACGCTGATGACGTTTACTTTTACGAAATGCATCTTTCCCGCGCGTTCCAGAGCTTTCTGCAGCAGGATTTCTGTGCCTCCGCAGCAAGGTACTTCCATACGCACGATGGTTACACTCTTGATCTTATGAAGTATGAAGATCTGGGAAAGCTTATCGATATAGCGTTCCAGATCAGCATCCAGTTTGGGACAGAAGGTGATCACGATCTTGCCCTTGAGGAACCGGCGGTGAAAATCACCAAAGGCATAAGGAACACAATCCGCTGAGATCAGCAGATCAGCGTTTTCAAAGTATTCCGCTGCTGGATTCAGGAGAGTAAGCTGTACCGGCCATTGCCGCAGCTCGGAATGCAGCTCTCCGCTCATTAGGTTTTCTGCTTTGGCAGGTTCAATGGTCTTGGCATGGGTACCGCTGCATCCGCAAGCCATGGTCTCTTCCTGGGTAAGGCATTCGATGTTGTAACCACTCTCTTTTAGAATCTCCAGGGCTTGGGTGTAAAAGGTCATTTCCCCGTGGGATTTGAGATGGTGCAGATGAGCTTTGATGGTGTTTTCACCCGCAGCCATGATGTTTACCATCACTTGGGCTTCGCTGTAAGGTTCCGCCTCACGTTCTTCCACTTCGATCGCTCCCTGAGGACAGGTGCCCAGGCAGGCTCCAAGGCCATCGCAGAAGAGATCGCTGATGAGTCGTGCTTTGCCATCGATAAGCTGCAAAGCGCCCTCAGGGCATCCGGGAATGCAGGCTCCGCAGCCATTGC
>JAKQWO010000036.1 GCA_029561955.1 Candidatus Cloacimonadota bacterium
TTCCGTTCCCTCAGGCCTGAGTGTTGACGGTACAACCGGCGTTATAACAAACCCTGATTCTTATGGCGATTCCAATTGGGATCCAATCACCATTACACTGGATAGTAACTATCAGAATATTACCACCAACTGTGGATTCAGAATGTATATGTATGGTGCTGAAGCTGTGGGTGGTGGCTCAGGAATGTATCAAGACTTTATCGTCGAAGGAACATTCGAACCAATAAGTTCGGGAACTGATCCTGTATTTGCCGTAACTCCATCTTCTGTTGGCGGATTTTCCTATGTAGTTGGCAAGGGACCCGTTCTCGACTTTGACTATAAACTAATTACTGTGGGTGGATTCAACCTGTCAGGATACACCGTTACCGTTAGCCCAGATTCTAAATTTGAAATTGCTTATGGAGGCTCTTTTGCAAACGACCCTGTAACATTGGCCCTTGATCAAGATAACAACATGCATGAAACTATTGCCGTAATCATGAAGAAAGGTTTGCCTGAAGGTATCCATAACGGTCAAATTACAGTAGAATTTGCCTCCGCAAACGGGTCCATATATGAATACATTAGCCTGAATGGCACAGTCACCCCGTCTCCTCCGCTTTTATACGGGGTGGACTTTGAGGGAACACTTGAGACTAAAACACTGTATAAACGTGGACCGGTATATCTGAGCGGACTTGAATGGATACTGGACGGAGTCTTGATTGGAACAGGAGTAAATGAGCGCATCAGTGGTGAAAGAAGTGCCCGTTTAAGAGGCACTGATGCAGCCTCATCCATGACCATGAAGGAATTTAAAACCTGCGGTGCCGGCGAAATCTCTTTTGATTATCGCAGCTATGATACTGGTTCTCAAGCAACCTGGGAAGTGGGATATTGCAAAGATTCCTTCAGTTCTCCTTATCAAACTTGGACTCCTATTAAAACCTTGACGACACCGACGACCTCAGTGCAGAGATTCTCCCATGAGCTCAATATTAGGGATGATGTCCGTATATGCATCAAAAGGGTAAGTGGTACCGGCTCAGACATAATAGTAGATAATATCGAAATTAAAGACTGTTGCGATTTTTACAATGGTACGCCAGAAACAGTGGGAACAGGCAACCAAAACACTATTACCATCAGAGGCGGCAATGGTAATTACGGTAATTCTCAGTTGAATGATGTTCCTCTTCCTGGATTAACCTCCACTTTCCACAGATGGATCAATCTGATGGGAGGAGGAGCTTGGACTATTGAAACTACTGTGATAAATCCAGATCCGGATCTTACCTATTGGACAGCTTACCAAGAGAACAATTCCTGGCATACTGTAAAAATGACTGACGATACAGCCAGTATCTTGATTGATTCTAGTAAAGCTGGTCAAGGCCCTCATCCTATCGAATTAGCCATTGGCTATACAAATGATCCCACCCTTCCCGTGACGCTCTCTCACTTCTCGGCTACCATGACTGCGCAAAACTACGTGAACCTCACCTGGGTTTCCCAGACCGAGAGCAACCTCATGGGTTACAACGTATTGCGTAGTGTCAGCGAAGAGCTGAGCACCGCCAGCCAAATCTGTGCCCTGATTCCGGCTACCAACAGCTCGGAAGCTCAGACCTATACCTACTTGGATAAGGAATTGGTAGAAGATGGCACCTATTACTACTGGCTGCAAAGTGTTGATATGTGCGGCACAACCGGTTTCTATGGCCCTGCCAGCGTAATCTTCAGCATCACAGGTGACACAGGCACGCCTGCCATACCAACCGTTACTCAGTTGGAAGATGCCTATCCCAACCCCTTCAACCCTAATACCACGCTCCGCTATCAGCTCAAGGATGCTGGAAACGTGAAGATAGACATCTACAACCAGCGTGGACAATTGGTACGCAGCTTTGTAAAAAGCCATGATGCTGCCGGATATTACAACATCCTTTGGGATGGTTGTGATGACTCTGGTAATACCCTGGCTTCCGGTGTCTATCTCTACAGGATGACCAGTGGCAAGTATAGCGGCGTCAAGAAGCTGGTATTGCAAAAATAAACCCCTTCATTATGATAAATAAAGCCTCGGGATCATCTCGGGGCTTTTTCATTTTCCACGGATGAACACAGATGAACACGGATGGGAGTTACCTTGTATGGTCGCTCCGTCTAACGACCGTACAGGTGCAACAAAACCGCCTTCCAAGAAAGAGATTGACAAATAACACTTGTCTGTAAAGACTGGCATAAACAAAAGAAGGAATCACCATGCACGATCAACCAATTCAAGAGCAACAAACTATTATCTTGGAAGACCCAGAGCAACTGATAGACATTCAGGCTCTGTCCAACTCTGTGATAGACAAGCAAAACTCTATGCTTAAAGAGGAGCTGAGAGCTTCAAAATTTGGTAGACTTTGCGATTGCAAGCCCTCCCACCTGAACTGCATGGAGGCCAAGGAATGGATGCTTTCTCAGATCGGCGTGTGGCAATTTTACTATGAGAAGAGGGACATCAGAGACAAAAAGAAGCATCCTGCCACTTTCCCGATCAGTTTGGCTCAAAAGATCATCAGCTTGTTTACCCATGAGGGCGAGTTGGTCATAGATCCCTTTGTGGGCAGCGGTACCACATTGCTTGCTGCTCAAGACCTCAATCGGAATGCCGTGGGTTTTGACCTGCATCCTGAGTATATCCAGCTATCATCTGGAAGACTGGCTCAACAAAACACCTTCAACCATTGCAGGCAGATCGCTATTCAGGATGATGCACGCAATATTGACCAATACTTTGCTCCTGAAAGCGTGAAGCTTATCTGGACTTCGCCACCTTACTCCAATCTGCTCAACCGGAAGAGAAAGAATAAATCCCGCAGAGATAGAGACAATGAGCAATTGGACAAAATAGAACAGTATTCCCAAGATGAAAGAGATTTGGGGACTTATCCCGTGGATAAATGGACTCAGGCCATGGGAGATATCTTTGAAAAGTTGTTGCCTCTGCTGAAACCGAAAGGACATTGCGTGATCAATGTTCCAGATTTTTGGATGGATGATAGCAGGATCACTCTGCATCTATATCTCGTTGATGAGCTGAGAAAACGGGGGTTTGAGTTGCGCAATACCATCATCTGGGATAGAACCAACATCGTCAATAATATAGGAATCTTTGGCTGGCCCAGCAACTACATCACTATGGGCACCACTTTTGAGTATCTTTTGGACTTCTATAAGCCGTCAAAATGAGGGAGTGTATGTGATGTTGCAAGTTTATACCAAAGATGAGCTGATAGAAAAGCTGAATAATGTCCGAAATATGGGCTGGATCGAAAACACGCGTCCAGGTAACGCTGGAGCTGTGGGTAATATTCTTGAAGATGTGTTGGAAATCCCTGAAAACAACCTTGCAATCGCCAATTCAGGTGAATGGGAGCTAAAGTCAAGGAGGCGGTCGTCCACAGCACTTACCACTCTTTTGCATAGTGAGCCATCACCCCGGAATGCTCGTTTAGTTCCAAGTCTCTTGCTACCCTGTTATGGCTGGGCTCATCAAAAAGCTGGAACAGAACATCCCGATACGGAAATGAGCTTCAGGCAAACCATCAACTGCAAAAGCCATAGTGATCGTGGCTTCATTGTGAGGATCAATAAAAAAGAAAGCAGGATAGAAGTAAGCTTTAAGGCATCAGAAGTGCAAGAACACCATCGTGACTGGCTGGATTCTGTCATAGAGCGTGTTGGCCACAGCGGTGAACTTGACCCGGTTCCATATTGGGGCATTAGAGACCTTGCTGCCCGATTGGGCACAAAACTACTGAATTGCTTCTTTGTCTCGGCAGATGTAAAACGTGAAGGTCATAAAGAATACTACAAATATGACGAAATCCTCATGCTTGAGAAGTTTTCCATGGATGGATTTCTAAAAGCTTTGCAGGATGGACTGGTATATGTGGATTTTGATGCCAGAACTGGACATAATCATGGGACAAAATTCAGAATTCGAAGCTCTAATGTTCCTCTACTTTATGAGAATGTAAGGAGTATTTGAGCAGTGTAGAACCGGGGCATGCGGCTGTGCCGCAGTTGTCCCGTACGGGCGGTCGCTGAACCGCCGCCAGCAGGCGCAGCCTGCTTCCCGGCCCAGCTCTAAAACTACCCGCACCGCCGCTGTAGGGTCGTTAGCCGAAGGGACCAATGCAGGCGCAGCCTGTAATTATGAAGCCAGCTCCGCTGGCTGGCGGCGCTACGGCGAGCGCCGGCTACTTTCTCAACCGAAGAAAAACATCAAGACGGCTCAATTCTTGCATGATTATCCTAAGGTGTTGAAATCGACACATTAACAAAAGCAAACAAACGGACAATATATGAATATAGATAAAACCTGCTGCGGTGGAAATGCGTTAAGTAGGTCCATGCTCAGCTTGATCATACTGCTCTTTGTGTGTGCAGGGCTGCTGGCTACAGAGCCAACAGACCCTACAGAGCCCTCAGAGCTCAAAGAGCCGGAAGAGTCTACAGAGCTCAGCGAAGCGGTGGAACTCGGTAAAGATGACATCGATGTGTTGATCGAGAGGATCATCTGCCAAAAGTATCCGCTGTTGATCAAAGAGACCTTGGTGGATCATATGCTGGATAATGGGCGGCAATATCTTGGGCGTCCCTATAAATTCCGCAATCCCAGAGGTGAGATCATGGATTGCAGCAACTTTGTGAGGTATCTCTATTCCATGGAGGGGCTCACCATTCCACGCACGGCGAGTCAGCAAGCGACTTTCACCACCACCATTCCGCTCTCAGAGGTGCAAAAAGGAGATTTGCTGTTTTTCAAGGGGAGGTCTCTGGCTTCCAGCAGAGTGGGGCACGTGGGCATGGTGATCGAGGTAAATGGCGATCAGGTGAAGATGATCCACAGCTCAAACCGCGGCGTGGTGATCGATGACATCTCCATGGCCTATTACAAAAGGCGGTTCATCCAAGCGGGTCGTGTGGCGGAGCTGCAGGATAGCTATGCTTCTATCAGGCTGATTCATTCTTATTAGTCGTCAGTCATCAGTCGTCAGTCGTCAGTCCTGGCGCAGGTTTCGGGGCTACGCGTGCTCTTGGTGTGGATGCGCCGTCCAGTTGTTAGTTGATAGTTGTTAGTTCTGGCGCAGGTTTCGGGGCTACGCGTGCTCTTGGTGTGGATTCGTGTGGTTTTAGAGCTTTTTCTTTTTTTTCCACGAATTACACGAATTACACGAATTACACGAATTACACGAATTAAAGGGGCCAGCTACCGCTGGCTTTTTACTTTACAATCTATGGCTTTACTTCCTTAGAATACCGCTATCTGTCTACATTTAGGGATAACTCGTAACTGACAAATGCCCACACTGTCAGCCTCTCCGGGTATTACATTTCTGCAAAGAAAGAGACAATATTTGCGTGATTCTGTATGGTTGTTGTTTGTAAGAAGTTACTGGTTTGGATTTTTGGGTTTTTCTTCGTCTGGGCAACATCGTCAGAGTATATTATGAGAGGATGTTTTGTCAGTTCCTCTTTCGTCCCTCGTAGAAATCCGTGTTAATTCGTGTAAATTCGTGTAATTCGTGGGCAATATAAAGAGCTTCGGAGCTGTGCGTATTGCCACAAAGATCACACGCATCCCAGAGACTTGCGCCAGGACTGACGACTGATGACTGGCTACTGACTACTGGCTGACAATGCCAGCCCTCCGTACTATGCAAAACGGCGTCAGCTCATCTCCCTGCCCTTGCGGGTTGTCCTTCATAGCGGCTTCCATGAATTCTTTGTTTACACCCTGATTGGCGCCGATCATCCAACTGCCGCCGATGTCGTTAATGTCCATCACGGCAAAGTCGAAGCCAAATTCCTGATGCAGCGCTTCGCAGACGCCTTTGGGGTTGAGTGGGCCTTTGATCACGGTTTCGTTGTAGGGAGGGATGGGGCTGGTTGTAGCGGCGTCGATTAGTGCGGCCTGCATGCCGGCTACACGATAGAAATCTCCCTTGCGGCCGAAAAGCTTGCCGATTGCGCCGATTGCGGCTGCAAAGAGGATGCGGCAGAGGCCGGTTTCCTCGATGGCGCACTGCATGCTGGTGGGCGCTCCCAAGCCTATGCCGTAGGGCACTTTGGCTACGAAGCGGCTCAGCAGTTTGGCCCAGAAGCTCACCTTGATTTCGCTCACCGGGATGGCGCGGCCCTGGGTGATCGCCAGAGGGCTTTCGCTGATGGTGAGCACATCACCTTCCTGCAGATAGGGGAGGGCATATTCACGCACCAAATCATGGATGTCGTCTGTAGCAACGATGATCTTCGTCTTGAGTGGAATTCGCTCCACCTCCACGCCGAAGACCTTGATAACGCTTTGGATGTCTTTACTCTTGCTCATCATAACCTTCTGTTACATATATGTTGATGCTACAGTCTTTAAGGGCGCTAATATGTCAAGGCTTATATTAAAAAATAGTCGGTTGGAGCACAAATTGCGTGATTGAGCTTGACATTTATCTGGCACTTGAAAATAATGCGTCAACGTGAACAGTGGGCGATTCCGCCCCTCACAGGTAATAACATGAACACACATTTATTGTCTGACTTGGATCAAATTAGCCTGAGCTCCGTTGAGCTGAGGCTGGGCACCTCTATGCACAAAACTTTTTGTAAGATTTTTAGGAGATCTACCATGAGAAAGATTGGATTATCGCTACTTCTCATCCTGTTGACCTGCTTTATGTGGGCACAGGTTGACCGACCCGCTGACCAAAACCGTGGCGGACTGCGCAATTGCGTCGTCAGCCCTAACGACCTCAACTTTGGCAGCCAACAACTCAACACCCAAAGCCATCAGAATATCACGGTACAAAACGTGGGAACAGCCACACAGCAGGTTACCGAGATCAGCATCAGCGGCAATCCTGCCTTCCGTCTGGACTTGAGTGGCTTGTCTGCCTTACCCCTGAACTTGGCTGCTGGCGAGAGCATCGCATTCCAGGTTTTTTACCATCCCACACAATTGAGCCCCTTGGGTGCTGATATCGCTACCATCAGCGTTGTCACAAACTCCGGCTTTCCTGGCGCTGGGCCACTAACCAGCAATGTCACTGCAACCGGCTTCGGTGCGGAATATGGTATTACCGTCACGCCAGGCGCTATAGATTTTGTCAACGTGGCGGTCGGTCAGGATCACGATAGGCAGGTGATCTTTGGAGTTGGGGGAGCAAACCCCGTCACCATCACAAATATATCCTTTGAATACGGTGCTAACTTCGAACACCCCAGTGATCTACCTCTGCCTTATACCGTGCCACAGGGAGGACAGGCACCCTGTAGCGTGACGTTCAGTGGCGCCGCAATGGGCTACTATCGGGACATCATGATCATCACCACCGACAATGGCAGTTACTCAGTTCCGCTCTCTGCCCATGCTTGGGAGCCATCCCTGTCAGCAGACCCCGCTACCGTCATATTTGGCAATAGCTGTCCTTTGGGAGCAGTTTCCACGCAAAACCTGAGCCTGATCCACGACGCTAACTCTGGCCTGAGCAGCTTCAGGATAGACAACGTCGTCTTGGCCGGAGACCCTGAATTCAACCTCTCAAGCGTGATCTATTGCGGCGGACAGCAGGTAAACTTGCCCTATGACCTACCGGATGGACAGAGCTTGTTGTTTGAGATTCAATTCCTGCCCCAGGTGGCTGGGCTTAGAAACGCAACCGTTACCGTCTACTATGGTGGCAGGACTCTGGCAATTCCCGTGACAGCTTTTGCGTTGGGTGCGCCTCGGATCGAGGTTGCTCCCCAGCTTATCTATCATGTTCTGTCGCCAAATTTCGGTGCGACGGGCTCTCTCACCATCTACAACCGTGGTGATGAGGATTTGACTTTTAACATCGACCCAAATCAATATGCAAATGCGGTCGACTTCACTCCCAATTCCGGCACAGTAGCGCCTAATAGTGAGCTTGAAGTCACTTACAACATCTCGCCCATAGCTGGCAACACGGGACTGATTGAATTCAACCTGCTGGTTTACAGCAACGATCCGGATAACCCCACCTTAGAGGTTCCGTTTGCCTTTGTTACCATGATGCCGGTGGACAATCAGGTCTTCTCGGCCTATCCCACTCAGGGCAATCTGCCGCTCACGGTGCAGTTCCGGATGATCCCACCCACGCAAGCCTTGCGTTACTATTGGGATTTTGACAACAACGGCACCTTCGATAGCTTTGAGCCTGAACCCATCCACACATATACCAATGCCGGCGTCTACAGCGTGAGGTTGGTCTTGATGCTTCCCACCGGCGCAACCGTTCAGTATGTGATGCCGAACTACATCAGCGTGGGCTATGCCGGCCCGACTGTGCTGCAAAACCCGCTCTCCGTGGTGTATTTCAATCAGGGCGAGACCGGCGGCCCTTATTCCCTCACACAGGTGTTTGAGGCGCCGGACTATGCCGTGCTTCAATACAGAGTGCAGGGTAGCGATCACATCACCGGAAACGTGGATGCATGGGGCAATCTCTACCTCAATGCCAGCGACGACTGGTGGGGAAGCGAGGTCATCACCGTCTTTGTGGTGGATCAATATGGCAACAGTGCCTCGCATCAGATCACAGTGAACGTGAACCACGTAAACGCAGCTCCTATACTGAATTTGCCGGCAGACCTATACTTTATCCACAGAAGCACCTATACGGTGGACTTCTCGCAATATATCACCGATCTGGATGATGACATCAGCAATCTGGGTATCACTCTGAGCTATGTTTCCGGAAGTGAGAACATCCAGTTTGTCTACGATCCAGACAATCAGCCCAACGTCCTCGGTCAGCATACCGTGGTCTTCTCTTCTGTCTCAGAAGCTGCACAGGTAGCGCGCTTTAGCCTCACGGTGAACGATTTCCACAGGCGTGCAATCGCCAGCGCAGAATTCAATATGCACGTGCTGGAACAATTTGAGGCGGCCATTGGCACCGATATGGTTTATCAATACACCGGGCAGAGAGTGCAGTTTCTGGATGCCACTTTGGGTAATCCCAACGAGTGGCTCTGGGAATTTGGCGATGGCGGCAGCTCTACCGAGCAAAACCCAGTGCACATCTATACCAACGCAGGCGCCTATACCGTGAGCCTCACCGTGAGACATAACACCGCAAACGAACAAGATAGCGTCACGCGGCCAGCCTATATCACCATGCAAGGCACTTATGTGATTCCAGGTGCTCTGCCTGCCATTTGGAATCCCGCCGGCTCGCCTTACAACCTCTTCAATGGCATCACTTTTGATGAAGGCGAAATCTTCCAGATCATGGATGGAGTGGTGATCAACGTCTTTGGAGATGAGCCTTTGACCATCGAAGGAACGCTGATCGCCAACAACGTCACCTTTGCCGGTCCGGCGGCAGGCGGTTGGGCAGGACTTGTTTTTGAAGGCGATGACCGCAACATCAGCTCTTTGACCAGTTGCACCATCGTGGACGCTGCTTCTCCCTTGAAGATTTTGGGCTGCAGCCCCAATATCTCCGGCTTGACCATCAATACTACCGACTCCAGAGACATCAGAGATGCAGAAACCGCCATCTTTATCGGCGCCAACTCTGCAGCGCAGATCGACAGCGTGCAGATAGACGGCTATCCGGAAGGTGTTGTGATCGATAACGAAGCGGCCTCAGGTTCTTCTACACCCACGCTCACCTATATCCGCGTGCGAAATAGCACTCAGACCAGCCGCAGTGGCCTTACGGGCACCGGGCTCAGCTTGAAAGGCTCGGCAACCATCAGTGACGTCGAGATTAAGGGTTATGATACGGGTATAGAGGTGAAAAACTCGAATACCGGTACCACTCCTACGCTCACCTATATCCGTGTGCGCAACAGCACCCAGACCAGCCGTGAAGAAGAGGTCAAAGGCACCACCGGCGCCAAGGTGAGCGGCAACGTGATTATCGACAGTCTGGATGTTGCCGGCTACGAGACGGGAGTTGAGGTGAAAAGCAGCGAAAATGCCACCGCTACTCCCACACTCACCTATATCCGTGTGCGCAATAGCACTCAGACCAGCCGTGAGGAAGACAATTCGCTGGGTATGCTGATTGAAGATGGTGCAGCTCCCAATATCCATGATGTGGAAATAGTGGACATGCCGCGGGGTATCCTCATCCAGGGCGATGAGAGCCGCTTCCGCTCCACTCCCACACTCACCTATATCCGGGTGCGCAACAGCTCTCAGACCAGCCGTGCCGACAAATATGGCCTCCAGATCAAGGACGTGGAAAACGTAATGATCAACGATGCCGAGATCGAGAACTACAGCAAAGGCATACAGATCAAAAACTCAAGCCAGACAGCCTCCACGCCCACTCTGACATACATCCGTGTGCGCAACAGCACCCAAACCAGCAGAGCTGAGGGACTCGGCATAGACATCTCCGGCCGCGTGGAAGCACGTCTGAATGATGTCTTGATCGAGGACTACTCGCTTGGTCTCAAATATGAAGGCGATCCGGAGATCAGAGCCACCTCCACGCCCACTCTTACCTATATCCGCGTCCGCAACAGCACCCAGACCAGCCGCATCGAAAGCCGTGGCGTGCAACTGATCGACCTGGATAAGGTGGACTTAAACGATGTGGAGATCACCGACTACCAGTTTGGCTTGGAGATCAGCAACACGCAGGGTTATCGAACCACCTCCACTCCCACCTTGACCTATATCCGCGTCCGTAACAGCACCCAAACCAGCCGCTTTGACAATGTCGGCATCCTCCTGGGCAACAACGTGGGTGGGTTCCTCAAAGAGTCGCTGATCGAGGAAGCCAAGGTTGGTCTCATGCTTGCAGATGGCAACAGTACCGTCATCCATCCCCTGAAGGTCTACAACTGCGCCACGGGAATCAAGGCAGCTTCGCTGAGCCGGGCCAAGACGATCAAAGGCCACTACATCATCAATGAGCCTGACTTCATCGGCGAGCATCAGGATTGGACTTTCACCGGCTTTGACCTCATGGGAGGCGGGCCTTGGAAGATTCACAACAACACCTTGGTGGGCATGCAGCACTATCTGAAGGCAAACGATGCGCAGGTTGTGTTCCTGAACAACATCGGCACCTCCAGCCCTGCTACCGATCAGCCTTTCATCTACGAGGGTGGCAGCGAGATCAACTTTAACTACAACAACATCGCCATCGCCGGTCAACACACTGGGATGGGTAACTTTACAGCCGATCCCATGTTTACCAATGCTTTGCAAAGAGACTATTCGCTCACGCCTTTCAGCACCTGTATCGATGCCGGTTCGCCGGATGAGCCTCTGGATAGCGATGGAACCATCTCGGACATCGGCGCCTATACCTATCTGCATCAGGCGGTAATCCAGCCCAGCCACAGATTTATCTTGCCGGGAACCGTGGTGCAATTTACCAACGCCTCTATCGGTCACGATTATCCCTTTACCACCGTGGAGTGGGATCTGGGTAATGACGGTGTGGTCGATGCCACCAGCCGCGACTGGAGCTATCAATTCAACGAAACCGGAGTCTATAACCTCAAACTCACGATGAATACCGGCATCTTGAACGATGAGCGCATGTATACCGCCCTCGTTATCGTGCAGGAAAACCAACTGCAAGCTCCCACTGGAGTGCAGCTTAGCAGAGTGGAAGGCAACTTCCAGATTTCTTGGCAACCTGTGCTCGCTACGACCGATGGAACACCCATTGAGGTGCCATACTACATAGTTTACGCATCCAGCAATCCCTATGGATTCTTTGATTACGTAGGCTATACCACCGATGGAAACTACAGCTTTACAGATGTTCAAGCGGGTGAAGCAAGCCATCGCTTCTACTTTGTGATCGGTTTTTGCGGCACCTATCGTGAGATGATAGATTTCATCAATGGAAACCGCAGCCTGCAGCCCGGCCAGATGCAGACACCAACCTTCAAGTCAAAACCAGAGACTCCAAACTCAAGGACTAACCAATAGAAAAACAGTATGTTTCCAAGGCTCTGATCCCCTCCAGACTTTTGGGTGGGGTCAGAGCCAAATCATCTCTACCTTTCACACGTGACTTTTATGCCGGCATCATGTTTTTGGATGTTTCCGGCTTTACCAAGATCACGGAAGCCGCCACTTCCGGCAGTCACTATGGCGTTGAGCTGATCACCAATGTGCTGAACCGCTATTTTGGCGATGTGGATAAGATCATCAAACCGCATGGCGGCGAGATCGTCAAATATGGTGGCGATGCCTGTCTCATCATCTTTCCCATCCATGAGGGCAAGATTCCGGATATGGAGCAGATCTGCGGGGAGGTCTTGGCGCAGACTGTCGTCCTTGATGCCCGCTTCAGTAAGGAGTATGGCTTTGGTTTTCACATCCACGGCGCCTGGGGAATAGGCCCCGTCAAGCTTTGCGTGGTGGGAGAAACGAAGTGGCACCTGGATTACTATCTCACTTCTCCGGCACTGAAAGCCGTGTATGAGCTGGCAGAAAAGGCGAAGGCAGATGAGCTCCTGGGCCCTGCCTGTCAGATTCCGCTCACCAAAGAGCTGCTTGAGCCTCAGAAGCTGCCCACCTCGAGATCGGCTAACCTGTTTTTGCCGCAGGACATCATCCGCAAACTCAGCTTGCAGAGCAATCCCGCCGAACTGAGAAACGCCACCGTCCTCTTCATCAAACTGGTGCCCAGCCAAAGTGAGGACATCACCCCGGAAGACTACCAAACTGTGTATCGAAAGGTGCAATCCACCGTGATCAAAAACATGGGTGTGATCAATAAAATAGACTATACTGACAAGGGTTACGTCATCTTGGTGACCTTCGGCGTGCCCTTTGTCTATGGAAACGACATCTTCCGTGCTTTCACCGTGGCTTACCGCATCGCACGCATCAGACGAGCGGGCATAGAAATCTCCGTGGGCATCACCTACAGCAATGCCTTTTTTGGCGTCATCGGAGCTCCAAAACGCTATGAATATGGCATCATCGGCAATGCGGTCAATATCGCTGCCCGACTGATGAACTATGCCGACGGCGGTGAAGTCTGCCTCTCCAAAGAATTGCTTCCCTATCTCGTGGGACGCTTTGAAACGCACTACCTGGGCAGCACCACACTCAAGGGCATCAAAGAACCTCTGGACATCTACAAACTCGTGCGTGAGCTACCTGCCAGATGGGGAAACCTGGCTCAGGAGTATGATTCCGATCCCTTAGTTTATGATTCTGAAGCCTTTGCAGAGTTGCAGCAAGGGATGAGCTCGGAGAGGGAGTTCCTATGCGTGATCCATGGCAGCGCCGGCACAGGCAAGAGCCACATGGCTTACAAACTCTGCAAACCCTATTGGGACAGCGAACCTGCCTTCCAGATGTTCGCTGCAGAGCCGCATTATTCCTCGCTCAGGTTGGAAATCTTCTTCCACAGCATGCGCCAGGAACTGGGCATCATCCACTTTAGAGATGAGTTTGACACCATCACCGCTTGGGCAAAATCCAAGGGCATTGTCTTTGACGAAGCTATGCTCAAGGAACTGGTCTTCGGTCTGCCCAGCTCAATCGGACGTCAGGAAGCAGCCCTGCAGACAGTGTTGGGAATGCTCATTCACCTCTACCCTGAAGGCCGCATCTTAGTGGTCGGAAACTATCACAATTTTGATCTCCAAAGCCGCAAACTCATCCTGCAATTGGTGCGGCACAAGCTCTACCAAAAGGATAAAGTCATCATCACCTCGCTGGAGATGATTGAGGTTGAGGCTCTGCAAGGATTTGAAATCCGAGAAGTTGGCTTGAGCAACTGGCCCCTGGAGACTGCTCAGGCTTACATCAAACACTTTGTGCCCAATATCACTTCCCACGCCTCACAGCGCCTCTTTAGCATCAGCCATGGCAATCCCCGCTTTCTGCGAGACCTGCTTTCACACATCCAAAAGCACTGGGCGGCATCCAGCGACCTCATCACACATCAGATCATCGATGAAATGAGAACCCAAGGGCTGCTCCCAGATGATCTGGAAAACCTGCTCCAAGCACAATATGAGAGCCTCCCACCCGATGAACAGGTATATATCCGCCTCGCTTCCATCTACGGCAAACCGGTGAATTTCAGCAAGGTTGAACCGCTGTTTGTACGGTATGACTTTGCCAGAACCGTTGCCGCCTCCGAAAGCCTCCTCAGTAAAGGCATCCTCAAGTATGAGGAAACGGATATGCAGCTTATCGGCTTTGTCAATCCCCTCTTTTCTGAAACCATCTATCGCAGCATCCTCTTTGGCGAAAAGCAGGATATACACAGACACATAGCCTCCTTTTACGCCGACAAAGCCAGCGAGGATGAACAGGTGTGGGATCTCATCGCCTACCACTGGATCAGGGCTCAGGATAGAGAAGAAATCGCCCGCTGGTGTGGCAAACTCGCCCAGCACTATTTATATAGCGGTGCGCTGGAACTCAGCCTCAGGATGTGGCAGCAAATCGCCCAATTTCCCGTGGATGAGACCGCCGCCATCAATGCAGAGCTCACCTGCGCCCAGTTGCATCTGCTGTTGGCCGATAACGACAAGGCGGAAGCCATCCTCAAAGAGCATGAGAGGCTTCTACATACAGACAAACCCCAAAAAGACCAGTGGATTTACCTCAAGTCACGCCTGCTTATCAACCGTGCCCAATATCCCGAACTGGGTGAGTTTCTGAATCAATACAGCGCACAGATCAAAGACCCCGTGATCAAGGACAAGGTGGATACTGACCACTGCGAAGCCATCCTTTTCACCATGGATCCGGTAGCGATCGAAAGCAAGGCTCTGCCGCTCTGGAACCGCCTCAAAGAGCATGGACACCGCCTGGCTATGAATACCCTGGCGGGCATCATCGGCAGTTTTTACACTAATAAGGGTGACTACCTCGAAGCCAAAGAGTTTTACTCTGAAAAGCTGAAGATAGGCATGCAGCTCAAAGACCCAGTCTCCATGCGCATCGGACACGCCGGACTCGGCATCGTCCACTCCCGGATGGGCAAGAAAGTCCAAGCCCTCAAACACTACCACAAGGCGCTTGATCTCGCCTCCAAAAGCGGAGACCGCAATGGCTACAGCAAGGTGCTGCTTGACCTCGGCGTCTACTATCGCAACATGGGCGAAAACGCCAAAGCTTTGGAGCTCTATCAACAAAGCCTCAAGCTCGCCGAATACATCGGCAACAAGATGCAAATCTCCATCGTTCTCTATGACATTGGAGAGATGTATTATTATGAAGGCCAAATAGATAAGACCGAAGAATACGTGAGCCGCTCACTGGAACTGGCCAAAGAAATCAACGATAAAGTGGGCATGAGCTTCTGCTACGACGCCTTGGGTGACATCAATTTCACACACGGACGCTACGACAAAGCCCTGGCTATCTACCAAGCTAACCTGCGCATCCAACACCAGTTGCAGGATATGGAAGGCAAGGCGCACTCCATGGGCAACGTCGCCAACGTGGCCAAGAAAAAGGGAGAATATGCCAAAGCAGAAAAGCTCTACTTTGAACAGATGCGCATCGCCATCCAGGTCAATGACATAGACGATGTGGGACGCACTTGGTTCAATCTGGCGATGTTAGACGTAGAGCAGGGCTTTAACGACTCTGCCCTTCAGAAGCTGGAGAAAGCGCTGGAAACCTTCCAAAGCTGCAATGCACAATACTTTATCGACATCACCCTACAACAGATGGAGCAACTGAAATCTCCACAATCCTAACACCTTGGCCAAAATCTTAGACGTCCAATGCAAATGCGGCTACCTGCTTTTCCGCTACTACAAAGCCGGTAAAGGCAGACTGATCAAGTGTATGATCGACAGGCTCACAGACGACTTTGTGGGCCTCAAAGGAGCAGCCACACACTCCCGACCGCTTTGCCCCTCCTGCCAAAAAGAACTGGGCATCGTGATGATGATCCACGGCAAGCCCGCCCTCAAGCTGAATCAAGGAACTATCATTCCCATCAGGCTTTAGCTGAATTTTATCCTTGACATAATCGTCAGCTTTTCTACCATAGCACCCAACATCTTTATTCATTCAAGGAGTGTTTATTATGCGTTGGTTTATTACGCTTATGGTGCTGATAGTGGCACTTTCCCCCTTGGCAGCCCAAGAGGCTGAAAAGCCGGAGCCCAAGGAACCGATGAAAGTCAGGTTTGAAGAGCGCAAGCCCTTCATCGTAGCCGGTGTGGAAGCTGAAAATGCCATGGATAGCGAGGCCATGGCAGCAATCTGGGCAAAGTTCATTTCCCTCAGGGACAAGATTCCCGAACCCGTTGGCGACTTCTGCTATGGAATCCACTATACTGGAAAGGATTATGATCCCAAGACCATGAAAGGCAGCAAGTATTTTGTGGGAATGGAGATCAAGGAGCCGGTGGAAATGCCGGAGGAGTTATTGATCCACAAGGTTCCCGGTGGCTATTATGCTGTCTTTGAATATATTGGCAGCATCAACGACATCGGCGGGGCTTACGGGTATATCTTTGGCGAATGGCTGGCAAGCTCAGGCTTTATCCCCGCCATGGGTGATATGTTTGAGTTCTATGGCGAACGTTACGCCGGTGAATCCGAGAAATCCGTAGTTGAGATCTGGTTACCAGTCCAAAAACGTGCCCAAAGGGCTAATCCGGAAGATACGCCACCCGTGGAGAAACCCCAGCAGTAAAGCTCTGATTGAGTCCAGATAATACAGTAGAGTTATCTGCTGTCCGTTTATCTTTAGAGCCTTCCCGCTTACTTGGCTCTTGCTTACCCGCAGGGTGATGCCGTGGAGATACTCGGGTTTTTCCCGGGTGGCTCCGAGTAATCACCGGGTGGGTAAGCAAGGAAGGGGCGGTCGCGGAACCATACCAAGCGGCTAAACAAGGAGGAAGCCAGCAAGAGGCACGCAGGATCTACTGCGTTATCTGAGTTTAAATGAAAGGGCCAGCGTTTGCCAGCCCCTAATTGGTGTAATTGGTGTAATTCGTGGAAAAACTAAGGAGCTCCAGAATAATGCGAATCCACACCACAATCACCCACATCTTCACAGCCAGCGACAGCCGCTAACAACTAACAACTGCCAACTAACAACTTACAGAAACCAGCTCATGCGTATCCATCGCAATCTGCAGTTCCTCATTGGTGGGGATGACCAAGATCGTGACGGGTGAATAGGCTCTGGAGATGACTCCGGGTTGTGAGCCCACTTCCTTGTTTAGTTCGGGGTTGATGTGGATGCCGATGTTTTCCAGTCTGTTACAGATTCTATGGCGCATCTTGACGCCGTTTTCGCCAATGCCTCCAGTAAAGACAATGATATCCAGTTTGACCAGGTTTGCAGCATAGGCGCCGATGTATCTTCTGATGCGGTAGGCATAGGTGTCGAGGGCTTGGATGGCGTTTGCGTTTCCGGCTTCAGCGGCGGCTTCCAGATCACGCAGGTCGCTGGAGATTCCGGAAAGCCCCAATAGTCCGCTCTTTTTATTGAGCATGATGTTGAGTTCTTTCATGCTGTAGCCGCGTTCTTCCAGATAGAAGATGATGGAGGGATCGAGGTCACCGCTGCGCGTGCCCATCATCAGCCCTTCAAGGGGAGTGAATCCCATTGAAGTGTCGATAGATACACCTTTTTGAATTGCCGTGATGGAGGCTCCGTTGCCCAAGTGACAGGTGATCATATTGGTGTTTTCGGCGGAGCGTTTCATCAGTTGCAGAGCCACGTTTGACACGTAGCGGTGTGAGGTGCCGTGAAATCCGTATCTGCGGATGCGGTATTTGTCATAAAGTTCGCGTGGGAGTCCATAGAGATAGGCGCTGGGCGGCATGGTTTGGTGGAAAGAGGTATCAAAGACGGCCACTTGCGGGATGTCCTTGAAGATTTCCATGCTTTGTCTAATGCCAATGAGGTTGGCTGGATTGTGCAGGGGAGCCAGTTCAATGTTGTCTTCGATGGCTTTGATCACCTTGTCGTCGATGACCACGGAGCGGGCATAATCTTCGCCGCCATGCACCACCCGGTGTCCGACGCCGGAAATTTCGTCCGGAGAGTCGATGAGTTTGCATTTTGAACTGAGCAGCGCATCGATCATCATCTCAAAAGCTTCTTTGTGAGTGGGTGCCGGTTTGTCCAGATGGAAGGTTTCGCCGCCGCATTCCTGGTTTAAGAAGCTGTTTTCCAGGCCGATGCGTTCCACTTGTCCTTTGCCCAAGCTGATCTGTTCAGGCATCTGGTAGACCTCATATTTGAGCGAGGAGCTACCGCAATTGATCACGAGAATCTTCATTTTTCACATCCTTTATTGATTGTATTTTGAAGACATAAAAAAAACCCTGCAGAGCTTGTCAAGCATTGTCTGCAGGGAGTATGAGGAGTATGAAGTATGATTCAGCTCATGAAATCGGGATAATTCTCTCTACGATGGGCGCCAAGGGGAAAGCAATCCGGAGCATACCGTTGATGTATTGCACCTTGGGGTTGTCCTTCTCTATGGGTGTGTCGGGCAAGGGGATACGGCGGTCGAAGTTGCCGGTCTCGATCTCCATGTTGTAATAGCTGGCACGTTCGCCATCGGTGGTGAAGATGCGCGTGCCGCTGATGCGCAGGTAATCGTCTGTGAGCTTGATGCTTATCTCATCTTTATCTATGCCTGCGAGTTCCATCACGATCACCCAATGCGTGGAGGTCTCAAACACGTCACATTTGGGGTGCCAATGGTCATCGATGGCGTCTTCAACGGCTATGGGACTACTGGTGAGCGAAGAAACCTCGCCCAAGACCTTCAGCATGGCACGCTGAATCCCTAAGAGATTGGTATAGAGATTATCTTTCATGGCTTTAGTATTCGGTTCTTTCCCGGAAACTGAAGATTGCCTGGGTGTCTTTGGGAACCTTCACGGTGAAAGTGGCTTTGTTGTTGGTGTCTATTTCGGGTTTGATGTCGGATCGGAGGATGCGTGTGTTGCCGCCTAATTGATAGAAGACGTCGATGGTCTTTTCTTCGCTGCTGTTGTTGCGGATAGTCACCTGAATGGTGCGTTCGGTGACGTTGCGTGAGATATTTGTCTGGTCTTTGCTCAGGGTGCTGGCCACGATGTCAAACGCCTTACCGGTATTGATCTTGACCTCTTCATTGCGACCGGTGTGCTCGACGCTGTCTTCGCCGATGAATTCCATGTTATCGTCGGTATCCTGCTTGTAGACCTTGATCACGCCTTTAGGCAGGGGCACTCCGATGCCGTTTGCTTCGGTGTTTTTAAACTTGATTACGCTCTTTACGCCACTACCCCAGAGATTGTATTCATATCTGCCTTCAGCAGTTACGTTCATGGTGGGGTAGAGGGTAAGCTGCTTGGTCTGGTTGTTGGCAAAGCTCACTTTCTGATCCAGGGTATACATATGAAAGTCGTGGAAAGCCTTTTCTTCAAAGGAGGGTGCTGCAGCATAATCAGCCGCGGCGGCCTCTTCATACATCAATTCATACCTGGAGGTGGTTCTGGTATATTGTTGTGCCTTGTTAATGTCGCCTGCGATGAGCTTGAGATTGGCATCTTCAAAGGCTTTGCCGCTGCGGTTGTTGATGGTCACCCAGGAGTTGAAATCCAGCTTTTTCCCATCCCAAACGGTGTTGTAGGTTACATCCCAACTGAAGCCGCCACTGAGGTAGCTGAGCTGAATCGGCACCTTGCCGGTTTTGGGAGAAATCAAGCTCCAATGCAGTGTGGGACGCACATAGAAGTTTTCAGGCAAACTGGCCAACTGCACCGTCTGTACCTTACCTGCGTCAACCATGATAAAGCGGTCGGTACCACTTTCGGTGATGCCGTAGGTGCTACGATCATAGAACTTGAGTGTGCCGGTGGTTCTGGAGCCATCCTCCATGTAAACGGTCACTTCTTTATCCAGATATTTGCCCAGAACCGCTGTCCGGTCTGCCAGGTCATATTCATAATTCTGTTCTGCTACCTTAAAGCCTGGTATTTTAGAAGTTACGATCACGCTGCTGGGCTGAATGCGCGAGGTGATCTGGTCAAAATTGTACTCCTGCCTGCCGGAGGCGAGGTCGATGTCAAAAGTGCTGCGCACCAACGACAGATCGTCGTTGTAAATGGTGAGCCAATCTTCTGCCAAGAGCATTGAACTCATGAGCAAAAGCAGGATGCTGACTAAGATCTTGTTTTTCATGTGATACTCCTTTATTTCAAATCAAATTGTCTTGCGAGATATAATAATCTTTGTTACCCATATTACTATCAGGAAATCCAAATCCCGCACCAAAGTGCGAGGGCGAAGTGCTCCAAATACATGTATCAAGATTATCTTTCATGGTTTTATTAATACTCGGTTCTTTCCCGGAAACTGAAGATTTTTTGCGTGTTATCGGGAACTTTCACGCTGAAAGTAGCTTTGTTGTTGGTATCGATTTCGGGCTTGATGTCGGAGCTGATGATGCATTCGTTGCCGTCCATCTGGTAGATGACATCAATGGTCTTTTCTTCGTTGCTGTTGTTGCGGATGGTGATCTGAATTGTGCTCTCAGACGCGTTACGGGAGACGTCTTTATGGTCTTTGCTCAGGGTGCTGGCCACGATGTCAAACGCCTTGCCGGTTTTGATCTTCACCTCTTCATTGCGGCTGGTGTGATTGATACTGTCTTCGCCGATGAACTCCATATTTCCATCGCTATCCTGTTTGTAGACCTTGATCACGCCTTTGGGCAGCGGCACTCCGATGCCGTTTTCTTCGGTATTTTTAAACTGGATGATGCTGCTCACGGCATCATCAAAGACCTCATATTCATATCTGCCTTCAGCAGTTACATTCATGGTGGGGTAGAGGCTGAGCTGCTTGGTCTGGTTGTTGGCAAAGCTCACTTTCTGATCCAGGGTATACATATGAAAATCGTGGAACGCCTTCTCTTCAAAAGAGGGAGCCCCTCCGGCAAAATCTGCGCTCATCTTGAAGTTCACTTCTCTGGATCTGCCACCCCGTATGGTGATTTCACGCACACGGTTGATTTCGCCTGCGATGAGCTTGAGATTGGCGTTTTCAAAGGCTCGGCCACTGCGGTTGTTGATCGTTACCCAGGAGTTGAAATCCAGCTTCTTGCCATCCCAAACCGTGTTGTAGGTCACATCCCAACTGAAGCCGCCACTGAGATAGCTGAGCTGAATCGGGACACGGCCGCTTTTGGGCGAAATCAAGCTCCAATGCAGCGTGGGACGCACATAGAAATTGGGTGGCAAACTGACCAATTGCACCGTCTGCACCTTGTCCGCAGCGATCATGATGAACCGCTCGGTTTTGCTCTCCACGATGCCATAGGTGCTGTGGTCAAAAAACTTGAGGAAGCCGCTGGTTTTTGAGCCATCCTCCATGTAAACGGTGATTTCTTTATTCAGATACTTGCCCAAAACTGCCATGCGGTCTGCCAGGTCATATTCATAGTTCTGTTCTGCTACCTTAAAGCCCGGGATCTTGGAAGTTACGATCACGCTGCTGGGCTGGATGCGTGAGGTGATCTGGTCAAAATTGTACTCTTGCCTTCCGGCTTCAATCTCGATGTCGAAGGTGCTGCGCACCAACGACAGGTCATCATTGTAGATGGTGAGCCAGTCTTCTGCCAAGAGCATTGTGCCAATCAGCAGAAGCAAGATGCTGAGAATGATCTTGTTCTTCATGGTGTACTCCTTTGTTACAAGATTATCTGTCCTGAGGATAAGATAATCTTTTTTGCCTGTATTACTATCGGAAAATACGAATCCTGCATGGGAGGGAGGCTAGGTGAGTGGTCAAGATGCACTTTAATGCTCAGATAGGTGTTTAGCAACAGCCTTTGAGACTCAATACATCACTCAGACAATAAAGTCTATACATCTTCACTTAATACGTCTGAAGGAGTGCAGGCGTCAGTGATTGGTTTGTTATGAACGAGCAACTCAATAAAAGCTCCAAAAAACACCGTTGAAAAAGCAGTGATCAGCAAAATGCGAGGAAAGACAAGAAACTTGCCGATTAATGGCATACATACGGCAATAACTTCTTGGTTTTCCTCAAGATTATTATCTGAATCTGATAATTGAACTTTTGTTTCTGGTGATTCTGCAATCAGATTAGTTACTGCAGGTTTAAGCTGTTCCAACACAATCTCGTTTTGTATGAGGGTGGGTAGAATACTGCTGGTGAGTACTGAACCGATTATTATTGAGTAAACATACGCTATTCCTACCAACGCCAAAACTCGCTTTAATAATATCCCATATCCACGCTTCCTGTTGACCTTGTAGTTTGAGATTTGGTGTCTGAGGTTCATCATTAGTAGTGAACATCCTGCTGCTCCAACAATAGCAAAAAACAAGATCCAATGCCACCAGGTAAAACTACCGATCATGTTATAAATTAAAGCCATCAGCGTGTTTGATGTAAGAAAAACAAACCAAGAAGATACTAATCCGATAATGAGACGCGGCATAAAAAGCCTAAGCATATTATAAGGCAGATTACGCTCAATCCAAAAAACGGCAATACAACCGATAACAGCCGAAATGATTCCAGAACTCCAGTAAAAGATAGCTTCCAAGATAGACGCACTGCTCAGACTATCATAGGATGACAAAATTAGTATAATCAACCAGATATCGAATGGAAAAAACGGGGGCAATTTTAGTAAGGTCTTCAGCTTAGATAGTGGGGTGGCCTTGCTGGTGTTACCCTGAAGAGCCATATTCATACAATTGAGAGAGGAACGAAACATATACCGGCTGTTGTGCCACTTGGCAGAAGCTGACAAAATCTTCTTATTGTAACGGGAATATTGTTTAAAGTCATTTTTTGATTCTTCCTCTATTAGAAGTTTGATCCAGTTCCTTCTTTTTATATATCCGCCGGTTGTTTGGCTCTTTTTCAGACACAGAACGCCAACATACTCATCTTCAATATTATCAAACCATATGCTGTCGACAGAAAAGACTTTCCCAAACCTATCATCATGGATTATGGACAGCCATTTCTGTTCCGCAGAGAAAAGGAGCCTTGCCAATAACATTGCTTCGAAAGTCTCCTCCTTCCCCTTTTTATACTTTTCGGAGAATTCATTTAATAGGTAGTGAAACTCGCACTTTGAGATCAACGCATACAAAAAAACGTCATTAAGAATCAATTCCCTGATACGTCCATAGTTAGGGATGACAGAAAAAACATTAGAATGGACAAAATCATAGAGAAAATCCAAAAGTAAATGATGGTATAGTGTTATCGGTGTTTCAGTTTTACTGCCTTTCAAGGAGACACATTCTCTAAATGTCCTGATGTCATCGAGCTTTTTGACAAAAGAATACTCATCCCCTACATCAAACCCGATTTTTCTTCGTCTTAAAATTGGATTAATACTAAGATCGGGACGCAGACTGAGATCAAGTGGAACTCGTAAAACCAAGCATTCTTGATATTCATTTTGCTTAAAGCCCCTGAAACGAAACTCCAACGCATTCTCTGTAATTCTCAAGTTGATCGGGTAATCATGGGAAACCTTGGTAGCGTTTTCCTCATTCCTTCTGAGTGCCAAATAGCTGAAGTAAACCTGTCCTTTGCCAAGTATAGGTTCGCCATCGGTTTCAAAAAATAAGCCTGTCTTCATCTTGAATCACTTCCAATCACTGTGTGGAGGTTGCCCATGTTTTTAGAGTTTTCTTTACTTCATTAAACGTTTCGGTAACGATATCATAGCTATGATTCGTCTGTTTGCTTTTAAGTATTTTCTCTATCCTAGTGATGCGCTCATATATTTCCCTCCAATCGGCTTTAGAACCTGAGGAAATCAGCATAAGGAGATTAACAAAGTTCGTATAGTAGAACCGCAGATCAGGATTGTCTTGGTAGTAGTTATAGACTAAACGTCCAAATCCTGATTCCGGAGCTCCCATCATGTATCTTGTATGCTTGCCAAATCTGTTTACAAAGCTGCCCAGTGCGTAGGATGCCCATTCTTGCAGCTTATCGTCATTTTTGGCTGTCTTCTCTTGTTTTGGTTTACCGGATATATATGGATGACTCTCAAAAAACTCAACTATTTCCCTAAACTCAAAAATAGATTCCTCAAGTTGGATTTTGAAGGTGCTGAGCAGAATCCAAAGGAATTTGTTTGGTGTTAAAACTAAATCTGCTCCTTCTGCAATATACCAATCCTCGTTATAATGGGGGATTTCCTGAACTATCAGTTCGTCCTGAAAAGCAGTATTGTGAGCTGTTAACGGGACTATCCAAAAACGATCGGAAGGTCCACGATGTGGGTGTTTCATCTCCCTAAGTTTTTTAAGTAGCTCTGTGCCAAACTCTTTACAAGTTTTCCCTTTATGGTCTTTAAACTTTAAAAGGTAATCTAAAATGATGGCTTCATACCCCTTTGTTCCTGATGCTTTTTCTATTACCTTGCATGCGCAGTCAACGTAACTGTCATTTTCTCCATCTTGATCTACAAGGTCAACTTTGGCAAGTGACTCATCTTCTGATATACTCTTTTGGGCAAGATCATTAAGCAAGCTATTTAATACTTCTTTAACAGTCCTTGTTTGAGAACCCTTAGGACAATCTGATAATGGGACATCACCATGATCATCCACCAGAAGGCATCTCCAGACGGGATTGCTTTTTGGATGTTTTATATACTCCGATAATTCATTATAAATAGCCCGTGCCCGTTTTCTCAACACGGATTCGGAGTGATAAGTATAAGGGGTGATGTCTTCTGCGTGGCCTCTGTCCCCTGTTCCGACCTGTTTGATGTAGTTCTGCTGAAGACTCCTTATCATCATATCTAGGTATTCTCGAGCTACCACAGTATTATACATTCCCAACCGGTGATAGAGCTTTATCTCCTCAAGCAGTTTCTTCAAGTCATCTTCAAAGGTATCAGTCAATTGAATGTATCTTAGCCAAATACAAGAATCTATCCAAGCATAACGAGGATCGATATTAAACAACTTGAATACGGCTCCGGACTCCCAGGCTTTATCGAAAATGTCTTCGATTCCAATGGTAATGGTAGGCATAAAATCATTTGATTTATCTTCAGAGGGATAATGGGCAATACATTTTTTGAAATATGCCGGGATGTTGCCAAGGCTATTACTAATTTTCATTTCCTCTAATACTAATACTTCGAATCTGACATCTGGGACATCCTTTGAATCCTTCATGACACCTTTGTAAATTTCAGTTAGGTAGTCTTCAAAACCATGACACTCTTTGACGGATTTCTCACATATTATTTTTCCCATGCTCACCTCTTGAAATAGCATTTGTTAATGGTAGGAAGCAGCTTGCCAAAATCATCGAATAAAGGAGCGAGCTTATTTACTCTATAGCGAACCTGGTCGATACTTAGTGCCAGTTCTTTGGCCGTCTTTCCCTTGTTGCCGATAGGTTTAATCAATGTAGGTTCTGCAATTGTCTTGAACTCCGTTAAGCCGGTTAGTTCATCACTATCTGGCTCCAACATTAAATCCAGCACAATAAAATCGTAAGTAGAATCGGATAGACGCTTCACTGCCTGAGGAATACTGTTACACCTCTCTATAAAGTAGTTAGAATATGATGTCTTTAGCTGGTCTATAAAATTGGCATCATCATTAACAATCAGGATTCTATCTCTCATAAGCTCATGTCCTAACGTAATCTGATTCTATCTGCCTTAATGTATCTACAGCACTTTTCAGTTTGGAGGAAACGTCTGAATTCAAAAACCATTTCTTACTCTCATCGGTGGAGTTTAGATGAGCACCAATATCCTCGATAGTTTTCTTTACCTCATCCAGTTTTGGATAGAAAGGCATGCGTTTCATGACATTTTGATACTCCCGCCATCTCTGTTTAAATTGCTCAATCCCACTTATGCTATAGGGTTCTATTAAGACCTTGAACACATGTTCCCAATCTTCATTCTCATGCACTACCGCATTATGCGATGAGTTTAAAGCAGGAATCAGGCTAATCAGGCTGTTCATCAGGCTCCCTTCTCCATGACCTGCGAAAAAAGCTTTCAGTATATCCATGCCATTTGCTCCACCTAAGTTTAACATCCATTCCTCTCTTGCAGTCTTAGCCTGAGATAATTTGTATTCAAGCGTATCTGGTAGCTGGAATAAGTCTATGTAATTAGGGTGCTTTACTTGCCAAAAACCGATGACTACCAACTTCGCATCTGGTTTGTTTAGCTGAAAATAACGATGGTATACCGCATGGTAATTGAGGTAACAACCTCCCACATAAAAAGGGTCAAGAAGGAGGAATTCAGTGTTGGCTTCCAATTTTGGATCGTCCGAGAAAACCACTCCACTTTTTTCATAATAACCTCGGATTAGCTTTATGACTCCAGGGATATTGCCAAGAATTACCATACTACTCATAGCATCTTTTTTCTGTTTGTTTCAAACCAATCAATGAATTCGGTTCGAATTGTATTAATATCACCGTCCCAAGAAAAACCTTTAAACTTAGGGTCAACGTCCTTTATAGCTTTGAAAGATTCCTCAGCCAAAAACCGGTGAATCAGGTATTGTTGGAATAATCTGTAGGTGGCTTCAAGACAATCTCTGTTTTCACTACTTTTATCGTCATTATCTGTTAACACACACTGGTCTAATACGCTGTACATTTTTGGGCAGTCTAATGCTTTGTAAGCTGACTCGAAAGCTATGTATTGCTCCTTTCTGTCTACATTGTTACTTTTGCTAATGTATCCTACAGATATATTTTCGTACTGAAGACTTTTTAGGAGTTCATGGCTTAAATCATGTAAATCATCGATTATTTCTACTCTCCTCCAATGGACAATCACATTTATCCTGCACTCCTTATATTCATCCTGTGCTCTGAGATGTTCTATAAGAGTTTTACATCTCTCGATTACATATGGTCTTGGTTTTGAATCATGATGCAATGCATATTCTTCTATAGTAGGTGGTCTGTCTTTTGAAATGAAGAAGAGCTTTTCCGCACCTTCGACTCTCGTATAATGTTGCTTGTCAAGCTTTCCAATACTTTCAACTGCATTTTCAGTCTTCATGTCTAGATGCTTCGGAATTGCGATATATATACACATATAATTCTCCTCTAAATGCTGGTAAGCATTCTAACCAAAAGTGTTTTATCTGGGAATTCTTTCTTGATACAGTATTCCACGTTCCCATATGGGATGTACTTAGCATACAACTTTAAAGTCGAGTCGATATTACCTTTCTCCAATCTTGGGTCTCCGAGGCCATGATGACTTGACGTCCTCCCCATCTTCCTGTCGATATTACCTTTCTCCAATCTGGGGTCTCCGCGTCCGCTGGTGATAAAAACATACGTAACGTTTTTCCTTAACCATGTCAAAAAGCTTTTAAGATCATCTTTTTTGAATTTGTCCAACAAGGATTGATGAACAATGGCTATGGCGGGCTTATCAGTTACAGCTTTGTTCTCCCCGGGGGAATTTAGGTAATAAATCGTTATTTCATTATTTCCCTTGTTTTCTACATCTTTAACATATCTTGAATCTGACACATTGAAGGAGTTGTTGGCAAATTGTATTCTGTTTGCAACATATAGCCCCATTTCCGGGAGTCTGTTAGACGCTTTCTTTTTGGAAAAATACCCAGCGATACGTTCATCAATAATCAGTATTTTATACAGCGAACTTTCAACCACATTGAGCAAGCTTTCCTGAAAACTAATCGGTTCTTTATCCTCCAGTAGAGAGTGGTAGGTAACTTGCGAACCTGATAGCGCTTCTTTGTACCATGCATTTTGGGCGCGCTCAGATAAATCAGTCGTGTGTTTGTTTAGATATAAATGACATTTCGCTTCTTTATCGCAACTCGTTTCGATAATGAAATCAGAAGTTATCTTAAATGTATCTGGACTGGGTGTCTCAGGGGTGCTTACCTCATCATCTGAATCGCCATCTGCTCCCGATTTCATATCATAACCAGCAGAATGAACTATAAATAGTTTTTCCAAAGCGTTGGATACTGCATTTTTTAGAGCTTCTGATAATTCTTTTTTCTGTGGTTGATTCTCCCAAAAACTCACGATAGCATTGATAGTATTTTTGGCCAAGTCATCAGCATATAGTTCATCGGTAACTATCTTGTCAAAGGTGGGGATATCATCCTCATTTTTGGTACTAGTTTTATTCATGATATATGGCACTGCATATCTGTTGTAAACAGCTTCGAGATATCGCCTCTTTCCTGAGCCATCTTGCTCCGAACCGGATGTATTAAGGTATACTCTAATCTGATTCGGCAAGTCTTTCTTTACGCGACGCATCCACCCTATTCTAAGCTTGTTAACTAACTTAGCTTCATATTTATTAAAGCTGCTGACAATTGGAGAAGTACTTTCTAACACCAATATCCTCTTGGCTACAGGATCTTTTTCAGCTTTTGTCGGATACTCGCTTATGATCCCATACATCCTATCAGAAACTATGATGGTACGCAAGGGTAGTTTCTCGAGTATCTCTAATATATCTGTGCACTTTTGGCTGCGATCAGGCCCCTTATCTTTTTCCCCTAAATTGCTAAGAAAATAGCAGTAGATATTGGTAGTTAAATGCTCTATTGACGGAGAATGGTTACCAGGGCATTCTGGTGAGTTGTCTACATCTTTATCATTGATGACAATGTATTCATAGACAAAATGCTGTTTATCGGTAAGGCTATCTTCAAAATAGATACCATCGCTTCCATATTCTTTTACCGCTTCTTTATCTACATTGAACCCAACAAACAGAGCAATCTTGGGTTTTTTGATGCAGAATTGGTAGCCAAGATACTCAATATCGGTCCCAACTAATATGTTTGTTTTTTTATCATTTTCCATCTTTGACCCTAACTTTAACTTTACTGGAATAGCCTTAATAATGCCACTTCCGGTTTCCTTGTTAAAGAGAGTAGTCGATTCTTTATCGCTGTCAATCTCATCTTCGTAATCCGTTTCTTTAGCTACATCCATCATGTCTCGTTGCGCCAAGAAGCCAGCGCATATTTTCATCTCAGCAAGCCCCCAATGATCCTGTTTTAGTGAACCGAATTCGTCCATAAAGCTCTTACAGAAAAATCCGTTAATTTTCTCGTCTAAGGTCTCGGATTTTGAGGTCTGGTCGTCTTCATTCTGGCCATCACCCGATTTAGCATCTTCAGGTATTACCACTTGAGAAACATTATCCCATACTTCCACCAAGTAATAGTCTTTCCTATCGTTGTCTGTAACTTGTAAGTTGATCTCTAGGTTATCATCAGGCTTTTTATCCGACTGCACCCAACTATGCTTTGCACTATTGCGTATGACGTTTTCTAGTATCGTATAAAAAGCGTGAAAGCCAATAATTCCCCCGGGGATACCGACTTGAAAATCGCGCTTGAATTCTGAGTCTATGATTTTGGAATCTTCATATACTTTATCATCTTTTTCTTTCCTATACCAGGCATTGAGTTTGATTTCAGACAATCTCTCACTTAATCCGTAGGATAATCCCTCTGCTTGTGCGATGAATCTAAGCAGATTTTCCTGTTCGATAAAGCTCTTCCAAAGCTCCCGATAGAATAGCGTCCCATATGTCCATAAGGGAGTGGAACTGGCAATATAAGCCACGAATTCCATTCGCCGTTGGATGTAGGAAAACAGCCTGTTATCCTCATCCTTATCCGTATAATTGCTGGTTACGGCAGAGAGTACATGGCTACCGATATTGTGGCTGCCGTTACGATTGACGACGGCAGCTATTGCTGCGGTTGCTGACTTTTTAATCGCCTCTGCTTGATAATGCTTCTCTTCGTCAATCAAATAGATGCGGTTCTTCAACAGCATTACTTCTCGTAGAGTGTCCCACCTAAAACGGGTGCTATTACCTCCCAATACTATGTATCCACCCACAGCTTCTTCTCTATAAGACTTCGCATTGTTGGAAGGCTCATCATTGTTGGAAGACTCCGCATTGTTGGAAGACTCCACATTGTTGGAAGACTTATCATTATTGGAAGACTTCGCATCCTTTGCAGACGGGTTCTCTCGTAATTGCCATGTATCAATTGAAGGAATATGGTAAAAACAGTTGTCATCCCCGAACCATACAACACTGGCAAAAAGCGAGTAGAACGTAGAGTCATGTACCCCTTCGTCTAGTTCAGACAAGAGCGAAGCCCACGCGGTATTTCTTCTATAGATGGTCTTAAGATTGTCGACGAGGTTTATAAACTTTTTTCGCAAATCTTTAACAGATTTTTGGACGGAGCTTTTCCAAGTTTCAAGCTCTTTTTTAAAGTCCTTTTTATCTTCATTTGACAGGGATGCTATCACTTCTTCTACTTCTTCGAGATCAAGTAGATAGTTGGTTTTATTCTCGGTGTCCGGTTCTAATTTTTGTATTTTTTCTTCAATCTTAGGCCAAAGAACATCAAATGATTCTCTTAACTTTTCACGGTTATCAC
Organism: Candidatus Cloacimonadota bacterium; assembly: GCA_029561955.1. Classification (GTDB taxonomy): domain Bacteria; phylum Cloacimonadota; class Cloacimonadia; order Cloacimonadales; family Cloacimonadaceae; genus UBA3900. The sequence continues at coordinate 30,452 of JAKQWO010000036.1, forward strand.
GGGGGATAATAAACTTAACCTTTTCCAGCTTACCAGTTTGAAAAAATTTGATATCGACGTTAACTGCATCTCCCAGACGAGTTTCAAGAATGATTTTATCGGGGAATGCTTTAAATAGAAAGCTTGAGATCTTTTTAACCCCCGTGTCGCTGTCGCTCTCAGATTGTTTTTCCTGCAGCAAATCCGTAATTAAGGAGTAGCTGCAAAACACTTTCAGTGCTTGCATCTTCGTTCCTGACTCTTTGGTGCTGACAAGCATAGGTAAATCGTATCGATACTTTTTTTCCTTCACCGACCAGTATAGAGTTACGATGTACAGTGGGTCTTTGATAATCTGATTATCTACCAAAAACCTCGTATCTTGGATGATCAAATTGCGAATGTGATTTTTCCGGTCTTCCAGTTCTTTCCCTTCTGCCTGAGGATTTATCATCATTATGGTCTCTGGGAAATGAATATAGTTCTTCAGCAGTTCGTGTGACCTCTGTACAACTGACCAACCACTGAAACCACAATGACAAGGCTTATCCAAATGAGTTTTTTGATCATCGGCCATCTTGAAAACTTCAATATTCCAGATATGTCTTGTCTTAAACGTATTCGGCTCGTTTTTGAATATATCATTATGCAACTCCTCAATCCTATCCCTATATACTTTGATCATATTATCTGCATTTTCATATTGGGGATATATGTTCACAATGCCATCAAAATGGCCCTTATCGGGGAAAGTCGAAAATTGTGGTGTGCTTTCAGACGCGGCCTTAATAGACTCAATCCACTTAGTGGGGGTTGTCTGTACCTCGAATGTTTGCGAGATATTCTCGCAATGTTCGAAACCCCTCTCGTGCAACAGATCCCGATAAACGCTTATATTGGAAGCAGATGAATATTGCGTATACCGAAACCCAAATTCATCGCAAATCTCTTGGTATTGTATGATGAAGCGCAGCCAATTCACTCGCTGTTCATCGTCATTATTAAGCTCGCTATGAAGCTGAATATCATATCCCCACTTGTCGTAGGCATTACTCCAGGGGGCTATATCACCATGAGTTTCTGAAATGCAGATCAAATGCTTATCAGCAAGATATTGCTGTTGCAGAGTTTCCAGTAGTTTTATGGGTTCTTCAAGGAGGTGTAGAATAGAGAAACAAAACACCGCATCGAATTTTTCACTATCTTTACTGGGACGCTCAGACGCAACATACTCCTCAACTCTCTTCTCTACAGGGGAAAAAGATACAGTCTCATCCTCGTATTCTTCTAGATTGGCCCCGGCATTTTCCAGCATTGCTTTATCCGAATCTACTCCCACAATTTCGATTCTTTTAAAATCGTAGCCATCTTGATCCTCGTGAAGTTTCTTCACCAAGGCTACACCAAATAACCCTGAGCCAATGCCAAGGTCAAGTATACGAATCTTACTATCCTTCTTGGCTGAATCATTATACAGTTGATTCAGTTGACCCAGCAGTTTGGTAGCTGCGACTTGAAATCCTTCTGAGGGATTTTCTCCGTAGACTAACTTCTCGGATTCACTTGATATGTATTTTGCGCCATCCATAATATTCTCACTCCAATTCCCCAACCTTGATGTCATACTCAAGTGTTTTGCCAAAAAACTTTGATACACCTGTAAACAAAGCTTCTTTGTGCACTTTGTACTTGTTGATTAACTCTGCTTCCTCTTGAGTGAGCTCAACCTGAGCTCTGAGCTCAAATGAGATACCGCCCAAAAGGCCTTTCGACTGATCGCGAGTGATCGTTAAGATCATTTCCTTTCTCCTTTACGAATATACGACAACTCTGCCGCTTAAATATCCTTTATGCACCCTGGAACCGCTGACAAAGACCTCTCCCTCGCCGGGGTCAGCATTCAGGTGCACTTCGCCATTGCTATTTGTGTATCCCTCCAATCCACCGCGCAGCAGCCCGGAAAAGGAGACATACACCTTCCTGCCACTCAGGGGCTTCCCTGTCGATTTTGAATACACTTGCACGGTAATCATTTTTAACCTCACTTTATCCTTATTGGTTCTGTTTTGTAAACGCCGGCTGAAGAACCGGTGAGATAGACGTCATTGACATATATTTGCTCGATCATGTAATCTTCCAGGCTGCTAAAGAAATCCAGGCCAAGAAATTGGATGAATTGGACGATGGTGCCCGACAGTCCGGATTTATAGACCACCAATCTCACCCGCATCCATTTGTTCCAGGGGATTTGCGTGCCGGTCTGGGCAACGTTTTCCCCTTTCTTGATAAAGCTGTCTGCATAGTAAATAAAGGCGCTGTTTGACCTATCCCTGATGTCCACACCCACATTGGCGCCGGGGCCGTTGATGATCCAAATGGCCGAACCTTGGATGGTATTTGGGATAAAAAACATCTCTGTATTGCCCATGATATTGGGGTCTGGCCCCAGATGAGTCACTCCATCCCTATTGTTGTCCATGAGTGTGATGCGGGCTGGATCCTCAGAGCAAGACACGGTAAAAAGCATAAGCAAAACCACCAAAACTGGTGCGAATTTGGAAATCTTCTTAAGCATCATGCTACTCCTTTTTGGTATTATTGAGCTGAAAAATGGACGTTTCTCTGGATTAAATATCTAAGCGGAGCCGTAAACCAGCATCCTGCCATGGTCTTTAAATCTTTATATTTCATTACTCACCCCTTGCAATCATATGGGGCGCATACTAACTGAAGGGCTTTTCTTGTCAATAACAATGTTTTGATTTGCCTATTTTGAGGGTTTAATGTCTTGGGTTTGGGTTTTGTCCGGCTCTGCGAGAGATTTGTGGTTTTTTCTTGCTCAAACTCCTACTAAAATAGTAGGCATTCCCAAGTGACGACCGACACCGGAAAAAGTAGGGCTTTCTGAAAAATTTGACCTACGCACGGGGAAAAGTTACAGGAAACGGCCCATTTTGACCCTCCTCAAAGCCGCTGTTTATGCGGCGTCCCTGCCCCGCCCCTGCTCGGCTCCTCCTCCATCGAGCAGGAACGGCATAGGATACCAAGAGGTTACGAGTTTGGGCGGAGTAGGCGCTCAGAAAGAGGTGAACCTTTTCAAAAAGGCAAATGTCTCGAAAACATCTGGTTTTTGCAAGGAAATTAAGGCCCCAAAATGCACACTTTTTCAACAAACGTGAACCGGCTTCACTGACTGGATTTTCCCACGGATGAACACGTATTTTCACGGATGTGTGAGGAAAGGAATTGACCAGTATCAATTGTGAGCGTTCTGGTGAAGCATCTCGACCTAAATCATCAATCTGTCGCTTTGTTTTTCACAATTTTCAGCGTATTATATATAGCAGAGAAAGCAAGATTCAGGAGTAGAATATGACCTCGTTCAGCAACTCAGTTACCACATCTCAAAATATTGATGCGGTTGTAGCCAGCAGCCTGAAAACAAGCATCAATCGCTTTCGCGAGAGGCCTTTGTTGTTTTTTACCGAAGCAGATATCCAAACCTATCTGCACAAAGACCTGATAAGCCGTAATACGCAACACATGACTCTCGATGAGGGAAGGATTTCCCTGATCCACCGTGAGTACCCCACAAATTTCAGATACGAAAAATCCCGGCTTCTTGAGGGGTATTCAGATAAAGATTTGATTGAGACCGATCTTACGAATCAGTCCATTAAGAGTAGAGGACATTTTGACCTGGTAGTATTGAATCCCAAGTTCCTCGCAAAAATGACCAAAAAGTATGGTGTAATAAACGAGATGATCGCGGAAATCATCAATAAAAACGTGAATAGGGCAATTGGCAGATTTAAAGAACCCAATAGTGAGCACGATAAGGAAATTCTATATGCGATTGAGATCAAATATCTGCATATGTTCAACTGCAATAGTGCCTCCATGTTGGATCAGATACAGATGGACAACGAAAAGCTCAGCATTGCTCTGAGGCGCACCGATAGCTTTATCAAGCCGATCAACATTGTATTCAGCTCTTCAAATTCGCCGAATAACGTAAAGTCGTACATGACACATGGGGAGCTTGTTCGCCGTTCAACCGAGAAAGTGTACCGGATCAAGAGTGGCATCTTGAACATCTATGTGGAAGCGTATCATGATGATGAGAATAAGAAATACACAAACAAAAAAGATGGTGGGCTGATAGCCTATTGCAAAGACCCTCAGCCATGGGCGATTACTCTGTGTGAAAAACTTATGATTAAACTAAATAGTTAGATAAAAGGAGATTACATGCACAGTCCACACCAATTATCCGTATCAAATGATGTATTTGATAAAGCCGTTAAAGCGACAGCCATTGTGAAGAAACAACGAATACGCTCTGTTCAGGAAAGGCTTCATGATCTCACTTCCTTAAAACTTGTGCCAAAACAGTGGAACAAAGGCTCAAGCAGTGGTGCTCAAAATGATGATCGGGAAAAGATAAAACCCATTCCGGTCAAGATCATTGAGTTTAAAGTGGCAGATATCATGAGAGCCATGCGCTGCGACAATGAGTTTGAATTTTGGGGACGAGTTCTCTCAGTCCTCCACAGGGATACCTTCGAGTGTCATGAGGATTTGTTTATAACTGAAAACAGAGGGATGGTATTAGAGCAACTGGAGAGGATAGAAGAGAGAATCATCAGAATAGATTATTCAAAAGAGATCCCCGCTATTGATGATGTACTCGGAGTCTTTTTCCCCTGTAGTAGGAAGGATTTCACCCCAATCTTAGAGCCATGGATAGAGCTCTATCCTCAAGTGATAGCCTACTTCTCGTTTGTTCTGGGTGTTTCTGCACAAAATTTGGCAACCGTTACGGGCGGTCGCTGAACCGCCGCTCTAAGGCAGCGGATGTGTTCCATCGGCACTCGGACGAGTGTCGTTAAGGTCGGTGTGGCGAGTGCACATCGACGTGGTGAGCTGCGCTGGTGATGGGGCTGAAAGAGTTTGTGGTGTAGATGACTGTGGTTTTTTGGGATAGGTCGAAGCAGGCTGGGCCTGCTAGCGGCGGTATGGCAACCGCCGGCTACCTTGGGTCGGTGCGGCTGACGCCGGTACCTTCGGTGCGCGGCGAGCGACCGTACAGGGGTATTTTATGACGGGATGTTTTTGGGGAGAGTGAACCTGGTTGGTCTACTTCTCCATCGGCACGACAATGCCTTTGATGATAATGTTTTGGAAGAAGATAAACACAGCCAAGGTGGGGATGGCGGCGATCACCAAGGCGGCATAACCAACGCTGCTGCTGGCTCTTTGCATCAGGTTGTAGATGTGCACCATCAGCGTCCACATGGATTGATCCTGGCAGACGATGAAGGCGAAGAGGAAGTTGCGGTAGGCGGCATTAAAGGCACCTAAGGCGATCACGGCTAATATGGGTTTGGAGAGCTGGAGCGTGAATTGCCAAAAGAGGCGGAATTCTCCGGCACCGTCTAACATTGCACTTTCGTAGATTTCTTTGGGCAGGCTGTCGAAGAAGCCTTTGAGCAAAAAGATGAAGTAGCCATCCGCAGCAGCGGGCAGCACCAGAGCCCAGAAGGTGTTGAGCAGATTGAGCTTCTTGAGCATGAGGAAGTTGGGGATGGCCATCACCATCGCGGGGAAGGCCATGGTGAGCATGAAGAGCATGATGATCTGGTAGCTGAAGCGTGGTTTGAAGCGGGAAAGCGCATAAGCGGCCAGAGGGTTGACCGTGATGGCAAACAGGATGGAAAGCAGCACATATACAAGCGTATTGCGCAGGGAGTGAGCGTCGCTGAGCATCTGTTCCAGAGCCATTTTATAGTTGCGGGTGATGAATTCCCAACGGATGCTGCCCTTGCGATCTTTGAAGCTGTAATAGTCCATCTCCTTGCTGGGGAAGCTGATCTCTTGCCAGTCTTGCAGGCTCATGCCCCAGGCAAGGTTGAGGGAGTCGAGGCTGCCATATTTGCGTCTCAGGAAGTTACGGAAATCCTGGGCCAGGTTTTTGATCCTGATCTGATGGGGCAGGGCTTTGTTTTGGATGAAGTGCACCAAGTCTTCCACCAAGGCACCGCTATCCGGCAGTTGGGATGGGATCTGCACCTGGTCAAAGGAGGTGTAGGAGCTGCCGTAGGTCTGGTTGAGGGCGGCGATGGTCTCATATTTCTGCTGTAGTCCGGCTCGGAAGGGGGCGAGGGCGTCCTCGGAGATGTCCAAGTGATGCACGTTGATGGCGTTTTTGGCGGTGTGGAGCCAGGCTTCCCTCAGTGGATGTCCTGCGGGCGGACAGCTCTCGGGCAATTTGAGCTGGTCAAAAGAGCTGTAAGAACTTCCCAAAAGCCGGTTAAGTTTGTTCAGATCGCCGTTTACCATGGGGATGACTTCGCTATTGACGAAGAAGCCATCAGGGTTGATGAAGAGCTTTTGCTGCAGCGGACGGGATTCTTTGAACTGGCGGAAGCGTCCCAGATAGCCTTCAGTGGAGCTGGTGAAGATGCGCCCCATGATCTCCTTTTCTTCCACGCTGATCTCTTCCCAACTGACTGCGCCGGTGCCGTATTTGCGGTTGAATTCGACTAACGAGTTGTCGTTTTCCTCACGCAGGATTTTGCGGTATTGACGCTGCGCCAAGGGATAGACGCCACGGCCATAGTGTTCGGCCACGTAATAGTGGTAGACGCCGTATTCGGCCTTGGTGATAAACTCTTGCCAATCCTGGTAGATAGCGGGGTTGGCGTCCTGAGGTAAGGTCACTTCGGCAAAGGAAATCCAGGATCCGGGGTAGTTGTCCATCAAGCGGCTGCTTTCCTCGTTGTAACGGCTTTCCAGATACTTTTTGTAGAGGGCTTCATCGCTGTAGAGGTAGGCCGGAATGAGCTCCATGCGGGTGCTGTCCACGGCACTTTTGATGGAGGAGGAGAGCATCAGCACAAAGGGGTAGATCATGGTGATGGAGCCAAGGATCAGCAGCAGATGGATGCAGAGGTTGAGGATGCGGGTTTTGGGGTCTTTGCGTGCTACTTTGCCGATGATGCTCATTGGTCGTCTCCGCTTGCCACTCTGGACTCCATGCGGGAGATGTGTTTGATCTGCATGACGGTAAAGCCCATCAGCATCAGGCTGAGCAGCCAGGCCATGGTGGTGGCAAGGCCAAATTTGAGGTAGAGGTAGGCCTTCTCAAAGATGAGCAGGTCTGCCACGCGGGTGGCTTCGTTGGGGCCGCCGAAGGTCATCACCAAGATGAAGTCGCTGGATTGGGCGGCGATGATGAAGGCGGCGATGAGTTGGATGATGATCAGGGCTTTGAGGCTGGGGAAAACGATGTGCCGCAGTTTGGCAAAGAAGCCGGCACCATCGATGTCTGCCGCTTCGTAAAGTTCGTTGGGGATGTTCTTTAGGGCTGCCAGGTAGATAAGGGAACCGGGGCCAATGCCTGCCCAGATACCGGGTAAAACCACGCAAAGCATGGCCAGCTTTTCGTCTTGAATCCACTGGCTTTTGGGGAGACCCAAGGCCATCAGGATTTGGTTGAGTGCACCTGCATCGCCGGGGTTGTAAAGCAGCTTCCATAGGTAGATTACGATCACGCCACTGATCACGGCGGGCAGGTAAAAGATCACGCGGTAGATGAGTTTGCCGTGGGAAACTTCCTGCAACATGATGGCCAGGACGATGGAAGGCCAAAAGCCGAGGCCGATGGATAAAGCCATGAAATACAAGGTTCTGCCTACGCTGGCCCACCAGGTGGCGTCGAAGAGGACTTCGGCCAGATTGCCAAAACCAACCCAGGGGCTGTGGCCTACGAGCTTGTAGTCCTGTGCGGCCATCACGGAGCCGGAGATCAGCGGCACGTATTTCCACATGAAGATACTGATCACGGCGGGAGCTAAGAGGATGACGATCCAGAAGGTGCGGCGGGAGCTTTTGCTGTGGGTGATGCGGTGTTCGGGAGTGAGGATTTTCCATACTTTCCAGAGGGTGAAGCCAAAGGCAAAGAGGATGAGGGCGGCGATCACAGCGGCTAAACGCTCTCGCTTGATCTTCTCTGCCTTGGGCAGGATGCCGATCATCTCTTTATTTGTGCGGTCTTGGGCAGCTTGCAGGATTTTGAGGATGTTGGCTCTGCGGATCTGGGGATCGGTGCCCAATTTGCCGCTGCGATCCAGCTTGATCAGCTCCTCCAGGGGGTAGGTCATGAATTCGTAGACCTTCTGACAGTTGTCGCCAAAGGGTTCGGGTTTGCCCTCGTTCATGGCGGTTTGGAAGGTCTCCAGCCAGCCTGCGGGGGAGTGGCGCAGCAGCTCATCGTAGCCGTAACGCTTGAGGAAGACAGGGTTTTGCACGCGGCCGTAGCCGTTTTCCACCATCACCTTGAGGCGGATCTTGCGGGCTTCCTCGCTATCGTAAAACTTGATGTATTCCCAGGCGGCCTGACGAACTTCGGCGGCGTTCCTATCGCCCAAACCGGCGTTGTTGCTGATGCCCGCGCCGCTGAAGATGCCCATCATGCGGCAGTTGATCTCGCTGCCACCCTTGCCGGCGGGGCCTTGGGGAGCAGGAGCAAAGCCGTAGAGGTTGGGGTCGTAGCGTCCGCCCATGTTTTGCTGGGAGAGGTAGTCCATGCGCATGGCGATCTTACCTTCCGTCCAGTAGTAGCCCCAGTCGCCATCCCGCATGGAATAGCCCTCTTGGGGGCGGCCATGCTTGTCTGTCCAGGGGGTGTTGAGGATTTTGAGGTAGTATTCTGCGGCGTCCACGCCTGCTTCGGAGGCGAAAGCGGCTTTCCACTGCTGGGCTGCTTCATCCCAGACAACCGCATCGCCGCCAGCAGCCCAGAGCAAGGGTAGCCAATCGTAGGCGGCTTGAGGGCCGGAGGCCAAAACGGTGCCATAGTAGTTGGTGGCGGGATCGCTGAGCTGGGCGGCATATTGCATGAATTCATCCCAGTCTTTTGGGGAGCGGTTGGGGTCTAAACCTGCCTTCTTGAAGACATCCTTGCGATACATGAGCACGCGCACCAAGGTCTCGTAAGGCAAAATCCAAATCTTCTCCTCATCTTTGCCCTTCTGCTTGCGCTTGATTACCTGCCAGACAGGCTTTTCCACTCGGAGCTTGAGCAGTTCGGAGTCCTCCTTGGCGATGAATTCGTCCAGAGGGTAAAGGAAGTTGTTTTGGATGTAAGTGTCGCTTTGGCGGAAGTTTACATAGAGGATGTCGGGTGCCACACCGCCGGCGATGGCCATGAGAGGAGCGGCGTCTAAATCCATCTTGTCGATCTTGATACCGGAAAAGGCGCGCAGCTCGATGTGGGGAAACTTCTTTTTGAAAGCTTGCACCACGGCGGCATTTGCTTTGGAAGCAGCATCCGTGGCACGTGGGTCTGGCAGCTCAAAGACTTTGAGCACCACCGCTGAAAGCTGGGCGAGTGTGCTCAGCAGCAGGATGATAAACCAGATTCTACAAGCTTTCTGCATGGGTGTTTTCTACTTAGGGGTACATTCCGAGGATGATCTCTTGAGCGGGTGTTTGCTGAGGAGCGATCTTGTAGGCGGCAGCGATGGCTGAGGCGGCTGCCTGGCCTGCTTTCTCGTCGTTGCTCAAGACGGTGCCGATCACTTCGCCTGTTTGCACTTCGTCGCCGATCTTGCGCTCTAAATAAGCTCCGGCACAGGGATCGAGGCTGTCGGTCACTTTCATGCGTCCGGCCTTTATTCTCACCAGAGCGTAGCCGATGGCGCGGGAGTCGATCTGCGCTATCCAGCCGGAAGAGGGGGCTTTGACGGGGATTTCATACTTGGCGGTTCCTAAGAGGGAGTAGTCATCAAGAACCTTGGGGTTGCCGTTTTGGGCGATGATGATCTCTTCAAACTTGGCCAAGGCTTTGCCGTTTGCCGCTACTTCATTGATGGCGGTAACCGCTTGGCTTTCATCCGTATACATGCCCGCCAAGAGCAGCATCTGGCTGACTAACTTGGTGGTGATGGCGTAGGTGTCCGGCAGGTAATTGCCTTTGAGGTATTCGATTGCCTCGGCTGTCTCGATGGCGTTTCCTACCGCTCTGCCCAGGGGTGTATTCATGTTGGTGAAGACTACCTGCACCTTCTGGCCAAAGCTGCGTCCGGTTTCAACCAGGCTCTGGGCGAGCTCTTGGGCACGCTTGAGATTGGGCATAAAGGCGCCGCTGCCTACTTTGAGGTCGATCACCAGATACTTTGCGCCTTCAGCGATCTTCTTGCTCATGATGGAGGCGGTGATCAGGCCGGGGTTTTCCACGGTGGCGGTCACGTCACGCAGTGCGTAAATCTTCTTATCGGCAGGAACTAAGGCATCGGATTGTCCCACAAGGGCATAGCCGTGCTTCATCACGAGATCGTAGAGCTCTTGCATCTCGTAGGCGGTTTGGAAGCCGGGGATGGTCTCCAGTTTGTCCAAAGTGCCGCCGGTGTGACCCAAGCCACGTCCGGAAATCATCGGCACATACAGTCCCAGAGCGGCGGCAATGGGAGCCAACATGATGCTGATTTTGTCGCCCACGCCTCCGGTGGAGTGTTTGTCCGCTACGGGCAGGGCGGGATCGAATTGCAGGCTTTCGCCGCTTTCTATATAGCTTCTGGTGAAGGCTTTGGTTTCTTCTATGTTCAGTCCTTGAAAGAAGCAGCTCATGAGCAGGGCGCTCATCTGGTAATCGGCGATGCTGCCATCCAGAAAGCCTTTGATGAAGAAGCTGACTTCGTTTTCATCCAGGGAGTAGCCGTCTCTTTTCTTGAGAATCAGCTCTACGGGATTGTATTTAGCCATTGATATCTCCTTAATTGGCAATGAGTTTCTCGCGGATGTGAGCACTGAACATATCCATTACCCACACCACTAATGCGATCAGCCACATGATGAGCCCTACATTCCGCCAAGCCAAAAGCTGTTGTTCCTGATACAGAGCCAGTCCGATACCGCCGCCACCCACAAAGCCGACGATGGTAGCCATGCGGATATTGATGTCCCAGCGGTAGATGGTGAAAGCCAGGTAGGGAGCCAGTATCTGAGGTGTTACACCATAGCGCCAGACCTGCAGTGTCGAGGCTCCGGTAGCGCGGATGGCTTCCACAGGACCGGGATCGATGTTCTCGATCTGTTCGCTGTAAAGCTTTACCAGCGATGCGATACTGTGAATCCAAAGCGCCAACATGCCGGCAAAAGGCCCGATGCCCACCCACACGCAGAAGATGATCGCCCACACGATGGCTTCGATGGAGCGGAACACGGTGGAAATGGTGCGGATGATCACATAGACGATGCGTCCCGGGATGGAACCATACATGAGGTTTTTGGCGGCTAAAAAGCTGAGCACAAAGGAGAAAGGCAGCGCAAACACGGTAGCCAGCAGCGCCAGGTAGATGGTCTCGATCAAAGCACCAAGCATGGGCACCAACTGCTTGAAATTGGGATTGAAGATGCCTTTGATGATGCCCTGGGTGTTGGCTGCTTGCGTGATGAAGGCGATGGGCTTGACATCCACGATGATCCAGCCCATCACAAAGCTGATAGCCAAAGCCAGCACCATCTCATAGATCCAAAGCTTGGATTTGCCCTCAGTTTCTCCCAATATCTTGGCGGCAAGGTTGTTTTTGAACAAAGTGAAAATGCCGGCCAAGAGCAAAGGCGTCAACAGGATAACAGCCGCGGGCACATGACGCTCAGCCAAGCGCCAGAGCAGCCAGCTCACGCAGGCCAGGTTGTAGAGCCAGAGGCAATACTCAACGGATAAAATCTTAAACTTCTTCATGGGTGTGATAAGACAGAGCGCTGCTAAAATGTCAAGCGATTAGTGATCGTGCTTTAGCTATCCTCTTGTGGTGGCTCAAGTTCTACATCTTGAGGCAGGGGCAGATCGGGCAGTTGTTTCATGCGTTTACGCTTTATGATGTAGGCGATGAGCAGCACTAAGGGCAACAGCGAAAAGATGAGGGAATTGACGCCGATAAAGAGGTATTTCCAGGCCTTTTGTTTCAGGTAATCCTGATAATGGCGGTTGAAATCAAAGAGGGTGGTATGGAAACTGTAGTTAAACGCAGCGATGAAGGGCGTCTTTTGGCCTGCTTTATAGGTGCTGGAGGTGATATGCCAGAAGGTCTTCCAGCCCTCCGGATAGTTTTCTTGGAGGTAAGTGACGGCAAAGAGGCTTGAGAGATAGTAGCTCTGCCACTGGGCGGGACTTTCGGGGTATTGATAGCCCATTCTGAAGAGGTCTGCCAGAGTGCCAAAGAAGCAATCCCGCGTGAAATTGACATAGCTTTCGAGGCTGAGCTGATTGGCAAAGAGGCAGGCCATTCCTTCATGAAACCAAAGTGTAGCGCCATCAAAGAGCTGATCCAGATACCAGTGAGTGTATTCATGGATAAGCACCTTGATGTAGTTGCCCTTGAGGCTCTCCAAAGGCTTTACCCAGACTCTTTTCTCGTAGCTGCTATAGAAGGCATCGCTAAACTCTACGATCCCCTGATGCTCCTGTGTGAGCAGCTTGTAAGCCTGATCATCGCCCACGATATAGATATCCGGCCCACCATCGACGTAGACACCGGTCTGCATCTGTATCTCATCGATGCCCTCGTCCAGCTCCTGTCTCAGCCGGAGCGTGGATTCGGCTGTCCTTCCGCTGCCGTAGATGCTCACATAGCGGCTTTTGGCGATGAGGCTGTATTCACCATTCAGACAAACAGCCAGCAGCAGAAAGAGCGAGAGTGCAAAGACAAATCTAACTTGAAAGCACCTCATACACTCATTTCCCTCGCCGCAGTCCTGATCTAAGCTATAGGCTCTCGACTCTGCAGGATGTAGAAGTTTGCCGCATCCTTTTTGGCGACGTTGCCTTCGGGGATCTTGAGGATCTTGATCTGATGGACGTGCGAATAGAGCGTGAGCTCGATCTGGTCTTCCTCTTTGACGATTGCTGAAGCCTTGGCTGGTTTGCCGTTGAGCTTGACCAAGCCCTTGTCGCAAGCAGTCTTGGCGATGCTGCGTGTCTTGGTGAGGCAGAGCTTATTCAAAAGCAGGTCGATTCGCACGTCTTCCTCTCTTAGCTCAGCAGGCGCATCGTCTCCAGAGCGATCATCAGCTCTTCGTTTGTGGGAACTTTCAGCACGCTCACCCTGCTCTCAGCGCTATTGAGCACCTCGATATTTCCAGTAAAGCGGGCATTCTTTTCCTGATCCAGACTGATTCCCAGCGCATCCATATTCTCACAAACCTGAGCTCGCATGATGGGCATATTCTCACCCGCACCACCGGTAAAGACCAGCACATCCAGTCCGTTCATGGCGGCAAAGTAGGCGCCGATATACTTTTTGATGCGGTAGCAATAGACGTCATGAGCGGTGATCGCAGTTTGATTTTTGTCTTTGAGGATGGCGTCCTCGATCACGCGCATATCGTTGGAAAGCTGAGAAAGGCCCAGCATGCCGCTCTTTTTGTTCATGATTCGGTTGACCTCATCCACATCCAAACCGAGGTTTTTCTGCATGAGGATCACGATGCCGGGATCAAGATCGCCACAGCGCGTGCCCATCATCAAACCTTCCAGCGGCGTCATACCCATTGAGGTATCGATGCTGCGTCCCTTGTCGATTGCGGTCACTGAAGCGCCGTTTCCCAAGTGACAGGTGATGATCTTAAGCTCATTTATATCACGTCCCAGATACTCCGCTGCCTTCATGCTCACATACTTGTGCGAAGTGCCATGGAAGCCGTAGCGGCGTATCTTATGTTCTGTATAAAACTCCAAAGGCAGGGGATAGAGATAAGCCTGTGGAGGCATGGTTTGATGGAAAGCGTTATCGAACACACCACACTGAGGCACCTCTGGAATGCTGGCCAAGACAGCCTCAATCCCTTTGATATTGGCTGGATTGTGCAAAGGCGCAAAGGGGATGCAATCCTGCAAAACCTGCTTCACATGCGGCGTGATCACCACAGCATCGCTATAATGCTCACCTGCATGCACCAATCTATGTCCCACCGCATCTATCTCTTTGAGGCTGCCAATCACGCCATGCTCGCTATCTTGAAGCGCATTCAGGACAAGCTCCAAGCCACGCTCGTGATTATTGATCACCATTTCCTGTTTTTTCTTGGTATAAGCAGGGCTCTTATAGGTGAAAAGGGCAATATCCTCTCCGATACGTTCGACAATGCCATCCGCCAAAACGGACTCATCTTTCATATTAAACAATTGATACTTGATGGAAGAACTTCCGCAGTTCAACACCAGAATGTTCATTTATAGTTCCTCTCTTTTATCTATGCTGCCCGCGTGGAGATTGCCTCCCGTGGGCAGCTTTTTTGGTTTTTTAAAATCACGGCCTTTTGAAAAGCAGGGATTGAAAATCAGGATGGTGGGTGATACTGGACTCGAACCAGTGACCTCTACGATGTGAACGTAGCGCTCTAACCAACTGAGCTAATCACCCAATAAATAAGGATGGTGGGTGATACTGGGGTCGAACCAGTGACCTCTACGATGTCAACGTAGCACTCTAACCAAACTGAGCTAATCACCCACGTGTGATCAAGCTTTTTAAACTTATGGGATTTGTCAATATAATTCTTAAAATTGCCGTGAAATGTGGCTTGAAAAGCGGAGCAGAAAGTCGATTATCCAACTCGACTAAGACTGCCACTCGCCCCTGATCGCCTCCGCCAAAATCGCATGCCTCACACCCTTTTCACAAGCGGAAAAGCTGTCTAAATGCAGAATCTCCATCACTTCCATGATCAACAGCCCACCGGCGATGATGATGTCCGCTCTGCCGGGGTCCAAGCCCTGAATCTTTTTCCGCTCTGACAAAGGCTTTGCCTTGAGAAAATCGAAAAGCCCCAGCAGTTCCTCTTTGTTCAGAGTGATTTTCCCGCTGATGCTGGCCAGGTTTCTCGCTGTGCCGCCGATGACGATGAGGGCTGAGCTCTCCACACCTCTGATGTTTTGCTCTAACAACCCACGGATGTAGCTTCTCATCGCTTCAAGCGAGCTTTCAGAAGGTGGATCGTTGTCGATAAACCTATCCGTGAGCAGCACCGCACCCAAAGGTAGACTGCAGTTGTATCCCGGCTCATCTGAACCAAATGCCAATTCCGCCGAACCGCCTCCCACATCCAAGACAGCTTTAGCACCAGCCATCACACTCTCTGCACTGGCAGCTTTGAAGGCCAGACAAGCCTCCTGCTCACTGGACAGCACGCCCATTCGCAGACCGGTTTCCTCTCTCACCCTCCCCCTAAAAGCCTCAGCATTATTCGCCATGCGCAAGGTCATCGCTCCCACGCAGATAATCTCCTGTGGCTCAAAAGGCCTGACCTCCGCCAAAGTTCGCTTAATCTGCTCAATCGCCTGAGTCGCCACCTGATCCGAGATGCCGCCCGTGGTATGCAGATCCGAACCCAACCTCAAAGGCAGCGCTCCATCCAAAACTATGCCCTCATCCGAACCCACCACATATTTGTAGGTATTGGTGCCCAGCTCCAAGACAGCGACCATCTTACTCATCCGAACACCATGCCAAAAGCAGCTACACCTAACAGCATATAGATGGGATTCACCTTCCAACGCCAGATGATCAGGAAACAGACCACAAACACCCCCACGGAAAACAGATCAGGGAAAGCGCTTTTGCCGATCAAGACCATGGCCGCTGCGATCAGCCCCACACTGAGCAGCCTCAGGCTTTTAAAAAGATTCTTAAACCACTCTTTTTGCTGCAGTTTGATGTAGGTGTGCGTGAGGATCAACATCAGGCACAGAGGCGCCAAAATCACGCCGAAGGTGCAGAGCACCGACCCCAAGATGCCATGAGTCTTAAAACCGATAAAGGTAGCCGCATTGATGGCGATCGGCCCCGGCGTCATCTGCGAAATAGCCACGACATCGGTAAACTCGCTCGCCGTCAGCCAGCCATGCTTGACTACGATCTCCTGCTGCAACATCGCCAAGATTGCATATCCGCCTCCAAAGCTAAACAACCCCACTTTTACAAAGGTGAGAAACATGGTTAGCATCAGTTCTTCCCTCGCTTCTCTTTAATCTGGCTGATGATCAGCGTCAAAGCGATGCAGATGATGATCACATACATGGGACTGATACCGATAAAAGCGACTGAAACCAACGCCAAGAGCGGAATCCAGAAATTGCGCCAGTTCAAGCCCACTTTCTGACTGATCTGGATCAAAGGCCAGGCGATCAGCGAAACTACCGCTGGCTCCAAAGCATGAAAAGCCTTGCGTACCAAGGGTTCCTGAGCATAACGTGTGAACAAACTGGCGATGATAATGATGCTGGTAAAAGAGGGCAAAACCGAACCCAGCACAGAAACCAGCATGCCGGGAATGCCTTTGATGCGGTAGCCCACGTAGATACTCATGTTGATGGCGATGGGCCCGGGCGAACTCTGCGCCGCAGCCACGCCATCAAGAAAATCCATATCTGTAAGCCACTTATGCTTTTCCACCACCTCACGTCTCATAATCGGGATCATGGCGATGCCACCACCCAGGGTAAAAGCTCCTATCTTTAGGAAGCTGATAAACAACTGCCACAAAATCATATGTTATATATCCTTATGTTGTTTGACCAATTCCATCAGCGCCTCTACCAAATGCTCTTCCGCCACCTTTTTGATGATCTCGCCTTTGGCAAAGAGCAAGCCCTCGCCATCTCCGCCCGCAATGCCAAAATCCGCTTCCCTCGCCTCACCGGGGCCATTCACCGCACAGCCCATCACGGCCACGGTGAGATTCTTGTCCCGATAGGGAGCCAGCGCTTTTTCCACCTTGTCCACCAGCTCAAACAGCCGGATCTTGGTACGTCCGCAGGTGGGACAAGAGATGATATTCAAGCCCTGACGCAACTGCAAACCCTTGAGTATCTCTTGCGCCACCTTCACTTCCTGCACCGGGTCTGCCGAAAGCGAAACCCGCAACGTATCTCCAATCCCTTCATACAACAAGAGCGCCAGAGCCATGGAGCTCTTGACGGTGCCAGAGAAGAGCGTGCCCGCCTCCGTGATGCCCAAATGCAAGGGGTAATCAACCTCAGAGGACAACAGCCTGTAAGACTCCACCATCAGTGGCAGATGCGAGGCTTTTACGGAGATTTTGATATTGCGGTAATCCAGCTCTTCCAGGATGCGCACGTGCCGCAAAGCCGCTTCCACCATGGAAAAAGCACACACTCCATGCTCGGCAAGCAAATCCTGAGGCAGCGAGCCACTATTGACGCCGATGCGGATGGGAATATCCTGCTTGGCTGCGGCTTTCACCACCGCTTCCACATTTTCCCGGCCGCCGATATTGCCGGGATTCAATCTCAGCCCATCCACATGGTTGTCCAAAGCGGCCAAAGCCAGCTTATAATCAAAATGAATGTCTGCCACGATGGGCATGGACGTGCGTTCTTTGTAGATGCTCAGTGCTTTGGCGTCTTCGAGATTGGTGACGCTGAGCCGCACGATCTCACAGCCGGCCAGCTCCAAGTCCTTGAGCTGAGCCAGACAGGCTTTCACGTTCGAAGTGGGCACGCTGAGCATGCTCTGGATGGAAATGGGCGCACCACCACCGATGAGCAGCTTGCCCAGCTTGATTTGGCGGGTAGGTTTACGATTTTGAGTATTCATGTGCTCAAAAAGAATGAAAGGGGCTAATTTGTCAACATTGACGTTTTGTTTTCCGCGAAGAGGGCGGCGACTGCGTCGCCCAGTTGTTAGTTGCTAGTTGTTAGTTGTTAGCGGCTTCGCTGGTTTCGGGGATGCGCGTGCTTTTTGCTGAGATCCGTACAGCTCTGAGGCTCCTTGTTTTTCCCACGAATTACACGAATTAACACGAATTGTATGATGAGAAAGTCCACAGATGCACACGGATTTTCACGGATGACGATGTTGGCGTAGGGTCGGTCGCCGGACCGACCAAGTTCAGAGGGATATAAACGTGCTGACGGCGTGTGTACGGGCGCTCGCTGAAGCGCCGCTTCCCAAGTCGTCAGTTGCCAGTCGTCAGTCGTCAGTCGCTGCGCTGGAGGTGTAGATACGGGTGTTTTTTGCTGGGATACGGATGGTTTTTGGGTGGGTGCGGATGGTTTTGTAGAGGGAGCGGATGGTTTTGGGGATGGTCGGTCCGGCGACCGACCCTACAGGAGCGCCCGTACGTGGCGAGTGCCGGTTACGTCTTCCTTGCTTAGCCGAGCGGTGATGCCGTGGCGATACTCGGGTTTTTCCCGAGTGGCTCCGAGTAATCACCGGGCGGCTAAGTAAGGGCGGGGGCAGCTTCGCTTCAGTTGTGAGTTGCGAGTAGTGAGTTGTGAGCCGCTGCGCTGGTTGTGTAAATACAGGTGTTTTTTGTAGAGGGGGTGCGGATGGTTTTGTAGAGGGAGCAGATGGTTTTGGGGATGGTCGGTCCGGCGACCGACCCTACAGGAGCGCCCGTACACCCCTCATCCGTGTAATTTGTGGCAAAACTCTCTAACTACGGTCTCAGTCACCACTAAAAACACATCCATCTACATCGCTTGCGCAGCGACTGACGACTGACGACTGGCTACTGACGACTGGCGACGAAGTCGACCCTCATCCGTATAAAAACCAAAAACCCGCACATCCATACAGACATGCGGGTCAGCATCATCTCTTTAGGAGTTTTAAGGTTTTTTCAAGGCTTTCTTAAGGTCACTGTTGTCAACGTAAACCACCCTGAAGAAGCGTCTGGCTTCTGTTGCGGGTATAGTATAACTATAGGTTTCAGATTCAGCTATGGGTTCAGGACCAAAGTTGTAAGGGTCTTCTGAAGCATAGATCATATATAGGCCGGGAGGGACGTCGGGGATAGGTTCCCAGGTTAGCACGATATCCGAGCCGGAGAGAGTTATTTGCACCACAGGTGCAGGGAGCAAGGTAACCACCTTGTCCGGACCGTATACATCATCGATCAGCAGATTGCCCTGCCCTGCGGAAATTGCTTGAATGACCAGATAGATATGCTGGCCGATATATGCTGACAAATCAAAGGAGTGTAACATATAATACTGGGCGTCAGCCTGTACATTGACAGCTAGGGTGTCGACAGTAGTCATGGAATGAACACTTCCGGTGAAGACCAACACATTGAACATCGCTTCACGTTGAGTGCCGTAACTGCGTCCATAAAAGCTGAAGGTGTGGTTTAAATCTGATGGAGCCAGCTTGGGAGTGATCAGCCAGTCGTTATTGCCTACGGTGACAGCGTCAATCTGGGCATGCGCAACCCCGGTGTTTGACCATGTCTCGGAGCGGAACCAGGTGTTGCCGCCGCCTTCATTGATCAAAGTCCAGCCATAGGGCGGGAATGCATACCCTTCAAAGCTCTCAAAGAGCGCATTTGCACCCAAGGCTCTACCCTCCAGAGCTGCGTCATAGTTAATCCCATTATGAACCATACGCAAGGCAGCGGTATGTGCACCCTCTGTAGTGGGACAGTAACGCACCGGGATGATGCCGGTTTGGCGATAAGTGAGAGCAAAAGGAAGATTGACAGGATCAAATTCAAACATCGCTGCATCATCTCCAATGATACTGATGTCGGCAGCACTCAAGTTCAGAGTTCCCATACCATAATTGAACACAGTTAGATCCTGATACTCTGAGGCGGTATTGATTTGTAAGGTGCCGAGGTTCAGAGGGGTGGGGAAATAGGAAAGTATGGGCCCTGGAGGCGTTCGAGTCACCCAGAAGCTGTCGATGCTGAGATAGTGGGCATTGGCGATAATACCGTGAATGCCAATCCAATATATGCCATCGGCAGCAGGAGTGAAGCTGCCATAAATAAACTGATACCCACTGTTGACGACTCCGGTTTGGTCGACGATGATATTGTTCATGGCGTCAGGGGTTCCATCTGTTCCATAGTAGAAACCCACACTGGCATTTGATGCATTGAGTCCATCCTGTCTCGCCCATACTTCAACGGTGTAGGATTGTCCCGCCTGCAAAGAGAAGGGCCTCATCAACCAAGCATTGCCGGTAGACCTCAAGATGGCATTGAAAGCTCCATTACGAGGGATGCAATTGAAGGATGTTTGGCTGGAATTGGCCATCCAATAATTAACCGTACTACCTTCTGTATACTGCGTCCATTCCCGCACCGGAGTACCATCCGTTTGCCAATATTCAAATTCTTCACAGTAGGGTATGGAATAGATCACCGGATCATAACATTCACCACTCACCACCAAATTTGCATTGTCAGTTTCAGCAGTTATGTTGAAGTTTGCCGAATGATTTCCGACAGCCGTGGGAGAATACACGACACTCAAATACCAGCTTTGCCCAAATTCCAAAGCCATCGGGAAGTTGCGAGGTTCGTCCAATTCAAAGAATCCATCAGACCAGGGGCTGATACCCGTGAGGTTGAGTGTTCCACCTCCAGTGTTGATAACTCTGAAATTCATGCTTTCTACGCCATTGATCGGAATACGCCCAAAGTCCAAAGACGAAGGGTTGACCAAAAGTTCTGGCTCATCTGCTATTCCTATCATGATATTGGGACGGTTATAGCTACGAGTTCCTGTATTGACGGTATTCCAGGCAACAGAATCGCTACAGTAATACATGGCTCTATATTCGGAAGTGGTAGTGTAGTAGGTGCTGGCGTTTTGCGTGGCTGCTCCCTGCATGCTAAAGCTGGTTTGGATCACAATGTTGGAGGTTCCATCCCAGTAGAAGGGTGTAGCAAGCTGGTGGGTGTTCCATCCCTGTGTGGGAGTGATTCTTCTCCACAGTAATACACTGGTGAGATCGGTAAAGAAGTTGTTATCTGTAAATTCCGTGGCGTCAGTAGTTCCCATCCAAATGCTATAGAAGGGCAGGCTGCCACAGCCATTGGGGTTTGCCACATTGAATTTAATGGAACAGATCATCCCGGGTTGCACTCCTGCCGCAGTTAACTCGCTGGCTGTCACTATGTATTGTTCGCGGGCATTCCGCCGGTAGCCACCATATACAGCCGGATATGAATGAGAATCATTGTATGTGGTTCCTCCGCCTATAGTCGCCCAACTGTCAGGGTGAAAGGTAACGAGAAAGTCGACTGACTGATTTTCGGTGCCTTGATAGTTGTAGCTCGCGGGTTTCCAAATAATATCGCCCAAAACCAGGCTATAAACACCACAGATTTCTTGAGTCTGACCTGTAAAGGTGTAGGGAGTGACTTTGCCGGTGTCTTCACCATTCTTGTAAATGGCGGCACCGGGAATGTTTGAGTTTACAGTGAAGGAATAGGCGGCAACTGGAGCAGGAGGCACGATGAGCCAATTTGCCGAGCCGGTGTAGACAATCGCACTATGATCATAGGTCACCTCAATGGTCTTTTCTACATACTCATAATTAGGATAGGGGTGCACGCCACTATGGATACCTGTATCATGGGTATGCCAGATCATGATCTTGAGGTGTTCGCCTAGAAACCACTGGTAGGGCCAAAGACTTTGATTGAACAGGGCTAAAACCATATAACCATCACTTTCATTACCAACTTTACAAATCCTCATACTACTTGGAGGTGCACCTAAATCTGTGCCTCTTAACTCATTTGTTTCTACGTGAAGCACCCTCATTATGTAGTGCTCACTGTCAGTATTACCTGTGTTGGTGACATAATCCACGATATCCATGGGACATTCAGGATCCAACTGCAGTCTTTGAATCACCCAACGAGACGGAGCCTGGGCAAAAGCCATGACTGCCAGCATTAGGAATACGAGTGTTAAAACAATCGTCTTCATTGTGTTTCTCCTTTATAAATACAGTATTGTGCGATAATTACCTGGTCATGATCCTATGTCCCTGCCAAGTGTACGAAAGCGGCAGAGGTCTACTTTGAGCTATGGGTACAATATAATTGGGGTTTAAAAGTTGTCAAGATATATTTACCTACAAGTAGCACAAAATTACGTGAGTTATAATCTGACTGACGTTTGATGGCTGGAGAAGCAGATTATTCAGATATCATCTGCCAGCCACCTTAATCGATCGGAACCGCATGCGTCCCTCTTTCGTGAACATTCGTTTCTCTGGTCGGTGCGGCTTTGCATTCGCAAGTCGTCAGTCGCCAGTCGCTGCGCTGGAGGTGTAAATACAGGTGATTTTTGGTGAGGGGTGCGGATGGTTTTGTAGAAGGAGCGGATGGTTTTGGGGATGGTCGGTCCGGCGACCGACCCTACAGGAGTACCCGTACATCCCTCATCCGTGAAAATCTGTGTGCATCTGTGGACTCTCTCATCATACAATTCGTGTTAATTCGTGTAATTCGTGGGAAAAACAAGGAGCCTCAGAGCTATACGGATCTCGGCAAAAAGCACGCGCATCCAAGAAACCAGCGAAGCCGCTCACAACTCACAACTCACTACTCACAACTGGGCGACACAGTCGCCCCCCATTCGTGGAAAAAACCCCTTCCATCCGTCTTGATTTACCTTGATGACCCGAAATTCCCGACTACCCTAAATCGGCTACTAGCCTCATTTTTAAGCTTTTCTTGAACTTTTCACTTGACATAAAAGCTAACTTTATATCATTGAATACTTTGATACCCGAATCGGAAAAACCAACTAAAGATAAATGATTAAATCTAAGGAGATAACAATGACAAAAGCAGATTTGGTAAAAAAAGTCGCGGAGGACACTGGCTACATTCGTAAGGATGTCGCCCTGATGATTGATGCCTTCTTGCAAGCAGTAAAGGACACCTTGGCCGAGGGTCACCACATCGAGATCCGTGGGTTTGGCACCTTTAAACTCAAAACACGTAAAGCCCGCATGGGTCGTAATCCCAAGACCAACGTCAAAGTACCGGTCGAAGCTCGCACCGTTCCCACCTTCAAGTTTTCACGTGAAATCAAGGACTTGGTGACGGACATCGAGATTTCGGAATAAGGATCACCTCAAATGCCTTGCGGAAAGAAACGTAAAAGACACAAAATTGCCACCCACAAGCGTAAAAAACGCCTTCGCAAAAACCGTCACAAGAAGAAATAACGAATCCTTATGGAGCCCGCCTTTTGGTGGGCTTTTTTATTGGCCAGACTGCGCAGGATAAAGTCCGGCTCTCACAATCCTATTGACAGTTTCGTGAGCTGGGAATTGCATGACCTCCAAATATCAGAACACAATGAAAGGGTAAAAGTAATGAAATACTTAGATCGGATTTGGCTTAGCTTGTTGCTGCTGTTTCCTTTGCTTTTGATGGCGGGAAGTTTGCAACTGGGCTCTGGAGAAACGCTCGTAAACGTGCTGGAAAGCAGTGCGGAGCAGACTATATTACATTTTCAGATTGGCAGCTTCGAGAGTGAATCTGTCGAGATTGATAACGAAACTTGGCAGCACCTGATCCTGGAGAAAGAGGGTGTATTGCAGCTTGAAGGCTATCCCGCTTTGCCGGTGGTCAATCGCAGCATCATCATTGACGGCAGAGCACAGATGCATCTGGAGCTCTATGACGTAATTTATGAAGACCTGCAGCTCAAGGTGGCGCCCTCCAAGGGTGTGATCCCGCGCAATATTGACCCCAAGACGGTTCCTTACCGGTTTGCTGATGTCTATGAGAAGGACGAGTTTTATCCCCGCGAGATTGCCACACTCTCCGAGCCGTATATTTTGAGGGATTATCGTGGAATCACGGTCAATGCCACGCCCTTTGCCTACAATCCGGTGAGCCAGACGCTGCGCATTTTCAAGAGCTTTAAGCTGCGCATTTATGCCGAAGGCGAGAGTCAGGTGAACACGCTGGACGCCTCCCGCAGCAGCTTTAGCCGTGACTTTGAGCAGGTTTACGCTCAGCACTTTATCAACTGGCCTTCACATCGCTATACGCCTGTGAATGATAGCTTTGGCAAGCTGTTGGTGATCTGCCACTCCAGCTTTATGGACGCTATCCAGCCCTATGTAAACTGGAAAAAGCAAAAGGGCATCGAGACTGAATTGATCAACTTTTCCACCATCGGCAGCACTGCCGCACAACTTCAATCCTACATCCAAAACCGCTATAATGCAGACAATTCCATCGCCTATGTGCAGATTGTTGGAGACGCACCCCAGATTCCCACCCTCACTCACCAAAGTGGCGGATCAGACCCCACTTTCTCGTTGGTTGCAGGTAGCGACAACTATCCGGACATCTTTATCGGACGCTTCAGTGCTCAGTCGGTGGCGGATGTCAATGCGCAAGTAAACAAAACCATCGCCTACGAAAGGGACGCAACGACTGCCGACAACTGGCTTTCCCGCGCCATGGGCATCGCCTCAAGTGAGGGAAGTAGCAGCGCAGACAACGGCGAAACAGACATCCAGCACATGAACGTGATCAGAACTAAGCTGCTCAACTACGGCTACACCAGCGTGGATCAGGTTTACGATCCGAATGCCTCTGCTTCGACCGTTACCAACAACGTCAATGCCGGACGTGGCTTGATCAACTATGTGGGGCACGGGGGAGACACCTCTTGGGTCACCACCGGTTTTAACAACACCAATGCTTCCAACCTCACCAACGGCACCAAAACGCCCGTGATCATGGACGTGGCCTGCGTAAACGGCAACTTCGTTGCCAAAACCTGCTTTGCTGAGGCTTGGCAGAGAAATGCCAACGGCGGCTCGGTGACCATATATGCCTCATCCATCAATCAGTCCTGGGCCTCTCCCATGCGGGCTCAAGATGAGTTTAACGACCTCTTGGTGGGCGAGCAGAAGTTCACCGCAGGCGGGCTTTACTACAACGCTTCCTGCAAGATGATGGACGTCTATGGGACTGATGGCGTGAATATGTTCAAGACTTGGCACATCTTTGGAGACGCTGCTCTCTTGGTGCGCAGCAAGACTCCTACTGCCATGAACGTAACCCACCCCAACAGCATAGTTCAGGGCACCACTTCGCTGACGGTCAATACCGGAGTTGCCAATGCTTTAGTGGCTTTGACCAACAATAACAACATCCTCGGGCGAGGCTACACCAACTCCGCCGGTACCGTCACTCTCTCTTTGAGTGGAATGCCGGAAGGCTCAGCCACTTACACCCTTACAGTCACGGCGCATAATCGAGTCACTTACATCGCTACCGTTACCCAAGTTCCACCTTCCGGGCCTTGGATTGATGTGGAAGAGGCCACTTGGCAGGATAACAACAACGATGAGCCGGAATTTGGCGAAAGCGGAGCCTTGAGCCTGAAGCTGAAGAATTCGGGTTCAGAACCTTCTGCTGCGCTCACTCTTACCCTGTCCTGCAGCACCACCGGCGTGACGCTCACCAACAACACGCATCAGACGGATGCTATCGCAGCGGGTGTGACTGTGGACATCCATTCCGCTTTTGGCATTCAACTGGCAGATAACCTCTTGGATGGCACGGAGTTGAACTTCAGCCTGAGCATCACCTCAGGCACCCAAAGCTGGACTCATGAATTTGTCTTGATCGCCAAAGCACCAGCCTTAGCCTTGGGAGACATTCTGGTGAACGACAGCACAGGCAACAACAGTGGCACCCTTGATCCCGGCGAAAACGTCAACCTCATCATCACGATACTCAACAACGGCGCAGCAGCCAGTCCTGCGGGAAGCGTCAGCCTCAGCTCACCCACCACCGGGATCACCATTGGCACCTCCAGCATTGATATCCAGAGCATCGCTGCGGGAGCGTCAATCCAGGTATCTTTCCCCGTCAGCGTCAGCGCCAGTATGCCTCAAGGCAGCTCTGCCAGTTTTGACGTCATGGCCATCACCGGTGCCTATTATGTCGCCCAAACCTTCCTCTTGCAGGTGGGTGATCCCATCGCGGTGACCATCGGCAACGGCACGGATACACAATCATATCCGCTGAATAGGTATTACAGTTACAGCGCGCACGAAGCCATCTACTTGAGTTCTGAGATTGGCATGGCCGGCAGGATAGAAAAGATCGCTTTCTACAAGAGCAGTGGGAGTGATACGAATCCAATTGAGGCAGTTCAGATCTACATGAAACACACTTCCAGCAGCACCCAGGACAATGGAACTTACAGCACAGCAGGTTACACTCTGGTGTTTAGCGGCAGCTATCCAAACCATAGCACCAGCGGCTGGATGGAAGTGCCGCTCAGCTCTCAATTTGAATACAACGGCACATCAAACCTGAGTATCCTGATCGTGAAAGGCTATCAATACTGGACAAGTGCCTATCCGAGATGGACTTATACATCTGCCAGCACCTATAGAGTCAGGCGGGCTCAAAATGACTATGGTGCTCCCACAAATCTTTCAAGGAGCTACGACCTCCCCAACATCCGCCTCAAGATTTACCCTCAGATGAGCGGGCCTGCCATTTCCTCCAATCCTACTTCCATTTCTGCTACCGTGCATGAGGATGAAAGCGGCAGCAGCACACTTATCCTGAGCAATAGCGGTGACTTGCCGCTTACCTGGAACACCAATGCCTCCTTCGCCACTTGGGGCAACGTGAGCCCTACCAGCGGAACCATCCCCACAGGTGGCTCTGTGACGCTCACTGTGAGCTATAATGCCGCATCTTTGAGCGTGGGAACGCATCATGCCTCCATCCAGATCAATTCCGATGCTACCAATCAAAACCCCTACAACATCCCCGTTTCCTTGCAGGTTTTGGCCTCACCTTATCCTCCCAGCCCGCGTTTAGTGGCCGAATGGGAGCCCGCCAAGGGAGTTTTGGTGCGCTATCCTTTAGGCTTGCCCTACAATCTATTAGCCGATATTTCACAGCACGGAAAGCTATATGTGATCGTGAGTTCATCGGATCAAAGCAGTTGTCACAGCAACCTGAGCAGCAATGGCGTCAATATGAGCAACGTGATCTACATAAATGCCAGCACAAACAGCGTCTGGGTAAGGGATTACGCCCCCTGGTTTGTCTTCGATGATCAGCGTGAGCTGCGCGTGGTGGATTTTAAATACAACCGCCCCAGACCCAGTGATAATAACGTTCCCAGCGTGATTGCCGATGCCTTGGGCTATGAGTATCACTACCTGCCTCTGGTAGCCACAGGTGGAAATATGATGACGGACGGCCAGGGCAAGATGATGTCTACCACTTTGGTGCTGGAAGAGAATGACGGAAACCCCAACACCGGCGGTGGACAGGTGACGGAATACACCTACACTCAAGCTGAGATTGAGACCTTGGTGGAGGACTATCTGGGCGTGAGCGAATATCAGTTTTATCAAGACCCAAATGGCACCTACATCGATCATATTGACTGCTGGGCCAAGCTTTTGGACGTGGATAAAGTGATGATCCGCAGCGTGCCGCCATCGCATGCTCAATACTCCGCCATCGAAGCCTCGGTAGCCGAGTGGCAGAGCAAAACTTCCTCCTACGGAACGCCTTACCGCATCTACCGTGTCAATACGCCCAACGATGAGCCCTATTCCAATAGCCTCATCTTCAACAATTACATCTATGTGCCGCTGATGGGGAACGCCAACGACGCTGCCGCTCTGCAAGCCTATCGTGACGCCATGCCCGGCTACACGGTGAACGGATACACCTATTCCGCTTTTCAGGGCACCGATGCGCTGCACTGCCGCACCAATACTATCTTTGACGAGGGCATGATCCAGATCATCCACACTCCCGTGACTACCGCCATGGCAAGCTCGCCCTTGGAGATCAATTTCAGCCTCTCTCATGTGGATGCCATAGACTTGAATGGCTCCTACGTGGCCTATAAATCCGCCACTGATGCCACTTGGCAATATGCCACCCTCAGCTCACTGGGAAACGATGACTGGACAGCGGAGGTCATTGCACCCGCCTTTGGAGAAGAGATGCAGTATTATATCTACGTGCAGGACAGCAGCGGCCGTCAAAGCCAGATGCCGCTCTGCGGGCCGAGCGATCCCTTCAGCTTCGTTATCGATCAGGCTTTGCCAGTCGCACCGATTGTGAATATTCAGATCGTCTCTGAGGCCGCTTATCTGAGCTGGGAAGCTGTTCCCGGGGCTGCATACTACAAGGTCTATAAGGCCAGCTATCCTTATGGGGAGTATGAGTTTATCGGTCAGACAATTGATACTTCCTTCGACATCACACCTCTGGCAGATAAAGCCTTTTTCAAGGTGGTAAGCGGCTTTTGAAGCATAAACCCGTACCTAAAGCGCTGACCTACTTCAAGGCCATTTTAGCCACGTTTTTCTGGGCTATCACCTTCATCTGGGTCAAGATAGCCCTTGAGGTTTATCGACCTTATGAAATCGTGATTTTACGGCTGGTGCTTGCCGCGGGTCTGCTCTTCACGATCATGCTTTTTACCGGGCATTGGGAAAAGCCCAAGCCAAAGGATATGCTGCGGCTGATGTTTGTGGCTTTCTGTGAGCCTTTCATCTACTTTATCGGCGAGACAAACGGCCTGATGTATGTGTCGTCCACTTTGGGAGCCTTGGTGATTTCCACCATCCCCTTGGTCACGGCCTTTATGGCTTGGCTGCTGCTCAAGGAAAACATCTCTACCTGGCTTTTTGCCGGACTTTTTGTCTCCTTTGCGGGAGTGGTGATCATGGCCATGTCTTCCACCGACCTTAGCGGCACGCTCAAAGGCATGCTCTATCTGAGCTTAGCTGTCATCGGCGGCACCTTCTTTGGCATCACCATCAAGCCACTCACGCATCGCTACAGTGCGCTCACCATCGTGGGTTGGCAAAACCTCTGGGGCCTTATCTACTTCATCCCCGTGTTTTTATACTTTGATGGTGCCCATTTCTTTGGCATGCAACACCAGCTCAAGCCCCTGCTGGCAATCGTGAGCATGAGCCTCTGCGGCAGCGTGGGTGCTTTCATGCTCTACACCGGCGTGATCAGAGAAATGGGCGTGATCAAATCCAACCTCTTCACCAATCTGATCCCAGTCTATACCGTGATTTTGGCCTATCTCATCCTGGGAGACAAGCTGAACCTGCGCTCCGCTTCGGGGCTATTGATCACGCTTATCGGCATAGTGATCTCGCAGATTCCGGATATCAGGAAGCTGAGGAAGACAATGTGATGTTGATGCGATTCGTAGACCTCTCCTTAATTGGATAGGAAATCCCTGAAACATAGTCTCCATCTACACTTGGGAGTCAAACTACAACCTGCAACCAACAACTGGGCGACGCAGCCGGCCCTGTTCGTGGAAAAATTCAGATGGCGAAGCCGGCTCACGTTTGTTGAAAAAAGTGTGCATTTTTGGGGCTTAATTTCCTTGCAAAAACCAGATATTTTCGAGACATTTGCCTTTTTGAAAAGGTTCACCCCTTTCCGAGCGCCTACTCCGCCCAAACTCGTAACCTGCTGCAATCCTATGCCATTCCTGCTCCACGGAGCAGGGGGCTAACAGGGGCGGGGCTGGGAAGCCGCATAAACAGCGGCTTTGAGGGGGGTCAAAAATGGCCGTTTCCTGTAACTTTTTCCCGTGCGGAGGTCAAATTTTTCAGAAAGAGCTGCTTTTTCAGGTGCCGGAGCTCGGAAAGAAACTCCTACTATTTTGGTAGGTGTTTGACCGTCGCTCTCTGATGACAAAATATAAACTCGCAAGCACGGAAGCATTTTCTCCACCAAACCGCACTTTGTCCTTGACAGCTACCTCAGCCTTAAAATACTTACACCAAGTGAGAAAATGGACATAAGGAGTATCTAACTATATGGAAAGCGTGCAGCTTGCCTTGACGGAAAGGAGTATAAGATGTTAAAAAGATTGTATGTAAACAACTACAGGTGCTTGGTCAATTTCGAGATTGGGTTTGACGCCATGACATTGCTTTTAGGCAGGAATGGCAGCGGGAAAACGAGCATCTTGGATATTCTTCACAGCATCAGAAGATTGATAACTGGCAGCGATAGAGTAGGTGAAGTCATCTCACTGGACGACATGACAGTTTGGTTAGATTCCAAAAAGCAGACATTCGAGCTGTCAGTTGAGGGTAATGGTGGATTGTATGATTACAAGCTTGTGCTTGAGTACAATGAGAAACAAAAGGGACTGCAAATAGATTCCGAATCCCTACGATGTAATGGTATTCCGTTGTTTGATTTTTTGAAAGGGGAAGTTGATGTATATATTGATGACCGTTCCGGATTGCATTACCCTGTTGATCCGTCCTGGTCTGCACTTACCATCACAACTGACGTTAATAGAAGTGGTAGAATCGAGTGGTTCAGAAAATGGTTTGAGAAGCTATTTGTCCTGAGCATTCAGCCCCAGAATATGAGTGCTACAAGTAAATCCGAATCAGTTGGGTTGAACCTCTATGGGACGGATTTTGTTTCTTGGTACAGGTTTATCTCCCAAGAATATCAGGACATGATCCCAGTGTTATTTAAAAACCTCAGGGATTCTATACCCGGCTTTGCTTCCTTCAGGCTGGAAACCATTGGTGACAGCAAAAAGCTGAAAGTGGGTTTTGAAAGTGAAGATAACCCCCAGAAAATACAATTCTTCGATTTTGATCGTATCTCGGATGGTGAAAGAGCACTAATCGTCTTGTATACGCTGATAATTGGATTAAAAGATCTGGGCATAACTTTGGTACTTGATGAGCCGGTTAATTTTGTTGCTTTGTCTGAGATCCAACCTTGGCTGATGGAACTCAATGATGCTTGTGGTGTTAGAGATCTACAAGATCACAGCCGTGGTATTGCCCAGACTATTATTGCCAGCCATCATCCTGAACTGATGGACTACTTTGGGATAGATGATTGCAGGTTCCTTGATCGAGAGCCACTGGGGCCAACGCGGGTAAAACTACCATCAGCCGAGCTTGATGGCAGTTTAAGCCTCTCTGAGGTCATCGCACGGGGGTGGGAGCATGAGTAAAAGAAGGAAAGCAACGCTCATTGTTGTCTGCGAGGATAAGCGTCAAAAGACCTTCGCATACAGATTTTTGCTTGGCATGGGATGGGAGAGACATCAGATACACTTTAGCAAAATGTCATCAGGAAGTGGATCGGGGGCAAAAAGGGTAATAGAAACGTATCCCCTAGAGCTGAAGATTTATAGGAGCAGACACGTTACTTGTGCCCTTGTGGTGATTATTGATGGAGATGAGCGAGGAGTTGAGGCAAGGATGCGGCAACTTAACCAAGAATGCGGGAATTTTGGAATCCCGTGCAGGCAAAAGGAAGAAAAGGTTGCTTTCATTGTACCAACATACAGCATTGAAACTTGGATCAGGTTTTTGCAAGGATACCCGGTGAATGAAGAATTAAACTATAAGGAGAAAGTACACGATGATGAATGCAAGCCGTCTGCAGACAGGCTAGTTGAATATTGCAAGTCAACAGTTTTACCCAATAATGCGCCATCCGCCTTACGTTTGGCGTGTGATGAATACCGGGAGAGGATAAGGTGAGTGTGGCTGCTATTCTTATGCACTGTCCCAAGTGTTTGTATACTGGAAGGGTTATTATGTTGGCTGGTCCAGTGGAAGATAGAAAAGAGCTGATAATGAAGATAAGGAGAAAACAATGGATCCAATAAGTGCAGCAGTCGTCATCAAAGAGGCTGCAGAAAAGACGGCTTTAGCAGTCAAAGAAACATTAAAGTTGGCGGAATTAGCAAAAGAAGGCATTAAACGTCTCAAGATAAGAGAATTGTTCAAAAGTAAAGAGCTGAGTCCCAATGCCTTAGAACTTGCCAAAGAAAACTATAAACACCTGCACAAAAAGATAAGTGAGGCTAAAGAAAATGCTGAACTTCGTGCTCCAACGATTAACCAATTGATGGATGAATCCAATAACCTAAAGGGTCAAATGGGAGAGTTCCATGCCGATCAATATTTTAGCAGATTCGGAGAAGTTAAAAGACAATTGTCTGTCACAACAGAAAGGGGACAATTTAGGGTGGATTTCGATGTTAGGTTGAAAAAAAACATGCCCATAAAGTCTTTCACTATGAAGGACGGAATCTTAAAGTCGAGGCGTGAAGTAATACGAGCTGGCGAGAGGATGGGCGTAGAAATCAAGAATGGCCCCACTGAATTATACCAAAACCCTGAACATGTTATCAATCAAGCCCTGGCAGCCAAAGAGTTGACGGGGAATGGCTGTATTGGAATAAGCAAAACAGTATCGGAAGCCATATGTGAAAATCCTGAATCATATGAGAAGTTTTTTAATATGGCCGCAGAAAATGATATCAGAATTATAGAGACACACCCTACAATAGATCAACAAATATCCGAAATAATTAGCCTGTTTAAGGAGGACTGATGCCACACATATACACAATTTCATCTGACGAGAGGTTACTAACGCTATACAATGGATTCGACATGGCTGCAGGAAATGCATTTGAAGGAGATGAAAGACAGAGATTCAAAGCCATTCTATCTGCCCGGGAGTATAGGAGTCGGCTATTGGAGCGGCTAAAAGAACTTGATGGGTCGGATAAGCCCAGGATAATAGACCCCAAAATTATTGACAACAAAGCTAACGATCAAACGCTAATAGGAAGATTTGCAGCACTCCTGCTTGGCAAAACGGACCTTGGTGAATTCATTTTGCACAACCAAGATAAGGTGGGTGAGGAGCTGAGAAGCTTGCTGAGTGATATAGAGCGAAAAACCAAAGCCGATCAATATGTGTTGTTTTGGCTTGTGAGTGAGGAGGATCAAGATGGCATTATATAAGCTAAAAAGTATTAGATATTCTAACAAAATGGAGAAGATGCGAGTTCAAAATGGAAGGTCAGACGTTGTATTAGAGCTTAATAGTGGCTTCATGAACTTCCGACAGTTGCTAAAACTTGTTTCAGAACAACCAAGCTCTGACGAAGGCATCAGATTTGTTTTTCGAATCGAGTATATCAACCAGCTATTATCATATTATGTCAAAACACCCTCATTTAATGGTGATGTTTTAGATAGCTCAGGCAGTGTCTGGGAGAGGGTAGATGAATTTAATTGCGGACTGAATAAGCATGAGAAACTTTGTGGATCTTATCACATCAACGTAGCCAATGGGGCTACTACCAACCCGATAGACGATTTTGTGTCAAACAATAGAGATATGGATTTCGCTATTGAGATGGAGTTTTTCATATGCTTTTGGCCTGTTTCAAACTTTATTCTGTCAGAACTAAGCCGGTTTATTCGTAAATTATCGGGTGAGAAACAGGAGAGTTCTAACCAGAGTGTATTGTTAGTGGGATGGTCTCAGACTGAGGTCTCTGTCGACAAAGAGTCGCTGTTCAACTATCTTTACGACTTATACTATATCATGAATCAATCCTTTCCTCATTTCTTACGACCAGCTATCACATTTTACGCTAAGAATGAGGATGATTTGGGGCGTTTAAGGGCGTCACTATATACGGGAAGTGAAAAAATCGGTGTGAACACCAATATCCGGTATCTATTCGAAGACCGTCCTTGGGAGCTTGATGATAAACTAAGTATCCTAAATTACGACGCGCAATTGGAAATGCCAAAGCGGGTAAATAAATTATCTGATAACTTCTTTAAATACAACCAGTTGTTTAGATGTATCACAAACGTAAACTTCGTCAGTGCGCTTTTTGCTTTTCCTCAAACTAAGATACCAGGCATTAGCTACATTGAAGAGATCGATTATGGAACCATAGATGATGCAGCGAAGCTCTCGAGTGAATATCGCTTGGGAACATTGTTTCATAACTACCAAACGCGTCTGCCTGTAACCATTGATCCAGATGATTTGGTGAAACATACGCTTGTTACAGGTGTTACAGGCAGTGGTAAAACTACTACGATCAAATCGTTACTTATGACTTTGTATGAAGACAAGAAGCCCTTTTTGATTCTTGAGCCAGCTAAGACCGAGTATAAAGATTTAAATATAGGGGGACTTAGACGCTATATATTGGGAATTGAGACAGAAAAATGTTTGAAGATAAACCCCTTCGAGTTTCCCTATAAAAAGGGTGCGAACGGATTTCACCTCCAGACTCATTTGGATCTCTTAAAGTCAATATTCATCGCAGCGTTTCCCATGTATGGTCCCATGCCCTACGTTTTGGAAACCGCATTCTACTATATCTACCAATGGCATGGTTGGGATTTCAAGTCGGGGCACAATATCTACTGGGATGATGCTTCTGTCGATAATTCTGAGCTGTTTCCCACTCTGGACGATCTCTACAATGCTATAGATCATATCGTGAGCATTCAAGGATACTCAATTGACTTTCAAAACGATCTCACCGCAGCCCTAAAGGTAAGAGTGGGAAGTCTAAAGAGTGGTGCCAAGGGTGTCATGCTAAACACCAAGCACGGGACTGGTATAGGCGAACTGCTAAGTTGTCCCACGGTAGTTGAACTGGAACGGATAGGTGACGCTCAAGAAAAGGTCTTTATCATGGGGCTCCTTTTGGTTAGTATTTATGAATACTACATAGCCAAAGGTGCTGAATCTGAGGCAAAGTTGAGGCATTTGCTCGTTATTGAAGAAGCTCACAGATTGTTAGAGAACGTGCAACAGATCAATAACGATGAAATTGCGGACATGAAGGGCAAGGCAATCGAGACTTTTAACCACATCCTGTCCGAGATCAGGGCGTATGGGCAGGGTATCATGGTGGCAGATCAGATACCCACAAAAATCAGTCCGGATGTAGTCAAGAACACAAACCTCAAGATTATTCACCGCCTGTTTTCTCTTGATGATCGTAATGCAGTTGGAGATGCTATAGGCCTCGATTTTAAGCAGAAGAAAGGGCTCATTAACTTGGAAGTTGGAGAGGCAATCGTGTTCCATGCCAAACTGCAGGAGGCCGTTAAAGTAAAGATTGACTCAAGAGGAAAAGAGAAGGGGAGCTTGTCCCAGAAGGTTGAACCTAAAGAGCTGAATGCCTTGGATGTAGTGATTAGCACTACTGCTATCCACTCAGAAACCAAAAAGGTGTTCCACACAGCGTTGGTATTTGATTGGAGCTATGCCAAATTGAGAGAGAAGCTGGAAAGAGTCCTTCGAAGATTCTCCATTGAACCAGATGAAGGGCTTATTGGGGAGTTGGTTTCTAACTTGGTAGAGTGGTTTGCCATCAGGCTTAGAAACAACAAATTAGTCCCTTATTCATTACCCAAAGAAAATGAGATAAAGGCTCTTGCCAAGAGTCCAGGGGATGCGATCAAAGGTCTTAGGGCTTTTATCAATATGAACTCCCATATGGTACAATTTCCCACCACATTGGAGACAATCTCAGTTGATGCTTTGGATTATTTCATCTACGTTTATACAGAGGATCGCAAAGCAGTGGCTAAGATTATCACTGCTATCATGAATGCTCGCGTTGAGAAATTCAGATATTACGATGAGGAAACACAGAGTATTATCATTTCAGAAGGTAGTGCAGAAAAGTACTTCTGCACTGATGATTTATCCGAAGACGAGATTATGGATTTATGCCAGTGTATAGTCTATTTCTGTTCATACCCGCATACTGGTTTTGAGTATTACTTCGATCCATACGGCTCGCCAGTTTCAGACGATGAGTATATGGAATACCTTGTATCATCTGATGAGAATAAGCCTGCCAATATATCGGTGATAACTCCTCCAATAGACCGCAATACTAAGGAACTTTTGGAATCTATTGCAGGTGGTTTGAAAGAATTTGGGCAAAAACAAGCGGGTGATCCAAATATTAAAGGATTGCTGCGCTTGCCGATAGTGTTAATGCTGATAAACAGTCTGTTTATTATCATGGGAGTACTCTATTTGATATTCCGTTAGTGATCAATCATAATGACTGCAGTATAGAATTGACTGTGATTTCACAAAGATAAGCTGCAGCCGGTTTATGACTGGCTGCAGCGGTTCTGTTTGGTGAGGAATTCTGTTGTAGAGCCCATCGCCGGATATTACACTTTGGCAAGGAAAGTATCAAATTTTGCAGCTTTGCGCAGGTGTATGTAGGTCGAGCAGTTACGAGATTCGAAAAAACGGTTTTTCTTCGTCTGGGCAACATCGTCAGAGTATATTATGAAGGGACAGGCCAGCAAGCTGGCCAGTTGTGAGTTGTGAGTTGTGAGTTGTGAGTGCTGGCGCATTTACATAGATGCGAGTGCGTTAGGTGGAGTTGGCCAATTGTGAGTCGTGGTTGTGAATGCTTCGTAACCAGAAAGGGAAAACCAAACAATAAAAACACGATTGCAGTTAGCGATTCCGCAAAAACTCACATTCTCATAGCCTTTTCTGAAGATGAGACTTGACAAATGGAGCCTATCGTGCATTCTGGCTCGTCTAAGTTAATTATGACTTAAACTCATTAAAATAGCACCCTCAAGAGGAAAGACATGCAAAAGAAGAGACTTTTATTTGCGGCAGTGATCTTGCTGTTTCTGAGCACTTTGCTGATGGGGCAGAGTGTGAAATTTGCCATTTCGCCGGCCAAATTGGAGCCGGGCGACAAGGGCGTCATCACGGCTACTTTGAGCATTCCGGATGGAAAGCATCAGAGCCATGATCCAAGCGACCCTGCTTACTTTTATTTGGAGGCTTCACATCCTTCGCTGAGTTTTGGAAAAGTTATCTATCCCAAAGGTTACAAGGTGGTGAGTGCAACCCAATGGGACTATCACAAATCGGTAAAGCTCACCCTGCCCTTTACGGTAAAGAAAGATGCGCCAGCCGGCAAAGTCAATATCGAAGCGACCCTGGCCTATAACCTCTGTTTTGATGATGGCATGTGTGAACCGCCGGACGAAGCCGTGGGAAAAGTGGCACTGGAGATTCTTGCCGCGGCAAATACAGAGCCGGGTACAGAAAAGCCGATCGCAGCCGCAGGAGCGGAAGCTGAGGAAACCGAAGCAGTTGAGCAGGCTGAACAATCGGAAGCTGAGGCTTTACCCAGCGAGGGCGATCAGCCCAAAGAAAAGGAAGAGAGTTCCATGGGCACCATCCTCAAGTATATGCTCTTTGCGCTGTTGGGAGGTTTGATCCTCAATATCACACCTTGTGTATTGCCCATCCTGCCCATCCGCGTGATGGCGATCGTCAATCAAGCTCACCAAGACAGGGGTAAGGTGCTCTTACACACCTTGGTTTACAGCTTGGGTGTGCTGCTGTCTTTTGCCATTTTGGCGGGTATTTTCATCGGTTTGCGCAGCGCAGGTGAGACGCAGGGTTGGGGCTTCCAAAACCAAAACCCGATGTTCAATGTGATCCTGCTGAGCGTTGTTTTTGCCTTTGCGCTCTCGCTTTTGGGCGTCTTTGTGCTTACCGTTCCGGGGATGAACACCGCCTCCAAGGCCACATCCAAGGGCGGTTACAGTGGTTCGTTCTTTGGTGGCATCTTTGCCTTTGTGATGGCGATTTCCTGCACAGGGCCTTTTTTGGGTGCAGCCTTACCCTTTGCTTTCAAGCTTTCCTCGCCGCTGCTGATGCTGTTTTTCCTGCTGATCGGTCTCGGCTTTGCCCTGCCCTTCATCCTGATCGGTATCTTTCCCGGTGCTCTCAAGATCATCCCCAAACCGGGTGAATGGATGAACATCTTCAAGGAAGTGATGGGATTTGTGCTTTTGTATCTGGTTTACACCATGCTCAAAACCACGCTTGCGCTCACCAGCGGTGCCTATCTGCTCAATGTGGTCTTTTACCTGATCGTGCTGGGCTTTGCGCTCTGGATGTATGGACGCTTTGTGAGAGCAGAAAACTCCACCGCCACCCAATGGGTCTTCAGCATCCTCGCCTTGGTCGTGATCGTGGCAGGTGGCCTGATGTTCTTGCCCATCAAAGCGGAACACCTACAGGCGGAAGTGGTGATGCAGGCGGACGCCAGCGGCATGATTCCCGCTCCGCATGCACCGGAAGGTTGGTATGTATTCAGTCCGGAAGTGCATGAGAAGCTGATGTCGGAAAACAAACCGGTGTTTCTGGATATCGGTGCAGACTGGTGTAAAAACTGCATGACCAACGAGAAAACGGTGCTTTTCACGGATAATATGATGCAGGAATTTAAGGCGGCGGGAGTAACGTTATTGAGAGGGGATTTCACGCGGAGCGATCCGGTGCTGCTCAAGTGGATTCAGGATCACGACCGCATGGGAGTTCCTTTCAACGCTCTTTATATTCCCGGCAAAGAGCCCATCCTCTTTCCGGAGCTGATCAGCCACAAGATGGTCAAAGAAGCTCTGGATCAGATACCTAAAGGAGAATAAATGAAGTTTAGATGTCTCGCCCTACTGCTGATCGCCTTGCTTGCCTTAGGTGCATGTGATCGGTTCGAGCACGATTTTACCGCTGTGGAAGCGGAAGACTTCCAGGCATTGGTGTTTACGCCGCTGCAAAATGCGTTGGCGGGCGGAGCTGCTTCGCTGGATCAGGCAATGAGCTATTTCAGCGATGATTACGTTCACAACGGCATCATCAAGAGCGAACGTGAGGCCTGGCTGGCAACCATCTTCGCTCAGGATCCGGATGCCAAAAGCACAGTCACGGTTCTGAACCTGCAGCAGACTTCTGCCACTACGGCAAATGTGAACTGGAAGCTGCTGATCACCAGCTCGACAAAAGAGGTTTTGGCGGATAGCACCTTCGTGGGTGATACGCTGCAAAAACAAGCCGATAAATGGCTGATCAGAGGCAACCGGGTTGGCTGCATCGTGCCCAATCCCAAGCAGATAGCCGTGGTGGAATTCTTTACCTTCTTGAGCTGCACAAACTGTCCACCTGTAGAAGCCAAGCTGCATGAGCTGCAACTGGCATATCCCGGCCAGCTCATCTATCTGGAACATCATATCACTCCGCCTTTGATGGTGAACGGCGATCCGACCTATTCAT
The DNA here is from genome assembly GCA_029561955.1 of Candidatus Cloacimonadota bacterium. Lineage (GTDB taxonomy): Bacteria > Cloacimonadota > Cloacimonadia > Cloacimonadales > Cloacimonadaceae > UBA3900. The sequence goes on from JAKQWO010000036.1 coordinate 69,197, forward strand.
ACTACAGCCCGGGAACGGTGCCGGTGACCATCTTCGGTGGCGAAGTGAAGCAGTCCGGCTCATCCCCAGAAATACTGGCGGCTTTCGATCCCTTGGTGCAGCAGCTTTTGGATGTGGATAGGCCGATGGTTTATTCGGATCTAAGCTATAGCCAAGACGCACAGACTTTCTCTGGCAGTATCAAGCTGACTCCACAACTTCCCGACTTTGATCAGAGTGATTTACATCTGAATGTGGTGCTGATCGAGAAGACTTCAAGCTCCCAAAACACACAGGGAGTCAATCTCCACAACGTGGTGCGCGGGAAGAGCGTCATCGACATCAGCTCATCTGACCTGAACAATGGCATAGATTTCAGCGTCACTTGCGTAGATGCTGAGGTGCCGGAAGACCTTTCCTTAGTGATCTTTGCGCAGAAGCGTCCTGCCACTTTTGCCAACAATGCCACCATCCTGAGCGGCATGGAAATAGAACTTAACGTAGCGAAATAAAGGAGATTTGTAATGAAACGTATACTTATCATTTTGGGCATCATGCTGGTTGCCGCCTTTGTTTGGGCAGACCAGATGCCGGACTTTCGTCTTCCTGATATGAACGACAAGAACGTGAGCTTGGAATCCCTCTTGGAAAAGGGGCCGGTGTTGATCGACTTTTGGGCCGACTACTGCAAGCCCTGCAAAGAGGCCATGCCTCATCTCAACACCCTGGCTGAGAAGTATGAAGACCTCACCGTGGTGCTGATTTCCATCGATAAAGCCAAGGATCAGCAGCGTGCCAAGAGCTATCTCAAAAAGAATAACTTCAAGTTTGTCACCCTCTTTGACGTAGATCAGACCCTGGCCAAAAAGCTGAATGTGAGCATCCCGCCTCACACCTTCTTTGTGAATACCGAAGGCGAGATCGTCTACTCGCACAAAGGCTTTGATCCCACTCTGGTAGAAGTCTATGAAGAGCAGGTGCAGTTGCTTTTGGACATCAAAGCGGAAGATTCCTTAGAAGCAGAGATTCCGGAAGAGGTGGAATAAAGTATGAGGCAAATACTGGTAATCTGGCTGCTCTTGTGCGCCGGGCTCTTGATGGCTCAGACGACCCTGCAGGTCAATGGCCTCAATGAAGCGCAATTGGTGTATAGAGATGTGCCGGATTCTCTGAGGATGTATTTTAAGGATAGCTTTTCCTTCAACTTGGCCTACAAAGGCTTTGGCTTTGGGATGAAGTTTATCACCGAGCTGCCCAAGTATCGAAGCAGCCAGAGCGATCTGCTGGACGAACTGGAGGCCAAAGAGCTGAAAGTGGGCTTTGATGAACTCTATGTGAGCTATGAGAATGGGCCTTGGATGGTCAAGAGTGGAACGCTGTATGAGACCTTTGGCAGCGGGATGGTCTTCCGCAGTTATGAAGACAAGGAATTTGATCAAGATCACCGCATCAAGGGTTTTCAGCTCAAGTATGACGACCTCTTCAGGCTTAAAGCCATCTATGGTGGTATCAGCAGTCCTAACGATGCCAACGCTTTAGACCTCAGCTATGGAGTCGATCTTGAGTATCCCGGCAGCTTTTACAAGGTGGCTGCGGGAGCGGTGGGTTTCCGCAATAAGACTGCCTTTGGCTATGATCAGAGTGAGGTCTACTTCGCTCGCCTGGGCTTCAATTACGAGAGCTTCAGTCTCTGGAGTGAGGCGGCGATGCGTGAGCTCTATCACCGTGGCAGTGCAGCACTTAAGCCCGTGAGCGGCAAGGCTTTCATCGCCGGTGCGGACTATTCGCTGGGTCCCGTGTTAATGGGTGCAGCGTTTAAAGACTACGACCAGTTTCAATATAGGCAGCAGGACGTCTTTTTGGCCAACTATCACGGCGAGACCCTGGCGGATAGCCAAGCTTCCGCTCTGGATGAACAGGGCGTGCAAGGCTGGATCGGCTGGGATATTTCCGACAACTGGAGTGTGGAAGCAAACTATGCCGAAGCATGGACCAGCGACGATCTGAGGAAGATGAACGACCTCTTTGCTGCGGTGGAATACAGTGGTGATGCCCTGAATGCCGGCTTTGAGTGGTCTCACGTTGAGAAGACGGGTAGCGAACCAGGCGGCGTGGGGAAGCTCAGTCACTATTGGCAAAAGGAAGTCACACCCGCTCTGCATCTGGGTTTTGATGTGTGTTCCAAGCCCTTGAGCCTGAAGACGGAATTCAAGCTGGTGGATAAGGAAAACATCAACACCAACTACGAGACGGTTTCGCATTATGAGCCCAGGATTCAAGCGGATCTGGCTCTGGGTAAGGTGTCGCTTTCTGTCGCATCCGGTAGCAACTGGAAGGACTTCGGTTCGCTGATGGATAGCCGCTATTGGGCCAATGCGGAAGCCAAGATCGGGCTTTTTGATCACAGCGATCTGATCGTCTTTGCCGGGAGTGAAGCCGGTGGCAAGGTGTGCCGCAACGGCATGTGCCGCTTTGTAGCTCCCTTCTCTGGTCTGCGCGTGGAGCTCAGCACCAGATTCTAAACACTTTTAAGGAGTAATCATGAAACACGTATTTACTATTCTACTGTTGATCAGCATCTCGCTGGCTTTTGCCCAGCCGGAATACTATCCCCTCACCTCGATTGCGGAGACCTTTTCCACAAACTGGTGTACGGGATGTCAGGAGATGTATGCGGGCATCAATGTGCTGCATGATCAGATGCACGCCGGTGAATTTATCTCCACACGGCTCTACACGGAATCCGGCCCGCTGAGCAATGACGATGTGCAGGCACGCTTTGATCACTATGGCGTGGTGGGTTTCCCTACCGTGATCTTCAACGGCAAAGCCAGAGTTGATGGTGCAAACGATGAAACGCACAACGGGCAAGATTATCTGAATGCTATGAAGCCCTATCGCTTTGCCATTTCGCCCTTGAAGATGCAGATAACAGCATTTAACAGGCAGACGGGCGCCATCTCGGTGAATGTGCAGATGGTGTCTTCCACCTTCAACCTGCAAAATGCCAACCTGATACTCTATCTTTTGGAAGATGACGTCACGGATATTGAAACCCATGTGACGAGGCAGGTTATTCAGCATCCGATCACACTTTCCGGAGCGGGAAATAGCACTCAGGTGGATAAGACCTTCACCATCAGTGCAGATTATGACACGACCAAGCTCTGGGCGGCAGCATTTGTCCAATTGGCTGACGATAACATCGTGCAAACGGCGCATACGCTGGCACTGCCTGAACATCATATCCGCGCTGCTTTCAATTGGGATGCCACTGTCGTTTCTCCCTTGGGAGAGGCTTCTTATCTATCGCAGCCCTTCTGGGTCTTCAATCTGGGTGTCGAAGAGAGCATCAATACCCGGATAGTGGTGGATGAAGGGCCGGACAACTGGTATTTCAACTACTGCGATGAAGATGATAACTGCTATCCTGGCAGCATTCCCATGCCACACACTCTCGTTGCTGGCGAAATCAAAGGTTTTCATCTCAACATCATGCTCTCGGGCAGTGGTATTGCCAGATTCCGCTTTGTGATCTCTTCAGACTCTTTGGGTGAGTATAGCATTCCCTTTGTGCTCGTAACCGACGATTTGGACAGCGATGATCACGTGATCCCAAACTACAGCCTCAACCTCAAGGCAAACTACCCCAACCCTTTCTCTGCCAATACCTCCATCGTGGTGGAGGCACAGAAGACAGCCGGAGATGTGGTCGTGGACATCTATAACATCAAAGGGCAAAAGGTGGATAGCTTGGAGCTGAGGCAGCTTAGTGATGGCAGCAATGAGATGGTGTGGAGCCCTTCCAAAGACCTTCCCGCGGGAGTGTATCTGCAGAAGATACGTGGCACAAACCTGCCCGCCAGAAGGATGATGTATATTAAGTAGATTCAAATCATAGATCGAGTAGAGAGTCAGCCGGCTTTGAGGAGCCTGTGGCTCTCTGCTTGTTTTTCACCTGCGGTTCAGCGCAGGTCTGATCAATCCAATACACGATGAGGATGGAGTATGAAGTTTCTGCATAGCTCAGATTGGCATCTGGGTATCAAATTGTATGGCCGCACTCGTTATGAGGAACAAGAGGCCTTTTTATCCTGGTTGATAGACACCGTCAACACCCATGAGATTGAGCTCCTGCTGGTTTCAGGAGACATTTTTGACAGCAGCATGCCCGCCAATAAAGCGCAGGAACTTTACTACGGCTTTTTGGGGAGGTTGGCAAAAACTACCTGCAAACATGCGGTCATCATCGCCGGCAATCACGATTCTTCCAGCTTGCTGGGTGCACCTGCCGAGTTGTTTAAGATGATGGATATCCATGTGGTTGGGCAGATAGGCGAGCAGCCAGAGGATTCTCTGATTTACCTCAGGGACAAGGCCGGTAAACTGCAGGCTATCGTGTGTGCAGTTCCATATTTGCGAGAGCGTGAGCTCAGGCAGGTGGACGCCGGCGAAAGCCTCAGCGACAAAGAGGAAAAGCTGCAGCAGGGCATCAAAAGCCGCTATCAGGACGTCATTGAAGCTGCATATAACGAAAAAGAATACAGCCCAGAGATACCCATTGTGGTGATGGGGCATTTGTATATGCAGGAAAGCTATCTAAACGAATCAAATGCGGTGCGGGAGTTGTATTTGGGTTCCATTATCCGCTCCAGCGTGGACATCTTTGCTGAGAGGCTCTCCTACGTGGCTCTGGGGCACTTGCATCGCTGTCAAAAGGTGGGTGGCAAAGATCAGATCCGCTATAGCGGCAGTCCCATCCCTCTGAGCTTTGCTGAAGCAGAATATCCACACAAGGTGCTGATCGGGCATTTAAGAGAGGCTTCAGGCGTCCAAGACTTGGAGGTTCCGCAAAGCTATATTATGAAAAGCATTGCAGGTGATGAAGAGCAGATTGTTGCGGTGATGAAGGAGCTGATAGAGCAAGATCAGATTTGCCTCATTGAGGTAGAATATCGGGGCACCGGTAGCGGCAGCTTGCTCAGAGACGAGGTGAATGAACTGCTCAAGGGTAGCCGGGTGGAGCTGTTGCGCTTTCAAAACCGTCAATACGTGGAAACTACCCTCCGCATGAATGAGGATTACGCCGATCTCGCCACCCTTGATCCAAAGCAGGTTTTTGAGAAGCGTTTGGAAAAGATGGCAAGCGATGAGCCTGAGTTTGATGAGGCAGAGATCAAAACTTTGTGGGCTTGCTATCATCAGATCCTGCAAGAGCTTCAAGAGTCTTATTCCAATGCTGAATGAGGTGAAGAAATGAAGATACTCAAGGTCACATTTGAAAACATCAATTCCCTCAAGGGAAGACACCAGATAGATTTTACCCATCCAGACTACGCCGCTAACAACATCTTTGCCATCACAGGCCCCACAGGCTCCGGCAAAAGCACCATTCTGGACGCCATCTGCTTGGCACTTTATGGCAAAACACCACGTCAGAATATGATCAGCAAAACCACCAACGAGATCATGAGCAAAGGCACAGGTGAATGCTTCAGCGAGCTGGAGTTTGCGGTTGATGATATCAGATACTTGTGCCGCTGGAGCCAAATCAGAGCACGTGGCAAGCAGGACGGAAATCTGCAAGCTCCCAGACACGAGGTCTCTCAGCTTACTGATGACAAACCCGAGGGCGATATCATAGCAAGCGGCATCACCAAGGTCAAGGACTGCGTTGAGGAGATCACCAATCTGGACTTTGATCGCTTTACCCGCTCTATCCTCTTGGCACAAGGTGAATTTGATGCCTTTCTCAATGCCAACAGCTCTCAGAAGGGCGAGATTTTGGAGCAGATCACCGGCACGCAGGTTTATGGTGAGATTTCGAAGGCGGTATATGAGGAAAGCTCAGAGAGGAAAAAGGCTCTGGATCTGGCTAAAGTGAGGTTGGAAGGTATCACCTTTTTGGATGCTGAACAGCGGGAAAACATTGAAGCAGAGCTTGAGGCTTACAAACAGGAAGCTGATAAACTCAACGAGGAGCGCCAAATCCTGCGTGAAATCCAAGCGAAGAAGCAGAAAGTGATCGACCTTCAAGGACAGCTTGATAGCCTGAAGCAAGCTCAAACTGAGCTGGAAAAGAAGGTCTCGGATTTTGCGCCTCGTAAGCGTGCCTATGAGAGTGCTGAGAAAGCACGTAACTTCAAGGGAGAATATGATCTATTGCAAAGGGATAACCAAGCTCAGGAAAAGCTCTTCCAAAAGATTCGGGCCGGGCAAGACGAGCAGCAGCTCATCCAAGAGCGACTCGACAAGGCAGAAAAAGACTATCAAGAAGCCTCTGCCAAGCTCAAAGATGCAGAGGGCAAAGACCACAGCATGAAAGAGAGTTTTAACGCTGCCAGAGAGCTGGATATCAAGATCGAAAACAAAGCAGAAGCGTATGCCAAATCCCTCAAGGAGCTAAAAGATCAAACGGATCAAAACAAGGAGCTGCAAGAGACGATAGCAAAGCTTGAAAAAGAGATCAAGAAGTTTGAGGAAAACAAGGCAGATAAGCTTAGATATAAGGAAGAACACGTAGCAGATGCCGCATTGGTGGACTCTTTGAAGGCTCTCGTCAGCATGATGGACAGGCTGCAGGAAGAGCAGGCAAAACTTAGGCAACTTCAGGATGAACTGAAACAACTGGATTGTGAAGCTTTGGAAAAGGAGTTGCAGAAGCTGGAGAAGGGCTCAAATAAGCTGAAAGAAGGGCTGAATGCAAACGATAAGGAATTGAAGCTCTTGGATGAGGATATAAACAAGCTCTTAGGCGGCAAAAGCAGGGAAGGCATTCAGGATGAAAGTGAGAGGCTGAGCCAGGAAATCAAAGACCTGAGTCCTCTGTTAGAGCATTTAAAGCAGAAGGAGAATAAGCTGCAGCAGCGGCAAAAGCTCCAATCCGAGCTTGAATCGGCAGCTAAGACCTTGTTAAATCTCAAAGCTGAGGTTAAGACTCTGGAGCCCCAGGTGAGTCGAATGCAAGAGGAGCTTGTGCAGCAAAAGCTGATCAGGAGCCTCGATGATCACCGTAAGGAGCTGCAGGAAAACCAGCCCTGCCCTCTCTGCGGTTCCACGCATCATCCTTATATTCAAGACCTGCCTGCCATCAAAGAAGACAACCTGTCCTCGCTGCAAGAGGCGCTTCAGCAGCAGCAGAAGGAGCTGGAAACCAAGCGTGAAAGCATTACCAAAACCCAAACTGAGTCCGACCTCAAGCAGCAATCTTTAAGCGAGCTGATAGACGAGCTAAACAAGCTTGATGAGTCTATCATCAAGCTCCGTCCGGAGACTGATCAAGCTCTGGAATCTGAGACGATCAAAGCAGAGCTGGATCAAAAGGAGGAGGCTCAGAAAGGCTTGCAAAAACTGATCAAGGAATTGGATCAATTGCAATCCCAAAAGGATAAAAAGGCCGCTCAAAGGGATAAGCTCATGGGTGAGATTATTGAGCAAAACAAAGAGCTGAGCAGAACCAACATCGAGTTTACAGCGCTCACGAACGAAAAAAGAGGGCTGATGAAGCAGATCGGTAGCCAAAAGACAACCATCGAACAACAAAGAGACGGCCTAAATCAGCAATTGCAGCCTTTTAGTCTCCAGATAACGGCAGATACTCTGACGCAGGAGCTGAAAGAAACGCTCACCGCTTCCAAAAAGGCCTGGCTGGCAAATGAAGAAAACTTGCGCATGGTGAAAGAAGAGCTAATCATCCGCGAGAAAGAGCACGCTAACAAGACGGAAAGCCTGAAAGAACAGCAAGATAAGCTTGCCACATCCGAAAAGCAGACCAAGAGCCTTGAACAAGAGAAAGCTGAGCTGAAGAAGCAAAGAACTCAGGTCTTGGATGCTATAGACGTAGAGAAAGCCGAGCAGAAATGGAACACTGAGCTTGTAAAGCGCAGAAGAGAGGAAAGCGAGGGCAAACAAACTCTGGAAAAGAGCAAATCCGAGCTACAAAACAGCCAAAAACAATTGGAGCATATGCAAAAAGAACACAGCCAGCAAGCGCAGGAATTGCAGGCAGCAAATGATCAGTTCCAAAGCAGAATCCAGGCTCAGGGCTTTGATGACCTGCCTGGTTTCACTCAAGCCTTGCTGGGTGATGCTGAATTTGCCCAGCTCAAAGGCGATATCGAGCAGTTGACAGAGGAAAAGCAGCGTCTGGAGGGGATTCTGGAGCAAACGACCAAGGACATTAAGCAAGCTCAGGCGCAGGATCAAGACCCCAGAGAGATGATCACGATCAAGGAAGTCTTGGCAGAGCTGGAAAACAGACTGAGTGAAGCCTCCAGAAAGCAGGGAGAGTGCGATAGCAAGCTCAAGATGGACAAAGACCAGCATATGAGATTTGCGACCCAGGAAAAGGAGATTTCCGAGCTTGAGCAACAGTACAAGCCCTGGGAAAGGCTGAATCACCTGATCGGCTCTGCAGGCGGCAAGAAGTTTCGCACCTTTGCTCAGGGTATCACTTTCGACCTGCTGATCCATTACGCAAACAAGCATCTGAGCAAGCTCAACCATCGTTATCAACTGAAGCACAGGCAAGACATCCCCTTGGAGCTGGATGTGATCGACCTGTTTCAGGCAGATCAGGTGCGCAGCATCAACAACCTCTCCGGCGGCGAAAGCTTCCTGGTGAGCCTCGCCTTGGCCTTGGGTCTTTCCTCAATGTCCAGCCAAAACATCAAGATAGGCAGCCTCTTTTTGGATGAAGGCTTTGGCTCGTTGGATGAAGACAGCCTCGAGCTCGCTATCTCCACCTTGTCCGAGCTGAAGCGGGATGAAGAAAAGCTGATCGGAGTTATCTCCCACGTGCCCGCCATCCGTGAAAGAATCACCTGCCAAATCACCGTGACCAGCATGCCCGGAGGCGTGAGCAAACTGGAAGGGCCTGGGGTAAATTAGGCCATAAGCCTTATATAGACACAAAAATAGCCAACTTCCGCAGATGGAGGTTGGCTATTTCTATATGTAGGTGTTATTTACACCATTGTTATCGCTTTCTTGGGGCATCTGCCGAGGCAGAGTTCACAACCTACGCAGAGTTCAGTATTCACCGTGTGTGTTTGCTTCAATTCACCACTGATAGCCTTGACGGGGCATTGCTTGGTGCAGAGCGTGCAGCCTATGCAAAGATCGGCTGAGATTTGGGCTTTTTTGCGCCTTCCAGCCAGGGGATCAAAGATAGCTTTGGTAGGGCAAGCCGTAGCACAGATGCCGCAATTGATGCACTTTTCATCGTCTATACGGGCGAGGTTGTCTATGATGGTGATAGCTCCAGCAGGGCATTTCTTGGCGCAGATGCCGCAACCGATGCAGGAATGCTGGCTACCACAGGCTGCCTTTGCATCTGGACCTTTGGCTTTGGAAGAGCAGTTGATCTGCACATTTTGGTCGATGGGATGCAGCGATATCAGCTTACGCGGGCAGGCTGCCACGCAGGCTCCGCAGCCGGTGCACTTTTCGATATCTATGTGACGCATGCCGTCTTCATCCACGTGGATTGCTTCAAATAAGCAGGCATTTACGCAGTCATTGAATCCCACGCAGCCCCATTCACAGGCATTCGGTCCACCGGCCAAATTCACGGCGGATTTGCAACTGAACACACCCTGGTATTGGTATCTCCAGTTGGTGGTTTTAAGACCGCCCGAGCTGCAGTGGATGAAGGCGACGTTTTTCTGGACTTCGGTGACTTCCTGTCCCATGATTTTGGCGATCTGGGCTACTACGTCAGCACCGCCGGGAGAGCATTTGTTGATTGCTTCGCCTTTATTGACGATGGCATCAGCATAGCCAGAGCAGCCGGGATTGCCGCAGCCACCGCAGTTTGCACCTGGCAAGATTTCGTTGATCTCTTCCACGCGGGGATCGACTTCTACGGCGAAGACCTTGGAAGCGATGGCCAAAAGCACGCCAAATACGAGACCTAAAATACCGATAATGAAGGTTGGGATGCCGATTTGGGCGGCAAGAGAAGCTTCGGCAAGAGTGACAAAAACTATATTCATGGTTTACATCCTTAGAGTTTGAATCCCATAAAGCCGTAGAAGGCCAGAGCCATGATGCCGGCCAAGATCAGAGCTATGGGCATGCCTCTCATATACTTGGGTAGAGTCACCAACCCCAGACGTTGACGTATTCCCGCCATGGCTAAAAGCACTACGGTAAAGCCAACACCGCTGAAGAAGCCGTTGAGCGTGCTATCCAGAAAGTTGTAGGGAGTCACGCCATCAGAACGCACGGCTGTGGTATTGAGGATGGCCACACCCAGCACGGCGCAGTTGGTGGTGATCAGAGGCAGGTAGACGCCTAATGATTTATAGAGTGCGGGCGCATTTTTCTGGATCACCATCTCCACAAATTGCACCAAAGCGGCGATGGTGAGGATGAAGGCAATGGTCTGCAAATAGGCATAAGGACCTAAGAGATAGACGTTTATCAGGTAGGTGATGCTGGCGGTAAGCGTCATCACAAAGATCACTGCCATACCCATGCCAAAGGCGGAATCTATTTTGGTGGAAACGCCCAGGAAGGGGCAGAGACCCAAGAAGCGCGAGAGCAGGAAGTTTTGGATGAAGATAGCCGACATGGCTATCACAAATATTTCACCGATATAAGTCATGATCTTTTCTCCTTAAGCCGGTTCATCAAAGCCATCAAAAAGCCCAAAGTAAAGAAGGCTCCGGGTGCCAGGATGGCCACTAACATTGGCTCGTAGCTGTTGGGCATTACCCGGATTCCCAACCAGGTGCCGCTACCCAAGATCTCTCTGATGGTAGCAACTATCGTGAGCGACAGTGTAGCGCCCATGCCCATTCCCAAACCATCCGCCAGGGAGTAAAGCACGTTGTTTTTGCTGGCAAAGGCTTCAGCACGGCCCAAGATGACGCAGTTGACCACGATCAGCGGGATGAAGATGCCCAAAGCCTTGTGCAGAGGAGGCAAGAAGGCAGCCATGGTCATATCCACCACACTCACGAAGGCAGCGATCACCACGATAAAGATGGGGATGCGGATGCTGGAAGGCACGATATCCTTGATCAGCGAGATGATGATATTGGAGCAGATCACGACGAAGGTCACCGCCGCTCCCATACCCAGCGCATTGATCACAGAAGTGGAAACAGCCAGGGTGGGACAGGTTCCCAGCACCAGCACAAACATGGGATTTTCTTTGATCAATCCCTTGACTATCTCATAAAAGAATCTCACTCTGCCACCTCCTGTTTCTTGGCCAGATCAGCCTTGATGGCTTGGATTTCTTCACTGAGTGAAGCGGCGATGGCTCTGGAGGTGATGGTTGCGCCGGTGATGCTCTTGATATCGCCTCCATCTTTTTTAACCGCCAGTTTATCAGGTGTTTTGCCTTTGAATTGTGCAGTGAAGCTATCGGTTACACAGTTTGCGCCCAAGCCGGGAGTCTCACCTTGATCTATGATCTTGATGCCGATGACCCGAAATTCCGGATCCAAGCCGGCCATAGTCTTGATGATGCTGCTATATCCTTTCTTTTGGGCTGTAAAGGTATATCCTTTCAGCTCTTTAGTCTCTTTATCCCTGGCGATAAAGTAGCTGAAGTCATCACGTAGGACCACCTCTTCAAAGTCGCAACCCGGAATCAGCTTTTCTCTGCTTTCGATAGATTCTTCCGCTTTAAGAGCTGCGATTTTGGGTTCGGTAACGCTGTTTACATAGGCCAGGACGCCGGTGGCAATTGCGCAGATGGCCAAGAGAATGCCGCCAAGTTTGAGGTAGTATTTCATTTTTTCACCTTCCCGAAAGCTTTTGGCATGGTAACCATGTCGATTAGGGGTGTAAAGACGTTCATCAGCAGGATGGAATAGCTCACACCTTCCGGGTAGCCGCCCATCATCCTGATCACCACGGTGAGGACACCACAGCCGATACCGAAGATGATGCGTCCCTTCTTGGTGAGCGGCGTGGTGGTGTAATCTGTAGCCATGAAAAAAGCGCCCAGGATCAAGCCACCGCTAAAGAGGTGGAAGATGGGCAGGGAGAAAGAGGTGCCGCTGCCGGGAATGCCTCCAAAGATGAAGGTGAGCACGGCCACGGTAGCTAAATAGAACAGAGGGATGCGCCATTCAATGATATTCTTCCACAACAGCCAAGCCGCACCCAAGAGCAGCGCAAACACGCTCACTTCGCCGATGCAGCCTGCTACATTACCCCAAAAGAGGTTCTGCAGCGTGCTGCCATCCGTGAGGCTCATGAAGATCTTATTGGCAATATCCGTATTCAGGGCGGGGCTCTGGGTGAATGTGCTCACAAAGCTGGTGTCCCTGAGTGTGTGTGCGATATTGAGGGGAGTGGCCGAAGTGACAAAGGCATGTGCTTTGGGGGCTATGGTTTGGAGTTCAGAAATGAGGCTGGGATTTGTGATGGCGTTCATGGAGCCGAAGCGCGTCGCTTGCCAGCCTCCGGTCATCAAAGTAGGCCAGGAAGCGAGCAGGAAAGCACGTCCCAAGAGTGCGGGGTTGACAGGGTTATTTCCCAAACCGCCAAACACCTGTTTACCAATTGCGATGGCAAAAGCGGCACCCATGACGGGCATCCACCAAGGGGCAGCCACGTTGAGATTGAAAGCCAACAGCAGCCCGGTCAAAAATGCGCTGCCATCGGAGATGCGGATGGGGACTTTGCGCAGATATTGGATCAGTGCTTCGGTGCAGACGGCTGTGAAAGCACCCAAAAGCGAGAGAAACAGAGCTCTGAAACCCCAGTAATATACGGAGGCTATCAAAGCCGGAACCAAGGCCAGCACTACATTCCACATCACGTTGGGGATGGTTGTGGCATCATGGATGTGCGGTGCCGGTGAGACTAAAACTTTATCTTTCATATCAGGCATCCTTATTTCTTGCGTTGAGCTTCTGCCCAACTGAGCTTGCCGGTGTCAATCCATTGCACCAAGCGGATGTGAGCCGGGCAGACATAGGCGCAACTGCCGCATTTGATACAGTCATTTAGCCCCATCTTCACGGCGTTGTCCAAGTCGCCTACCTTTACATGAGCCACGATCAGTGAGGGCATCAGGTCCATGGGGCAGACGTCTATACATCTGGCGCAACGCAGACAATCCCGCTCCTCGATGTCGGACGCTTCCTTTTTATCCAAGATCACCAAGCCGGAAGAGCCTTTACCCACAGATGCTTCCAGAGAAGGAATGGCAAAGCCCATCATCGGCCCGCCACAGATGTATTTACCCGGCTCTTGATTGAGTCCACCGCAGGCATCTACCAACTCTTGGAAGGGAGTTCCGATGCGGGCACGCAGGTTTTTGGGTGTCTTTACCACGCTGCCGGTAACGGTGATGATACGCTCCACCAAAGGCTTTTGATAGCGGATGGCTTCATAGATGGCAAAAGCGGTGCCTACGTTTTGCACCACCACTCCCACCGCGGAGGGAAGCCCGCCGGCATTGGGAACTTTGCGCTTGGTAGCTGCATAAATAAGCTGCTTTTCCGCTCCCTGAGGATAACGCAATTGCAGTGGAACCACGCTGAGTGCGGTTTCTTTGGCGCAGAGTTTGCTCATCAGGTCGATGGCATCCGGTTTGTTGGCTTCAATACCGATCATCCCTTGCCTGGCGCCCACCATTTTCATGATCAGCTTGAGTCCTTGAACGATGCATTCGCCTTTTTCCAGCATCAAACGATGATCACTGGTGAGATAGGGTTCGCATTCCACGCCGTTCAAAATCACGGTATCAATGGGCTTATCCGCTGGGGGTGAAAGCTTTACAAAGGTGGGGAAACCGGCGCCACCCATGCCACAAATGCCGGCATTGTTGACGCGCTGTTTCATTTCTTCTACGGATAAATCCATGTAGTTTGGATCATCGGCAAATTCCAGCCAGGCGTCATTGCCATCAGAGGTGATTTGGATCGCTTGGCTGATGCCGCCTGTGGGATGCGTAAACCTTTCAATCTTGGTGACTTTGCCGCTGATGGAAGCATGCTGAGGGATGGAAACGAAGCCTGTGGCTTCGGCAATCAATTGACCAACCTTGACCTCATCGCCCACGGAAACTACGGGCTTGGAAGGAGCACCAATGTGTTGGGACATGTGGATAACCACTTGGGTCGGGACTGCCATGTCCTCGATAGGGAGGGCTGCAGATCTGTGCTTGTTGTCCGGTGGGTGAACACCGCCAGCAAAAGTCTTTAACCTCATTAAAACTCCTGTGAACTCACCAAATAGTAAGGCGGGTTTGTTAATTTGGTGCCACTTTCTACGAAGCGCAGAATAAGGCAAGACTTTTTTAGCGGTAGGGAGTAAAATGTTCATATACTCCTGAGAGAACGGCTCGATTTGCCGCTTACGAAGTATGGGCGCTCGCCGCAGCGACCGGCAAGTGCATCTTGCTTCAAAAAGGAAGGCTCAAGTTCAATTAGGGTGGATGGAAGCAAAGAAACAAGAAACGTTCAAACACCTACTATTTTAGTAGGAGTTCATTTCCGCGCACGGGTGTCGGGAAAAAGCAGGTCTTTCTGAAATATTTGCCTGTCTGGCAGGAAAAAGTAACAGGAAACGGCCGTTTTTGACCCCCCTTAAAGCCACTGTTTATGCGGCGTCCCTGCCCCGCCCCTGCTCGGCTCCTCCTCCATCGAGCAGGAATGGCATAGGATAGCAATAGGTTACACGTTTGGGCGGAGGAGGCGCTTAGTAACCGGTGAACCTTTTCAAAAAGTCAAATGTTTCGATATATTCTCGGCTTTTTAGTGGTGATTAAGACCCAAAATGGACGTTATTTCAGCCCTAAAAAGCGGGGGAGAGGAGCTGATTTTTCGAAAGGTAAGGCCTGACTTGGTTTGGGGGCAGTTTTGCAAAAAAAAGAATATATCCTTTGACAAAAAAGCCCCCAAAATCATACTGCCATTATGATCAATCTGGAGTGTTACAATGTCCTTTGTCCATTTGCATAACCATACGCAATACAGCCTTTTGGATGGAGCTTGCCGTGTCGACCGCATGGTGAGCCTGGCCAAAGAATACCATATGCCGGCGGTAGCCATCACGGATCACGGCAATCTTTTTGGTGTGATCGACTTTTACAAGACAGCTAAGAAAGCAGGGATCAAGCCCATTATCGGCATCGAGGCCTACATTATCAACGGCGAGCTGGGCACAGAGCAAAGCAAGCAGGAGCCGCGCTATCACCTAGTGCTCTTGGCCAAAAACCTGCAGGGCTACAAAAATCTGATGAAACTCTCGTCCATATCCTACACCGAGGGTTTTTACTACAAGCCACGCATCAACAAAGAGTTATTAAAAAAGTATAGCGAGGGCTTGATCTGCCTGAGCGCCTGCGTGAAGGGTGAAATCCCCACTCTATTGAGCAATGGTAGAAAGCAGCAGGCTATGGAGGCGGTGCAGTGGCATTTGGAGGTCTTTGGCGAGGACTATTATCTGGAGATTCAGGATCACGGTCTGGAGGTGGAAGAAGAGGTGATGCCGCAGGTGATCGAGTTGGCAAAGGAAATGGATGTGCCTCTGGTGCTCACCAACGACTGTCATTATCTGCATCAGGATGACCATGAGGGGCATGACATCCTGCTCTGCATCCAAACTCAAAAAACATTCAACGATCCCAACCGCATGCGCTACAACACCAAAGAACTCTATTTTAAGAATGCGGACGAGATGAGAAAGCTCTTTGCCGCATATCCCGAAGCGTATGAAAACACGCTGCGCATCGCAGAAAAGATAGATTTGGAGCTCAAGTATGACCACTTCCTGCTGCCGGAGATTGAAACACCAGCAGAATATCCGGATATGGGAGCTTATTTGAGGGCGCTTTGCGAAGAAGCAGCCAAGATAAAGTATCCAAATATGACGCCCGAGATCAGGGAACGCATTGACTTTGAGCTGGATGTGATCCACAGAACCGGCTTTGATGGCTATTTCCTGGTGGTGCAGGATCTGATCAATAACGCCATCAAGCAGGGTGTTCCGGTGGGGCCGGGGCGTGGTTCAGCGGCCGGGAGTATAGTTTCCTATCTGTTGGGCATCACTTTGGTGGATCCGATCAAATATGGTCTGCTTTTTGAAAGATTCCTCAATCCGGATCGTATCGGCATGCCGGATATAGATATAGACTTTTGTGCGCAGGGACGCGGGAAGGTGATCGACTACGTGGTGCAGAAATATGGACGTAACAGCGTGACGCAGATCATCACTTTTGGAACCTTGGGTGCGAAGACCGTGATCAAAGACGTGGCGCGGGTGCTGGGGATTCCTGCCACTGAGGCCAACGAAATCACCAAGCTGATACCGGGGATGAATAAGGGTTTGGAGGATGTGTATAAAACCGAGCCAGACTTTGCCAAGCTCATCAATAGCAAACCTAACTATCAGACCATCTTCAAGCATGGCGTGGTGCTGGAAGGTTTGATCCGCCACACCGGTATCCATGCTGCGGGTGTGGTGATTGCGCCGGGTGATCTGACGGATTATGTGCCCTTGGCGACGAATGGGCAAAAAGATGCCGAAGCATGTGTTGTGGTGCAATATGAGGGCAAATGGCTGGATGAGCTGAAGCTGCTGAAGATGGACATATTGGGGTTGAAGACGCTCACTCTGATCAAGGCAACTGTCGATCTGGTAAAGAAATACCACAACGTGGATATAGATGTAGACAAGCTCGAACTCGATGATCCTGAAGTGTATAAGTTGATGAGTGCAGGCGAGACGGATGGGGTGTTTCAATTTGAATCCCAGGGGATGCGCAAGTATCTCATGGAGCTCAAACCCAACGCTTTTGAAGACCTGATTGCCATGGTGGCGCTGTTCCGCCCGGGCCCGATGAGATTCATCGGTAGCTTCATTGCTCGCAAACACGGCAAAGAGAAGGTGGAATATGACCATCCCATCATGGCCAAAACCTTGGAAGAGACCTATGGCGTGACGGTGTATCAAGAGCAGGTGATGCGTATTTCCAGAGAGATGGGCGGCTTTACCAGAGGTGAAGCGGATACGCTGCGTAAAGCGATGGGCAAAAAAGATGCGCGTTTGATGGAGAAATTTGAGAGCAAGTTCAAGGAGGGAGCGCAGTCCAAGGGCGTGAGCGAAAGGATTGCGGGCAAGATCTGGGAAGATTGGAAGCAATTTGCGCAATATGCCTTCAACAAGAGTCACGCCACCTGCTATGCCCTGGTAGCCTATCAAACCGCTTGGCTGAAAGCGCATTATCCGGTGGAGTTTATGGCAGCACTGCTTTCTTTGGAAGACAATCCGGACAAAATCCCAGCTCAGATAGCCGTGTGCAGAGATATGGGAATCAACATCATTCCTCCCAATATCAACCGCAGTTTGAGCGAATTCAGCGTGCACGGCAAAGAGGTGCTTTTTGGCCTCCGAGCCATCAAAAACTTGGGTGAAGCGGCGATGCGCTGCATCATCGAAGAGCGGGAGAAGAACGGTGCTTTCACCAGTCTCTTCAATTTCTGTAAGCGCTTGGATAGCATTGCGGTGAATAAGACGGTATTGGAAAGCCTGATCGCCAGCGGAGCGATGGACGAGCTGGAAGGCAGCCGGGCGCAGAAATGGGAGAGCATAGAATCCGCACTCGCCTTCAGCTCGGGCGAACAAAGAGAGAGGCGCAAAGGGCAGATCAGCCTCTTTGACATCATTAGCGACGATGATGAGCAGGAATTTGAGCCGCCGCTACCTGAGATCAAGGAATGGGAGTTTATTCCCGGCTTGATGAAGGAAAAGGAGGTGCTGGGATTCTATATGAGTGCGCATCCTTTGGATCACTACGAGCATCTGATCAGGTGTTACACCACCAACTGCGTGGATATAAATGAAGATACCACCAGTCCAAATACAGATTTCGTGCTCTCTGGTGTGGTGACACAGGTCAGTAAAAAGAGAGACAACAAGGGCAATCAATTTGCCTTTGTGCAGTTTGAAGACCTCACAGGCCGCTTTGAGGTGCCTCTTTTCAACCGTTTTTATCAGGAGTATTACGATCTCATCTCCAACAATCTGGTCTTGGGTATCGTGGGGAGTCTTTCCACCTACAATAACGGCATGGATGAAATGATCAAGATGGTGAGGATCAACCCCAAAAAGATTTTCCCGATTGAAGAACTGCCCAAGATTGTGAGCGGCGAACTGAACCTGATCATGCCCAAGGAAAAGCTGAGCCAGAAATTTGTCGATCAGGTGAAGAGATGTATGGATAGATCGAAAGGCAATTTTGGCATCAGGATGCGGTTTGTGAATGAAGATGATGAGTTTACGCTGCATTCTGAGCGCAGGTTTTTCCCGGATGATGAGTTTTTGGGATGGTTGGATAAACAAAAGATTGAGTATTATGTTATTGTGGGAGTAAACAATGAAAGCAACAGTTAGTGTCCTATGCTTAGTGCTTCTCTGTAGCCTGTTTTGGGCGCAGGAAGTGGTGTTTGAGTATTATCAGTCTGGCACCGATATCTGGGTGCTCATTCCCTATAGTTCCCTATCTTTTAAGGAGGGTGCTGATCAAGCGGACTACCAGCTCGCCGTGGAGATCGAGGGAGTCAACAAGAAGAAGGAAAAGGCTTCTTTTGCGTCCCAGTTGCAGGTTCCCAAAAGGGATTGGCTGCAGGATAGCGCCATTCCTGTGAAGTTTACCGCCACTTTGAGTAAGGGTGATTACAAGCTCCACTTGCAGTTGCGTAGTCTGGATTTGGGTGAGACAATCAAGCTGAGCAGGAATTTCAAACTGGATAAATATACGCCGATTGGGCAGGCATGGCTGCTGGCAGAAAGGGAAGGACAGAGCTTTTTGCCGGGTGAGATGTGGGTTTTGGATCAAGAGCTCAGCAGTTGCGTGATTTTGCAGAAGTACACGCGTGAGGTGGATAGCCTGAGAGTCGAGATCGGGGAGAGAGCTTGGGTCTATTATGATCTTGAGAATGAGATCGAAATAGATATGATGGAATTGGTGCCACTGCCCGCACCGATAGGCATTACCGTAAACTCAAAGAGCGTCCAGCACAAAATGAAGCCTTTTATCTACAGTCCCTGGTTTGCCTACAACTTGCGCTATGATCACCAGGATCAGGTTCAGCAGATTCGCTATATCGCCACCGAAAATCACTATCAGCACCTTAAAGACCTCGGAGATGATGAGATAGAGCAGGGAATAGAGATTTTCTGGCTAAGCATGGATCCCAGTCCGGGGACGGTGCACAACGAAGCCAGAGAGGAGTTTTGTAATCGGGTGATCATCGCCGACGAAAGATATAGCCCTCATAAAAAGATGAAGGGTTGGCGGTCTGATCGTGGTAGAATATACATCAAGTTTGGCGAGCCGGACTTTATAAGTCACCCGGATCCCATACCTGAGGATGGCTATCCCACCACGGTGTGGACATATGTCAATGAAAAGAAGGAGTTTATCTTTGTGGACTACAGCGGCTACGGCCAGTTTACACTACAGAATAAAAATGAAGAATACGATTTTTAAATGCCTGTTACTGAGCGCTCTGCTACTGCTGAGCGTGATGCTGCAGGCTCAAAACAAACTGAATATGTCGGTGCATGAACTACGGTTCAAAGATGCATCAGGCCAAACTTTGCTGCATATAGACTACCAGATTCCCTATCGCAATCTGGTCTTTGTGGCGCAAGGGGCGAGTCATTTTGCCACGGTGGATGTGAGTGTCAGCATCTCCCAAGGAGATTCCCTGGTGGTGATCAAAGACCTTTTGGACAATGTGGGCATCACCAACAAGAGCGATGCCACTTCCGATAAATCACACATCAACAGGGTCAGCTTTCTCTTGGATGAATCCGTCAAAAGGCTCTATTTCAAGGCGGAAGACCTCAATTCCGGCAGTGTCTTTACCTGGCCTATAGATGGGCGAGCTTTGGGGCAAGATGAGCTGCTGAGCGATGTGCAATTGTGCTCCATAGTGACGCCGGACAGCACCTCTACGAGCAAGTTTCGCAAGGGGAACCTGTTGTATAAGAGCGAGCCGTCGCTGATCTTTGATAAGGTGAGTCTGGACAATGTGCATCTCTACCTGGAAACCTATATCCCTGAGCACCTTCAGGGTACAGGCTTGATGAATCTCTACATTGAAAAGGACAGCCTCATCGTTAAGGACGACTATTTTGACATCCAGATTGATGCACCGCAGAAAGCACTGCATCTGCAAATCCCTACCCGGAAGCTGGAAGCGGGGTTTTATCAGGGAATCTTGAGCTTGCAGATTGGGGATAGCTTTCAGGAAAAGGAGTTTGACTTTTTCATCACAGAAAAGGGAGAGCGGGTCTACTCCTTGATGGCAAATCCGGATGAAGAGCTGCAACTTTTGAAATACTTCACCGCTGGGGCTACACCGCTGGATTGGAGCCGCTATGACGAAGCCACCAAAAAGCGCTATCTTTCCAGCATTTGGAAACACTTGGGATCAAGCGCCGGACTGAGCACAGAGGCGATTCTGTCCATCGTGGAAGAGCGGGTAGACCATGCCAATGCCAATTTTAGACACTTTAAAGATGGCTGGCAAACCGATATGGGACGAATCTATATCCGCAATGGTGCAGCAGACGACGTGGAAAAGGATAGCATCCAAGAAATTACGCGCTATGTGAGTAAAGATTATCAGATCTGGAAATACAGGGGCAAGATCAAGGCGGTTTATGTGTTTATGGATTTGCAGATGAACGGTAATTATCAGTTGATCTACGTGCGTGGCGACGACTTGGAGAGCAGCCGACCGGATTATCTCCGCTATTTGGGTGAAGATTTTGATATGTCCAAGCTGGATTGAGTGAAGGAATTTGACGTTGTTAACGAGTTTTATTGTACTCAAAAACAGGGTGAAAAGCATCAGGGAAATGCTTGATGCTAAAGGTGTTAGTGCGCTTGTCTTCAAAGACCAGGATGATGTCGAAGCGAGATTCATGCTTGACAAAATTCGGGCTCTGATTAATGTATCCCAATGCTGCTTGCGTAATGTGATATCTCTTGCGACGAGTTATTGTTTGCAATGCAGCGTCTATAGAGTGAAATCGACGCGTCTTCACTTCAACGAAGACGAGATGTGTGTCGTTGTGAACGATTATGTCAATTTCCCCGTTTTTGGTTCGGAAATTTTTACAAAGCAGCTTATAGCCTTTGCTAATAAGGTATTTAGCTGCGAGTTCTTCGCCCAAACGAGAGAGTTGATATAGTGAATTTGTATCCATGGATCAAGAAAATGCTTGACGTAAATCCCGTCAATTATAATTTGAGTCCAGTAACTACTAAACCAAAAAACTAACAATCACCGAAAGGTGGAGGGAAGTATGAGAAAAGTATTATTTAGTGCACTTGTAATGACGTTTCTGGCAGGGGTGCTGCTCGCGGCTCCTTTCCAGACGTTAGGCCTGCTACGCACGCCTGATGCGTACGTTTTGCCTAATAAGGCAGCAGAGATTTTATTAGTCGGCTATTACAGAAACGTGACAGGGCCATCGACGGCTGACACGGATAAGTGGCACAAGTTTGTCCCTTATGGCATGCTTGGTGTAGGGATTTTTGACAGTGCTGAGGTCGGTCTTTTTGTCGGAGATAGCGTTTATTACCTAAATGCCAAGGTCAAGCTGGTTGAAGAAACTTTGCGTATGCCTCAGATCGCTATTGGAGTAGACAACATTTTTTCTCCTGTGAATCGTCGTAGGGCCAATGATCCGCATCCCGGTTGGAGATTTGAGGATCATCCTGACAAAACAGACTATGAGTATTACTCCTTCTATGCAGTGACGTCCAAGCAAGTAGTCATAGGCAAGACGAACTGGATGTTCAACTTTGGTGGAGGCAATAGGCGTTTTTCAGGTCAGGTGCCACGCTCGAGGGTGCTCCAGTCATTGTTCGCTTCAATTGAGTTTTCGCCCATGAAGGACTTCTACATCCAGGGAGAATTTAGCGGACACGACTTCCAGGCAGGCTTGAAGTATACCTACAAAAACTGGGGTGTCAGACTTGGTGCCCAAGCTATTGAGGATATGTTCAAGGGCAAAGACAGCGACTATACAGGAAACCGTCGTGTTGCTCTGGGTATATCCTACCTCTTTGACAAATATGCCACCGCCAAACGTCGTCCCGACATTATGGAGCTTGCCAAAGGCGCTCAGGCAGCGGAAGAGCCTATCGTAGTAGTGCAAGAGCCTGTAGTCACCACTCCAGGCACCACAGAGGAACCTGTCGGCGAAGTCAGCTTGGGAACAGGCAGTCAAGATATTGGTGTTCAAACTGGTGGTACCGGCTACAAGGAACTTTCCCCTGAGGTTAAAGACCTGTTGTCAGAATTGAGAGCCCTACGCGAAGAGAGGGAAAAAGCCCAAGAGGCTTTACGTGAACTGCGCGAATGGTTGAAAGGCCTCAAAGAATAGAACTAACCAGATAGTATTGCGTGACATGATTCATGTCAAAACCTAATTTGTGCCCACAGACTTCCCTTGATAAAAGAGAATCTACTCCAGGCGCGGGTTGCACTGCGCCTGGGGTAGCGTTCTGTATTCGGATTTTTAACATTTTAAACTATGGACGATAAGAAGTGAGCAGGGTTATGAAAAAAACTACTTTATTTATACTGATTGCCGCTTTAATGCTTTCGGTGTCGAGCTTGGCTGCCGCAACGTCGGCCTTTGACCCTGATCCTGCATTAAGGAGCATATACCGGACTCCTGAGGTTCGGGCGGCTATAGATTTTCTCAAAAACGAGCTGCCAGAACTGGTCAGAACAGATCCGGGATTGGCTGCTGAGAAGTATGAACAGCACTTTATAAGCTTGAATCAGCTTGATGAGTTTGATGTTCTCTATTTGGTTGGGCATTTTTACGCTGTTTCAAACGACGCTCTTTCAGCTCTGAAATATCTACCTATACTTGCCAATCATCCTCAACTGGGAGAGGATGCAAGACGCATGATCAACCTCCTGCTCTACCAGAGGATGATTGTCAACATGCAGACTGAGAATAAAGAGAGTTCGGCTGTATTTTTGGATAACATCATGGACTCCTTTGATGTTGGGAAATACTATCCCACCTATCTCTATCTGTGGACAGACCTTGTGTCCAGCACGGATAGGTTCTCGGAAGTTGATACCTATTTCAAAAATTATGATACCAACGAGACTTGGCTAAAGAACCACTTTATCCCCCGTAAAAGTGCTATTGTTGGACGTGTAGAAGCATTGGAAATTGAAAACTTCTACAACAATCCCAGCCCCGATAATTATAAAGCTTTGGCAGGTCAGATTGATAGTGTGATCGCAGACCTGCAGACCCTTTATGAAGAAGCCAGGACGGTGAAGGGCCTGGCTATGATAGATGTGATCGAAGAGATTGCCGCCCAAGAGATGAAGATCTTGGGTGATCTTAAGGCGAACCTTCTTGAGTATACCCTCAGCCCGTATTTAAGTCTGGACGCTATCGCCGATCCCGATTTGCCTTTCAGCCAGAACCCATTCTTTAATGACTATATGGTGGGTATCAAATCCGTAGAAGCACTGAAGGTGTATCAGCATCTTTTGACTACTGCCTTGGATACCATTGATAAATTCTTTGATATTCGCATTGAGCAGTTTCTGCTTGATGATCCGGCTGTCGCAGGCAAAAACTACAGCGATCTGGAGCTCGGTCGCCTCATTGATATCGAGAAGAGTATTGTTTTATATACCGATCTGATCGAAGTGATCGCCCTGACCATGGAAACAGAACAGTATAAGCAGAGTGATCTTGATTTGCAGCCATTGCTTAGTCAATATCATGCGAAGCTGGAAGACCTGCAGCTTCGAAAAGAGTTGTACTTGAGCATGCGCAAGCATGAATCTGACTCGGAAGAAGCACTCTTCAATGAATTCATGATGGAATACTATGGTCTTCACGGCGAGCTGGAAGACTGGACTCTGGCGATCGAGGATATCGAAGAAGTGATAATCGCTGATATGATGCTCCGCTATCCTGATTTCATGAGAGAAGTTGCCATGCAGCTTAAGGAAAGAATTCAAGGCCCGGATTTACAGATGGACCTTGATGGATACCTTACCCGCGTCTTGACCAATATTGATTTCATCTCCCTGCAAAGCCGCTATCGTCATCTTAACCACTTGGATGCAAAGCGCAAAGCTGACACCACGCTTAGCCTGGAAGAATCCACTCAAGCTTATGAAAACATCTTGGCCCAAAAGAATGAACTCTTGCTGGACTACCATGAATTTGTGGCGCAGAATCCCAATTTCAAGGCTCTGGAACAGCCAGATGACAGCTTCCTGGTTGGCTTGGCCGACGTATACTATAACATGGGTGAGCTGCAATGGGCGACTGATTTTGATCACCCGGAAAGAGCTCTATCCTACTATCGTGGAGTCCTGCAGGCAAATCCAGACTTCTATTTAAAGGAATACGCATTATATAACATAGCTTATCTGAGCGCTGAAGTGAAGCGCATGGAGCAGGAGAAGAAGGAAGAAGAATGGAAAGAGCTAAATCCCAACCGTCCGCGTGGTGATGCCCAAAAGATCAAGGAATCAGATTTTAGAGAAGCGATAACAAGCTACCAGACTATCATAGAAGACTACGCCACTTCACCCCTGTATGATGAAGCTGTGTATCGCTTGGCCAACTTGTATTTCTTGATAGGTACCGATGCTGAACGTCCTATTGAATGGTATGACAGAGCCAATGAGCTCTATACCAGATTGGCCGAAAAGTCTGATAGTCCTTACCGCTATGAAGCTCTGTTCCAGCGAGCCTTTGTAAACATGAACATCTCAAATCAGCCCTCACTTGAGGCTGCATTGCGGGATTTTGTGACCATCCTGAATGCAGTTGATGGAGGGCGTATTAAGCCTGCTGATACTGCTCAGGGACTCAAACTCAACTCACTTGATCAAATAGCTTACTGCTTGGTGGCGCTTGATGGGGCTGACCTTACGGGACAATCCCGCGGATTGGATGCCATCAATACCTACTTGGCGGGCTATCAGGATGAAGACGTCATCCTTTACGTGATGGATAAAGCCTTTGAAAACAAGCGAGATATGAAGCTTACCCGCCAATCCATAGACTTCCTTGAGCTCAGAATGCAGAGAGATCCCACTGCCTTGGTCAACCCCAGCTTGGTTGACTCAATCGTAGTGCTTTACTATTCCAGCGATACCACCCTGCGTCCTGGCGAAGATCGTGATGCGATCCGTAGAGACAAATATGCCAGGATGACAAATCAATATGCCAAGGATGGTGTCTGGTATGATAAGAATATCAGAGGCAAAGAGTTGGCTGATGCCGAAATCGCCAAGCAACTTGCCTCCATTCGTAATGCCTATCGCCAGACCCAGATCGTGCTCTACGAGGCGGTCAGAACTGGTCTTACCGAGCAGGCATATCAGGAATACCGGGCTCATACCAACAAGTTTACCGCTTACCGAGAGCTCTTTACACCCGAAGTTTACGGTGCTTACACAGAGCTTTTGGAGCAACTATACAAAACACAGCCAGCCGCATATGATGCAGACTTTGCTGCCTGGAGGATGAACGCTGAAAAGGAAGACCTCATGCTGCTGGCACACTTGGCTGATGCCACTCCGTCCGACTATGCTTACCGCAGAGTCTATGACAAATTGATTGGCTTCAACCAAGCATATCTCACTCCCACCGATCCTGAATACTTTAAGAATGAAGAGCTGGCTTATAGCTATGCCCTATCCAGAGAAGAGATGCTCAGAGATCAGCTTCAAGGTCATGAACTGGAAGCCCTTTATACCTATCAGCAAAACGCTACTGACCGCTATGTCAGAGCCCTCAGAGCAACCGGGCAGCCCGCCAAGATCGAACAGGCCGACCTCCTGGTTTTGGATATGGCACACAATGCCTTCAATAAGGATCGTTATGCCGAGGCTAAGACCCGTTATCTGGACCTTCTGGAAAACTATCCCAACCTCAGCAACAATGCAAAATACGATATCCATATCAACCTGGCTTTCATAGCTCAAGATGATGAAAGTCTCAGCCAACAGGAACGTTATCGTGCTGCTGAGCAATATGCTCGTCAAGCCATGGAATACACTAACGATGCAACCAAGCTGGCAAAAGCTGATCAGATGGTGAAGCTGCAAATCCAGAATAGCTATAATGCCGCTATTTCCAGCAATGACTATGCTGTGGCTGCAGAACAGTTTGGGCGCATGGCTGAGGAGTTTTCATACGAGCGCCATCCTCAAGAGCATCTCAACTATAAGAGATTGCAGGCAGAGCAGTATGAGAAAGCCAAAAAGTATGATAAACTGATCGAAACCTACATGTATCTGGCTTCCAAAGAGAGCCCCGCTGCGATAGACGATGTCTATGCACTCTATTACCTGAGCTGGACCGCTGCCGATAGCCTCATGCACAACACAGCCTATGCCAATCAAATCAAGACTGAGTTTATGGAGCGCTATCCTGCCAGCAACTATACCTTTAGGCTCAAGGTGACGGAGATCGAAAAGAAGGCGGCCAATCCTGCCACAAGGTTGGAAGCTGCAGAAGCCTATTTAGCACTCGCTGCTGACATGCGCGCCAAGCGTATTGATAGCGGCGACGTCAGAAGTGAAAACATCTACATGCAGGCTTTCAATATCTATGATGAAGACAAGACGTCCAATAGGCGTCTGGAGGTCTTGGATGAATTCATTCAGCTCTATCCAAACCATCCAGACGTGACAAATATGTTGCGCACCTTGGCCAGTGGCTATTATATGCAGGAAGACACGGCTCGCTTTGAGGAATACGCCAGAAAGCTCTTTATGAGAGACAAACAGCAGTATGACCTCTATCAGGGCGTAGCAGTGAAGTATCTCTCCAGAATCCTGCAGCAATACGACACTGCCTATCTCAACAAAGATTGGGATGAAGCCTTCAGAAAGCGTGATGAATTCAAAGCCTTAGAGGCAGTTTATCGCAGAGAAGGTTTGCCGCTGGATACCACTGAACAATATCAAGCCTTTGCCACGGCAGAGGAAGAATATAGGGAGATCCAAGCTCACCAGAGATTCCTCAGAGACTTTGATCGCCAATTGGCTGCCTTGGCAAATTCAGACTTCATGCGCCAGACACCCAATCAGCATATCATGGTCAACGTCAACACCAGCTTTATGAACAACCTGATGGGTGGAAGGACAAACCGCTTGCCCAACTTCCGCACCGCTCTGAACAATCAAGTCGATAGAGTGCGGAGACTCACCGCCGGTGAAAATCAGCAGAAGCTGGATACCGCCAGGATCGTCAGAGCTCTGGCTTTGGAGGCGAGGATCTTTGAATTTGGCGTAGAGGTAATCGAGACCCAGATCAATAAATTCCTTGATATAGCAAACGAAGTGAGACCATACCGCAACGATCCCAATGTGGTAGCTACCATCTGGGGCCAGGTCAATTCCGAGTATGTATATCCCTTCGAAGATGCTGCCAATGGCGTTTATGTGTCCTTGTTCAATACCTTCCACTTGGCTGGATATGAAAATGAGACCACGCGTCTCGCCATAGCCAAACTGGAAGAACGTGGCATCAAACCAGATTATCAATTGGTGGAATATCCTTTAGGAGCTGGCTGGACATTGAAGGGGCTGGACGAGGAAGGCAACTCTGTTGCTCCAAATTTCGTCATCTCAAGCACAGTCACCCCCAAGGGCCAGGTACTGGGAAGCACAAATATCCCACCCAAAACCAAGATGCAAGCTGAGTTTACTCTCAATTCCAGAATCGCCCCCAGCTTTGTGTTCCTGCAGATGATCTATCCTTACGATCCTCAGGCGTTTGTCAACAGCAAGGAAGTGGAATTCGTGGGCTTTGCCGTGGACTCCCTGGATGTGAACCGGACTATTACTACCCGCTATGGCTATCAGTTTAGTGGAGCCGAGTGGAATGCACAGCAAAATAGCATTCGTCTGCTGTTCCCCAACCGCTATCAGGATCAAATCCCCGTTAGATTTACCCTACAAGTATACTATGATACAAATGAGCTCAACCAAGCTCGTCCTCGACAGACCATGTCCTTTGGAAGTGGCACTTCATACAGAGCGTTGGTCGCTGATCCCATTACCGGGGATGAAACTGCGATCCCATCCAAGGTAAGTGATGCTCTGCCCAAGGCAGCGGTCGAGGGTCTGAAAGATGGTGATGCCAAAGTGATTTGGGTGAACGAAAACAGCGAAGAACCCATCACGGAAATCGCCTTCGAGACAGACTTCAACGTCGATGGAGAAGTGGTTTCAGCTCAGTTGAAATTCGTGGCACCTATGACGGCCAATGTGATCCTCAATGGCCAGACCATCGCTACCGAGGTCTATATGGACATGGACGAGGATCCCTTGACCTTTTATCCTAACCAGGTAGATTTGCCCTTGGAACACCTGAGAAGCGGCAAAAATACCCTTCGCATCGAAGTCCAAAATGATACCCCCTATCGAGGGATCATAGCCGAAGTCAAAATTGATAAGTACACAAAGGAGTGAGGAAATGAAACAGCTTATTGGCGTTGCAATCCTGCTGCTGGGAGCTACCCTGCTTTTGGGACAGAC
>JAKQWO010000042.1 GCA_029561955.1 Candidatus Cloacimonadota bacterium
GCAATCTGGACTAAGAGCCTGACCTATATAACGATAGCGGTGGTCACTTCGGCTTTTTTACAGTGGCTCTACACCAAGTTTGCGCTGCAGGGCTTTCCCCGCCTGCAAAAGATGCCAAAGGGCTTCCTTAAGTCTCAATTATCCTATGCTTTACCATTGGGGATTTCGTCAATGGTTGGCATGCTGAGCGTGCAATTGGACAAACTCGTGATCAGCAGCTTTTTTGATCCCGCTGCCTTTGCCGTGTTTTCCATCGGCGCCATGGAACTGCCCTTTGTGAGTATTTTTACCAACTCTGTAAACTCCGTGCTGCTGCCCGCCATGAGCTCGCAAGCCGACATCTCGGACATGGCGATGCGCTATAAAGCTGCGGTGCGAAAGAATGCGCTGATCATCTTTCCGCTCACTGCACTCTTCTTTCTCTTTGCCGAACCCATTTTTTACGTCCTCTATGGTAGCAAATACCTCGCTGCAGTGCCCTATTTCAAGGTTTATCTGCTGATTCTACCGCTCAGGATCGCCACTTTTGGCATCATCTTCATGGCCTTGGGCAAAACCAAGCAGGTAATGCTCAATTCCATGCTTACCTTATCCGCCAATCTGTTGCTAAACATCATCTTAGTACGCCAAATCGGCATGATGGGAGCAGCTCTGGCCACCGTAATCGTCACCTGGCTGAGCGTGGGTGTCTATCTCCTGTGGATGAAGACACAACTTAGGCTGAGACTGAAGGATTTCTTTGCCCTCTTGCAGGTGTTTAAAACGGCTGCAGCCACTCTGGGAGCGGGATTGGTGGCTTATCTCATCTTAAGATTTTGCAGCAACATCTATATCGCTTACAGTGCTGCTTTGATCGCCTTTTGCTTGCTCTATCTGCTTTTAGGATACCAGTTTAAAGCCATCCATCCCTATGACATTGAACTGGCTAAGAGCTTCGTGATCTCCTTTTTCAACCAGAAGAAACCTGCACCCACAGACTTTGATAAAAATGACTAAGACACGTATCCTCTATATCTCCTTTTATTTCCCACCTTTAGCTGAGGTAGCCTCCCTGCGCGCAGTAAAGATGGTGAAGTATCTATCACGGCTGGATTGCGAGCTGAGCGTGGTCTCAGCTTCGCCCTTGCTGGCAAAGATCAAGCATGATGATAGCACTTTAGCGGATATTCCCAAAGGCACCAAGATGTATAGAGCCCTATTTCCTGATCCCGCTTGGTGTTATAAGCTGCTGCATGGTCTCAAGCTATCCAAACTGGTTTTTTGGCTGGATAGACGCCTGTTTTTCACCGGCTCGCATATCCTCTGGCTCCCCTTTGCCAAAAGAAAGATAGATAAAGTGATGAAGGCGGCGGGCAAGCCACAGATTGCTCTCGTGAGTTTAGGCCCTCCTGCCTCGCTGAAACTGGCTCTATATCTCAAAGCCAAATACAAGCTCCCCTACATCCTGGATTGGCGTGATGAATGGATCAACAACCCTGAATTGATCAACATGCCTCAAATTCCCAAAGCTACAAATAGGGAGCACATGCTGGAAAAAACCGCACTTCAGGAAGCTTCCGGAATTGTATATCTCTCGCACATGATGAAAGCTAACTTCATCCGCCGTTATCCTTTCCTGCAAGAAATGACTTCGCAAGTGATACCCAACGGTTTTGATGAAGAGGATTTTTCCTGCCTGACACAGCCGCCCAGAGCAGATTCAACCACCCTGCAAATCCACTATAGCGGTAGTTTTTACGGCGTCATCCAGCCCGATGTGCTTTGGCAGGCGGTGGATGAGCTCCTCAAAGAAGAGAAGATAGACGGGCAAAGCCTGCACTTTTGCATCCGGGGCCATAATAAACCAGCCTTTGTGATGGGAAATTACGCTCACTTAGCCCACCTGGTGAGCATCAAACCTTACCAAGACTACAAAGAAAACCTGCAGGAGAGCTCGCAGGCAGATGTGTTACTGTTGTTTATCCCCAGCGGGAAAAACAAAGAGTCGGTTTTCACAGCCAAGGTATTTGATTATCTGAGATTGAGCAAGCCGGTATTGGCTATTGTGCCCCCTAATGGCATAGCCGCACAATTAGTTAGCGATGCCGGCATCGGCTTTATCGCCTCCGATGCTGAAGTTGAAAAGATCAAAGAACAAATCCTTATTTTGCTCAAGAAACATCAAGAGAATAACCTTGGCGAAATAAAGACCAATCCAGCGGTTTTGGTACAATACTCCCGCGAGAACCAAGCCAGGCAACTGCGAGAACTGATAGACAGGCTAATATGAAGAAACCCAAGACTTTACTGATCACACCCAATGACTCCACTTTTACGAGAGTGGATGCCAAGCTGCTGAGCCAAAGCTGCAAGCTGGAGACTTATGACCTGAGGCAGCACAAGGGCAGGCTGGGCTATTTTTGGCGCATTATGGGCTGCATCTTTAGGATACTTTTGTGCAGATACCAGTTGATCTTCATCTGGTTTGCAGATTACCATGCCGCTGTAGCGGTATTTTTAGCCAAGCTCTTAAAGACCCCAAGCGTTGTATTTATCGGAGGTTATGACGCAGTTTGCTATCCGGAGCTGCAGATGGGCGTCTATTGCTCTCCTTTCAGATCCAAATTCGCTTCCTTCGCCCTCAAAAACTGCAGCCTGATCATCAGCAATCATGAGGCTTTGCTGGATTCCTCAAACACATTCTACAATCCAAACGGACATCCTGAGGGTGTTTTTCGTCTGGTAAAAGACCTGAAAACCCCAGCCAGAGTGATCTACAATGCGCTGACCGTAGATGTGCCGGAAGCCGAGCTTTTGACTCAGGAACGTGAGCTGGTGTTTTTGGCAGTCGGAACCACACCCAGATACCTCGATATCTTCAATAAAGGCTTAGAGTTAGTAGCGCAGATGGCAGTGCTTTTCCCAGAGTATAGATTTGAAATCGTGGGCATCGATCCCAAGTGGCAGGAAAAGTTTATCGAGCTCTTGGGTGGCGTGGTGCCGGAAAACCTCTCTCTGCGCGGCTATATCCCTCACGCTGAGGTGTTAGCTCTCATGCGCAGCAGCCGTTATTACATCCAGGCATCCATCTCCGAAGGCATGCCCAATGCGCTCATGGAAGCAATGCTGATGGGCTGTCTGCCGATCGGATCAAATGTGGCTGGCATTCCCACCATCATCGGCGAATATGGAGTGGTATTTGATAAACGTGATGCTGAAAGCCTAAGACAGGCTCTGGTTAAAGCCTTAGAACTGAAGCTGCAACCACTTGATATATCAAAACATGTAGCCACAAGCTTTTCGCAGGAGATAAGGGGAAAATTGCTGCAGCAGATTGTGCAAGACCTGCAAAAATAGCCCCAAAATCCGGAGCATAAAAATGGTGGCGAGACCCAGAATCGAACTGGGGACACAAGGCTTTTC
>JAKQWO010000049.1 GCA_029561955.1 Candidatus Cloacimonadota bacterium
TCATTTTGTCTGTTCATGTCCTCGGAGTGTTGCACCCACCTCAGCGTGAGCCAGATGATCAGATTGACAAAGAACACCAAGCCGGAATAGACCTCTGCCTCGACGGCGTTCATCCAGAACGTGAATGAGAAGGCCGTCATAAAGGCAGCCATACAGCCGGCGAAGATGGCATGCCAATCCTTGACCTTGAGCATGCTTACCAGTTGCACCGTGATCAGATAGGTGAACATCACGGCGAAGGCTGAGAAGATGCCAGAGAGGAAAGAGGCGATGAAGGCATGGTGGATGATGCCGCCAAACAAACTGACTAAGGCACGACCGAAGACGATGTAGAAGGCGGCTCCGGGAGGGTGGGGAACGCCTAAAGTGCTGATGCAGGTGGCAAACTCGCCGCTATCCCAAAAGGAAAGGGAGCGTGCCGTGGTGAGGAAATAGACAAACAAGGTGACGGCAAACACGATCCAGGCGACCAGGGTATTGGTCTTGGGTGCTACTAACACCTGCGGCTTCAGGATGGGTGGATCAATCTCAACTTGCTTTTCAGGCACTCTGTATCTGCCTTGTCTATCTCTTCTTTGTTGCCTCTGTCGGGCATCAAGTCTGGTAGTGTTCATATCATTACTCCATAATAAAGTGTCTATATGTGAGCCAAGCTGTTTTGGCAGTTGTTGTTATAAAAGGGTCATATCAGTCTTTCATGCCGGTTTTGGCGGTGCTGGCGATGATCTGTTTCTGTGCCAGGAAGAAGAGGATGAGGATGGGCAGGATGCTAAAGGTTGAAGCAGCCATCAGAAGCGTGGTTTGGGTGGAGGCTTCCTGGTTGAAGTAGCTCAAACCCACCTGCAAGACACGCAGCTCTGGCCGGTTTGTCATCACCAATGGCCACATAAAGCTGTTCCAAGAGCCGATGAGGGCAAAGACGCTTGCGGTAGCGATGATGGGCTTGGATAGCGGCAAAACTATACGCCAGAGGATGCCGAAGGTGCTGGCGCCATCTATCATGGCAGCATCAAAGAGCTCCTTTGGGAGCGAGCGGAAGTGTTGCCTGAACATGAAGATGGTAAAGATGTTTACACACCAGGGCACGATGAGCGCTTGATAGGTGTCCAGCCAGTTGAATTTATCCAGCAGCATGTAAGACGAGATCAGGTAGATTGGTGCGGGTACCATCATCATACTGAGGAAGAGGAGGAAGATGAGCTTCTTTCCCTTAAACTCCATTCTGGCAAAAGCATAGGCAGCTAGGAAGGAGGTGATCATCACACCGATGAGGCTGACGAAGGAGACAAAGAGGGTGTTTTTGAAGTAGATACCGAAAGGCACCTTTTTGAAGGCTTTCTTGTAGTTTTCCCAGTGAAAGCTCGGCTTCTTCACTACCTGCTCTATGGCATTGGAGGGGACTTTGATGTATTCCCGCTCGATCTTGAGGTCTTTATTGAGCACGTGGATCACGGTGCTGTCTTTCTCTGCCTGAACTACAAGTATTCTGCGCTGGCCAGCGTCTGTGTTCCAGACGTGATACTCTTCTTTGGGAACAAACACAGCTTCTTGCTTATTGAATTCACTCTGCGTCATCAGCGAGGTGGAAATCATCCAGATAAAGGGCACGATCATGAAAAGCCCGAAGATGGTGAGCAGTGCGTAGATGATGCCAAGGCGTATTTTAGCTTGCATTTTGGGCCTCCATCAATAGAATACTTTCTTCTCACCACGCATCTGGATGATGGTGAGAATGAGCAGGATGATAAACAAAAAGAGCGCCACAGCACTGGCATAGCCCATATCGAGGGCGTCAAAGCCACGCTCGTAGATGTAATAGACGATGAGCTTGGTGCTGTTGAGCGGACCGCCCTTGTCCGTCATCAGATAGACTTGGGAGAAGGCTTGGAAGCTGCTGATGGTGGTCATGATCAACACATAAAAGGTGGTGGGGGAGACCAAGGGCAGGGTGATGTTCCAAAACTGACGGAACTTGCTGGCTCCATCAATGTCTGCCGCCTCATAGTAGACCTTGGAAATGTTTTGCAAGCCTGCCAGGTAGAGGATGGTGTTGTAGCCCAGGCTTTTCCAGATGGTCATGATCGAGATGGCACATAGAGCCAGAGAGGGGCCTCCCAGCCAATCTGGCCAGCCGCTGCCAAAGATCAGCTTGAAGATGCCGGTGCTCTCCGCAAGCCAGCCCAAAGGAGCAATGCCAAAGAGGCCAAGGAAGCTGTTGGCGAGGCCTGCCTGCTCGGAAAAGATGATCTTCCAAACGATGGATACCGCCACAAGCGAGGTCACATAGGGCAGGAAATACATGATGCGGAAGAGGCTTTTCAGCTTGGTGATCTGGTTGAGCAGATTGGCGAAGATCAGGGGCAAGATGATGCTGGCGGGAACCACCAGCACCACAAACCACACGGTGTTTGAAAGTGACTTCCAAAACACCTCATCTTTAAACATGGCGATATAGTTTTTGAGGCCAATGAAGGTGCCGCTACCGGTGATTCCCCATTCAAAAAAGCCAATCACCAAGCTCATGGCTACGGGGATCATCCTAAAGAGAAACAACAGCGCAAAGGCTGGTAAGATGTAGAGATAGGGTGATATCTTCCATTGAGTTTTCATGATACCGCCATAAAGATATTGTTATTTATGAGTCTTTTTATACTCTTCAAAGCCCTGCCTGAAGATGTGCATGGCTTTGGCTAAGTCTTCTTCGTTGAGGATGTAGGCGAGGCGCAGTTCGTTGCGTCCCAAGCCCGGGGTGGAATAAAAGCCTTCCGCAGGAGCTGCCATCACGGTCTCGTTGTTGATCTGGAAGTTGTCCAGCAGCCAGATCACGAAGTCTTCGGCATTCTCTATGGGCAGTTTAGCCACGATGTAGAAGGCGCCTTGTGGCTTCACACAGACGATGCCGGGGATCTTTTGCAGCTCTGCATAGACCAGGTCTCTGCGCTTTTTATACTCAGAGATCAGAGGCCCGAAAAACTCATCTCCCAGCTCTATACAAGCATTTGCGGCCAATTGATCCACTGTGGGAGGGCAGAGCCTGGCTTGAGCAAACTTGAGGGTAGCTGCCATCAGCTCAGCGTTGCGGGATACGATGCAGCCGATACGGGCTCCACAGGCGCTATAACGCTTGGAAACGCTGTCCACCATGATGGCCAAATCTTCCATGCCTTCGATATCTAGGATAGAGGTGTGCTTTGCGCCATCGTAGGTGAATTCACGGTAAACTTCGTCAGAGATCACAAACAGGTTGTGCTTTTTGGCGATCTTGCAGAGGCGGGTGATGTCCTCTTTGGAATAGACTGTTCCAGTGGGGTTGCCGGGGTTGCAGATCATGATCGCACGGGTTTTGGGGCCAATCGCCGCCTCAATGACCTCATCCTTGGGAAGCTGGAAGCCATCTTCCGCCACGGTTAGCAGGGGCTTGATATTGATGCCTGCCATGGTGGCAAAGCCGTTGTAGTTGGTGTAGAAAGGCTCAGGGACGATGATCTCATCGCCCACCTCGCAGGTCACATACATGGCAAAAGTCACCGCTTCGCTACCGGCGATGGTTACGATTATCTGGTTCTCCTTCAGAGAGATGCCATATTTCTGATAGTATTTGATCAGGCCTTCACGATAGACATCCAGCCCTTGGGAGGGTCCGTAAGCCAAGACTTTGTCTGAAAAGCTGTGATAGACGTCGATCATGGCTTTGGGTGTGGGGATATCCGGTTGGCCGATATTGAGGTGATAGACTCTGGTTCCACGTTTCTTAGCTGCCACGGCATGGGGCATCAGTTTGCGGATGGGGGATGCCTGAATTTCTCTGGCTCTTTTAGATAACTGCATGTTTTTCCTCTTAGATTATGTTTTTTTACAAGCTTTTTGAAAGCCCCAAATCAGACAAGTAAAATCTTTTTTGCACTATAGGGATACACTCAGTAAGGATTGGTCTGATAGTGGATTGCAGGATTATTAAAACTCTTTCATTGCCTCTCTGATGGTCATGGTTTTCAGTCCTTTTTTGGCGATGAATCTACAGATTTGTTCCAAGGTGGCGGGTGCGCAGTCTTGCCAGTTTTCGGAGGCGCCCACCTGATGAAAACCGATGATGAGTAAAGCTTCCTTATCTGCCATAGCCTGCAGGATTCTGTCTTGGATGATCTGAGCTGTCCAGCCGTGATGAAAAGGAAAATAGCTCAGATTCAGCCTGTCTATGGGTCTGTGCATGGCGAGATCGTTGGTGCTGCGGATGTTTTGATACCTGGCTCTGATGAGGCTGAGATAATCCTGTGGACAGATGCCATAGGGCAAGGCAAAGCTCTTGGGATCAAAGCCTTTATCACGGAAGAGAAACAGATCAAGCTCTATCTCCGCTCTTGCCTCCTCCAGACTCAATTCAGAGAGATTTGGGTGGCTGTATCCATGTGCTCCGATCTCCCATCCATGGGTGTTTTTCAGCTCGCTCAGCTCTTCCCAAGTCATGATAACTGGCTCGCCAACGGTGCCAGAATTGACAAAACATGTGGCCTTGATGCCGTATTTACCCAAGATGGGCAGTGCATTTTGATACACTTCCTGATAGCCATCGTCAAAATTGAGGCAGATGATCAGCGGGCTGTCCGACACATCCACCAGCGTACAGGAACCCAGCAGGATGCTAAAAGCCAAGAGTAAGATCAGCTTGCAGGATAAATTCATGATAGAGATCGCTGTTTTTAGGCTTACCGACGCCATATGCCAAGCCAATGCAGGCATCAGGATATAACTCATATGTGGTTAAAAGATTGCCCCGCAGACACTCATCCGTGCTACGATAGGCAATATAGGGAGACACCGTCACTTTGTGCCAGGTCTTATTGATTGCCAGATGATATTCCTGAGCGTCAAAGGGCGCATATTTCCCATGCTCATGCGTGGCGGCCAGGCTGATAGTGCATTCAGGCATCAGAGGATAGTTAGCCTGCGCAGCAAGGGCATATTCATTTCTGCTTGCTCTATCGCTGAAAGCAAAGACATATTTGTGCATCAGGTCCGTCTTGAAGTTGAACTTAGCCGCCTGATGCGAATAGGCCAGATGACTGATCAGGGATGGATTGTCCCAGTGCGCATCGGATGCTGTGCCCCGAAAATCCAACTGAAAGCCACCATACTCCAATCCCAAAAGCCCTATGGCTTGTGAAAGCTTATTGCCACCCAAAGCCGCTTTTAGATTTAAAGCATCCCGTTTGTAGGTGTAGGAGATGGCATTGAGACGGACATTCTCAAATAGGAATTCATTCTTATAGGGATAGAGGAGGAAAGAGTTTTGCCAATAGTTTGCTCCGATTCCGATGGCACTGGTTCCCAGAGCGAGACGATGGTTTCCCTGGGTATAACCCAATTCAAGCGTGTGGACATAGGGCTGGTAGCGATCCAGATACTGAGCTACCCGCAAGCGCAGCTCAGCATCCCAGTCGCCATATTCTATCGTATCAAACCCAAAGTCTGCCTGGTAGTTTTCATCCCATTTTAGAGGGCGTGGTTCCCTCTGCGGATGGTAGATCAGCGCATTTGCGCCCTTGATGTTGAAGTAAAAAGGCAGCTCAATCCCAAAGTATAGAGCCGGCATCAAGAGCAGGCTCAAAGCGAGAATGAGCAGTTTTACTTTAGATGGCAGAACCATCAGGTCTGGTAGTGCGGACTCCATATGCGAAAATGGCGCGGACATTTTGGATCACTTGTTGGGTATCAACACCTTCTGGGTCTATCAACCACTGGCAGATCAACATATCCATTGAACCTATTACCATGAGTGCAAGTGCATCGATATCCAATTCGGGTCTGATGCGCCCTATTTTCTTGGCTTCCTCAAAGAGTTCCCTAACAAAATCCGTATAGTGCCTAAGAGGGTTAAACTCGGGGTTTCGCGCGAAAAAGCCTTCGCTCTGACGCAATTCCGCCACCAAAAACCTGGCAATTTATGGCTTTTCCTTGAGTAGCAGGTCATGTTGCAAGAAGTAAGTTGTCATCTTGTCCATAGGGCAGACTTGTTTTTCACAGATTTTACGGATCTTATCCAGCTCAGTTTTTATAGTCCTGTCTGCACAGTTGATGAAAAGCTCGTCTTTGTTTTTAAAGTAGTTGTACAAGGTACCTATGCCCACTTTGGCAGCTCTGGCGACATCGATCATCGTGGCGTTTTGAAAGCCTTTTTTGGCAAACACCTTGAGCGAAGCGTCCAGTATCGTTTGCCTGTAGTTAACAGGCGTCAGGCTTTTCTTTTTGTTTCTTGACAAAATATTCATGCTTATAGCTCCTTTATAGAGTTAAAATCATCAATGAAAGAAGAACTTGCCTCTCTCGCCTTTCACATTCGTTTAGCCTACCAACCCCCAAGCTAATCTGACGCAAAAGGTGTATCCGGCCCAGCTCCAGATAGATACGGCTAAAAGCTGTATTATCAAGACGCTCTGCTGCTACATGATAATGTCATTCTCCTTCATTTTGGGTCACCTTTGGCAAGATGACCTTTTCAGTCAAGAACAATTTTTCCTCAAAACCTCAGACTCAGGTTTACTGTGCTTTTCCAGTCCAAATCCTCTATAGAATCTCCGATAGGGTTGATGGAAAGTTCCAGCAGGGATTCGTTGTTAAAACGCCATGCCAAACCAAACAGCATGGAATAGCGAGTCCAAGTGCCCCAAGAATATGCCGGCTCCAAGATGAGATAGATAGAGCTGATATCTCGCTTGAAGGTGAGGGTAGCGGTTTTGCGGATGTTTTTGCTGCGGATGATGTAGTAGTCGTGTTGACTGTCCGCATAATCGTTTTGTTCATAGGCAAAGCTGGCTTGAATCATGATAGCCTTATCTTGAGTTTGCCGATAGGGCAGCAGAATCCAGACGGGGTCGTTGCTGCTGGCAATCAAAGGGTAGCTGTCAAACTTCAAGCTATATTGATAGCCCAGTTGACGATACAGGCTGCCAGCCCGCTCTCCGAAGATGTAATCAGTGTAGTCTGCCCGGATAAAGTAGTTTTGCGCAAAGACTAAGCGATCGCCGAACAGGATGGCGCATTCAGGCTGCAGATAGATGCCCTGCACCGTTTTGTTATTTGAGGATAGGATGCCGTCCAGATAGACGTCTTCTTTGCTGCTGACGCCCGTCAAAGCAGCCAACTTGATCCGTTTTTTGTAGTGATAACTTCCACCCAAACGCAACTGCTTGTTGAGCAAGTCGTTGTCCCAGCGATGTTTATCCTGAGGATACATGGTGCGCTGAAGGTCAATGGATGCACTCACAAAGAGCGTGTCTAAGGGCAGATACTCCCAAGCCAAGCGTGAGTTTACACTCCTCAGCTCGGTGGAGCGGGTATTTCCCATATAGGTAAAGTCTTTTAAGGCATAGTGATGAGTGACGGCCGTGTTGATTCCCAAGGAACGGTAGAGCTGATAATTGAGGTTGAGGACAGCTTGATTGATCAAATCTTCATTGGAGCGCACCGCATTGTTGTCAAAGGTTACGTGCTTAAACGTAAGGTTATCTGAGAGCGAGGCTTGC
Organism: Candidatus Cloacimonadota bacterium; assembly: GCA_029561955.1. GTDB lineage: Bacteria > Cloacimonadota > Cloacimonadia > Cloacimonadales > Cloacimonadaceae > UBA3900. The sequence continues at coordinate 7,521 of JAKQWO010000049.1, forward strand.
AGGTTTGAATTGTGGAAGTGGAAGCCTCCCTGATAGGAGAGCTGATTGCGCTTTTGGCTATCGTTGAGGCTATATTCACCTTGCCCCGTCCGATTTTCATTTACCTGCAGCACATAGAGCTCATCTTCCCGATAGTCCCAAGCGAAGATCTGCTGTGTGGTAAAGCGGCGGCTATCATAATTAAGCCACGCTCCCGCTCTGCTTTGCCGATGGGCTTCCCAATCCATCTTCTTGGCGTCCAGGTTTGCATTTATCCCCACATTACAATCACCCAGTTCAGAGTTAAAATTCAGTGCCGCATTGAGTTCTGCTCCATTGGAAGCCAGAAAGCGGTGCTCTGCATACCTGTCCTGTTCTTTGCGGATAAAAGCCTTGCCACCCAGCGCAACTTCGAAGCTGGTGATAAGTTGCAAATCCGCTCTATACCCCAAAAAGCCAGTCCTATTCTGATATGCTGAGAGCTCTTGTTGCAGGCTACTGGAGTCGTAGAGATATTCGTAGCCGCTGATGATACTATGGCTGAGCAGCTTGTTTTGGATCAGGTATTTCATCTGCAAGGTAGAGCGGCGGCTGGTTTGGTCGAAGTTCAGCCTATTATCACTGACGTTCTTCAACTCGATGCCGATGGCCTTATTCTTCGCATGTTGCAGCAGATAGTTCAGGTGATTGTCCATCAGCCGTAAGGAGCGGGAATTTTGGAAATAGTATTCCAGCTCAGCGGATTGCGCCGTCAAAGCCGTGATCGACAGACTAAAGCAGATCAGCCAAAGTAATAAACTCTGCCTCATTCAAGCTCTCCGCTCGGCGAGATAAAGAGATGCCGCTTTGTGCTTCCAGCCACTGCAGTTGTTCGGCTGAAAACTCTGATTTGAGATTGTTCCTCAAGGTTTTCCGGCGTGATGTAAAGCCCAACTGTACCAAACGATAGAACATCTTGAGGTTTTTGAGTGGGGGAGGACAAGCCCGCTGGGTAAACCTCAGCACCACAGAATCTACCTTGGGCACTGGATCAAAAAGCTCTGCCGGAACCTCAAGCAAGGTCTCGATATCAAAGATCAGCCTCATCCTCAAGGTGATAGCTCCATAAGCCTTAGTTCCAGCCTTTGCAGCCAGGCGCTGTCCCACTTCTTTTTGCAACATCAAGACTATGGTGCTAAAGCTTTTATGATGCTTTTCAATCAGAGCCAATAGCGGGGATGTGATCTGGTAGGGAAGGTTTGAAAGCAGCTTGATGGGAGCGTCTTGCGTGAGCTCATCCCAATCTACTTTCAGAATGTCCGCATGGATGAGTTGAAGCCGGTCTGGGAACATTTTGCTTAGCACTGGAATTAGCCTCCCATCCAGCTCAAATGCGGTCAATTTGGGCTTGTAAGCCAGGATTGCTTCAGTGAGTATCCCCGTCCCTGGCCCGATTTCCCAAACCTTATCATCCGCCAGAATCCCCGCTGCTTCAGCTATCTTTTCCGCTACAAAGGAATCGGTGAGGAAGTTTTGTCCCAATTCATGCAGCTTTTTCATGGCTTTAGCCTATGAATCAAATTCGCAGCTTCGAGAAGAAGTTGCTTTTACGACGATAAGAGAAGGGGGAACCGAAGGAGAGTTTTTCATAAACCAGAAGAACTTAAAGTTATGAAACCAGTTCCCCCAAAACAAAGCGCTGTTTATGCACCCAATTTTTCTGCTGGGACAGCTTTACAGACTTTGCAGACCTTGAGGGTCTTGTCCGCTACTTTGATCTCATACAAGAGTTTAACACCGGTGCGTTGACAGGAAGGGCACTGCCCCCTGCCTGCATTCACCATGCTCTTGAGACCTTTTCCGCGATTATTCTTTGCCATTGGTGCTCCTTTATAGCTCGCTCACCTCTTGGTAAGCTGAGTTTTTGGTACTTGAAATACCATGAAAATAAAGGGTGCTTGCTCGTCAACTCTTATTTTGACCCACAAGCACCCAATATCGTTTATTACTAACGAGTTAGGTCTATTTTATCATCCAGGTCTGCGATGAATGCAGCGATGATCTTCACCGCATTATCCAGATCGCTGAGGCTGATTACTTCATTGGGAGAGTGCATGTAACGGTTTGGGATGCTGATCACGGCTGTCGCAACTCCGGGTCCTAAACCATGGATAGCGTCGGCATCGGTTCCCGTTCTGCCGGGTGCGATCTCCAATTGGTAAGGGATATCGTTTGCCTTGGCCGCTTTCTCCAAGTATTCTCTGATCTTGGGATGCAGCGCTGCGCCAATGGTGAGCGTGGGGCCTTTACCCAAAGCCACATCGCCGTAGACGCGTTTATCAGAGCCAGGTATGTCGGACGAGAAGGTCACATCCACTGCGATGGCAATATCCGGTTTGATCTGATAGGCACTGGTTCCGGCGCCCTTCATCGTGGTTTCTTCACCCACGCTGCATACGGCATAATAGCTGGGCTTCAGCTTCTTTTTACCCAGCTCTTCCATCACTCTGGCGGCTACGTAAACGCCTGCCTTGTTATCAGTTGCCTTGCTCACGATCAGGTCTTCGCTCAGCTTTTCAAACTCGCTGTGATAGGTGACGGTGTCTCCGATGCTCACTCTTTTGAGCGCATCTTCCTTGTCTTTGGCACCGATATCCACCCAAAGGTCTTCCATCTTAAGCTTTCCGCCGCCTTCTTCTCCACGCATCATATGAATGGGTTTGCGGCCGAAGATGCCTCTAACGATGCTATCACCATGATGGATGTCCAGCCTCAAGCCGGGGAGAAGGTTCACATCGAATCCACCCAAAGGTTTGAGGTAGAGATAGCCGCTTTCATCTATGTGATTGACTAAAAAGCCGATCTCGTCTGCATGGCCGACCACCATCACTTTCAGCTCACCGCTGCCACGCTTGAGCGCTATCAGGTTGCCATTGATGTCGGATGTGATCTCATCCGCATAGGGAGCCATAAAGACTCTGGCGACCGTCTGGGCAGGAGCCTCAAAGCCGGATGGGCTGTGTGCCTCGACGAGCTCTCTAAAGAATTTCAGATGTTTATCTTTCACTTAATGACTCCTCTAACAGTCGTTTGCTTCGCCGTCTGCAAAAGGATTCAGCGTTCTTTTGACCACGGGCTTTTCGTGCGGGATGATGCACAAAAACTTCAGGACATCATCGCCTGTGTTGTGAAATGAGTGCATCATATTGGGATCCACATACATGGCGTCACCAGCGGCAAATTTGAATTCACCTCTATCGGTGACCAGTTTTCCAGTTCCACTTACCACCCAGGCCTCGTGCTCCCAATCATGTGTATGATGAGGAGTATGACCACCGGGCTCGAGCTCAAACAAGCGCAGGGCAAAGTTTGGAGCTCCATCCTTTTGGGCGACCAACCAGCGAATCTTTGCACCTTCGGCACCTTCAGCATTCACCGGCTCCAAGGGGACTTCTGTGTAATGGACGACTTTCATTGTTTCCTCCAGTCATATTTATTTCTCTACCCAAAGTATAAGCCGGATTGAGCTGCTGTGCCACAGTTTTCTCTGAGTTTTTCAGGCTGTATTTGGCTAACTTGGGAAAACCTGAATTCGGTGCTAATCTCCTGCATTTTGAGCTTGAATAAGGTAGCGGAATCTTTCCCTGACCCTAAGCTGAGCTTTTTCACCCGTCACCCCCTTCTTCCTTGCTTAGCCGCCCGGTGATGCCGTGGCGATACTCGGGTTTTTCCCAAGTGGCTCCGAGTAATCACCGGGAGGCTAAGCAAGTAAGAGGTAGGGTTGGTAGTCGGACCGACCAATCCCGTAGCCAGCGTTGGGCAAAGTACGGGCGCTCGCTGAAGCGCCGCTGTACGGTCGTTAATCGTAGCAACCCAAAGTTACACTCACTCTCCGAACCACCTCATTACAGCCTCCTCTCCAAATGGGAAATGAAACTACCATGCTTCAGCTCATTCTTGCGACCCCAAAAGTGACGCTAATTTCCATCCCCGACCCCTTTAGTTTTCATTTTCTTATTGACCAAAAGCACTCCATTCTGAACATGGCTATCAGCACTAAAAACGAGGTAGAATGAGCAAATGCGATCTATAAACTTGGAAAAAGAGATAGCCCACATCGTGGATTATATCAAGACCTACTTTGAGAAAGCCGGTTTTACAAAAGCGATTTTGGGGCTTTCTGGGGGTTTGGATTCCGCGGTGAGTGCGGCTTTGGCGGCAAAGGCTCTGGGTGGCGAAAAAGTCACCGGCTTTATCATGCCCTATTTTGAGCATAGCAAATTGGCGGTCGCTCATGCCACAGAACTGGCTCAAAACATCGGCATCAAGTATGAAACGATCTGGATCAACGGCTGGGTAGACCCCTATTTTGAGGCTCATGCCAAGGACGCAAACGCTTTGAGGAAAGGCAATTGGATGGCCAGAGCGCGCATGTGTGTGCTCTATGATAAATCCGTTGAGCAAAAGGCTTTGGTGGTGGGAACCGGTAACCGCAGCGAGCTTTTGGTGGGCTACTTCACTCAATGGGGTGATTCTGCCTGCGCTTTCGAGCCCATTGGTCATCTCTATAAAACTGAGGTCAGAGCCATTGCCAAGCTGTTGAATCTGCCCAAATCCATCATAGAAAAGGCCCCCACAGCCGATCTTTGGGAAAATCAGACTGATGAAGAGGAACTGGGTATAGACTACCCCGTTTTGGATAAAATTCTCTACGACATCAGTGAGCAAGGAGTCAAGCAGTGGAGCACATCCTTGCCCTATTCACAGGCTGAGTTTGAGCTGGTCGACTGCTTGGTAAAACGTAGCAAATTCAAGCTTTCCATGCCGCCCATGCCGGAGCTGTCATGTTGAGATTTCGCAAATCTGACCGATGCCGTATCTGTAGGGATGAACGAGCCTTACGCACCTGCGTTCGACGCAAAAAGGATATAGGTTGGCGTTGTTGCAATGAGATGAGGATAGATAGACGCTGTCCCAGCGAGTGTGAGTATACGCTCAAAGAGGGTGAAAACAGCCCTCTGCCCGCTTTTAGGGCCGATTCCATCACTGAATTCAACCATGCGATCAAGCTGTTTTTGGATCTCTGGGTCTCAATGCCTCATAGTTCCTTGGATGGGAAAACGCCTTTGGCAGTGGCTTCCGAAGATGGCAAGCGGCTTTTGGAATGGTTGGCGGGTTATCAATATCCGCTGCATTTCCCCATAAATTACCTCTTGGGCAAGCTGGGTTTGGAAAAGTATCCCGAGCCGGAAATAAAGGATCCGGAAACTATAGCCCGAGACTATCTAAATGCTGTGATCGCAATGGACTGGCAAGAGCTGAGACAGTTTAGCATCAATCAGGATGCAGACGAGGATTTGGCGCAGCGTTACGCAGAAATAATCAAGAATATCCCGCTTTTGAAGAAGGCAAATCATCACAACATCATCCATGCTGGCATTGCCGATGATGGCGTCACGGCGATGGTTTACACGGAGATCAACCGCCGCTATGATTGGACGCTCATCTTCAGCAAACAGGGCGATGGTTGGCGGCTGAGGCAGCAGATAAACGGCACTCCCAAGCTGTTTTACGAGCTCAACAAACGTCATGGCAAGATCGCGGAATATCTTTCTGAAGGCAAGGATTCGCAGGCTTGGGAAGCCTTGCAGGAAAGCCTGGTCTTATATCCTGATAGTGCCGATCTTTACTACTACTTGGGCATCTATTGGCAGATCGTGAAGCAGCTCGACAAAGCCAAAATCGCCTTCTTTGATTCCATCGCCTTGGACAACGATTTTTATGCGCCTACCTTCTCTTTGGGCTCCATCAACCTCGCTCAGGAGGACTTGGATGAGGCGGAGTATTGGTTTAAAAAGCTTTATGAGAAAAACAGCGAAGACCCCTTGGTGCTTAACAACTTAGGTGCCGCTTATGCGGGTCAGGGACTCATTGAAGAGGCGAAAGAATTTTGGCAAAAGGCGTTGAGGATAGACCCCAATCTGGAGCCGGCAAAAAGAAACTTGGAAAGACACAAATGAACCCCAAATACATGCAAATAGCCTTTGAGGAAGCGGAAAAGGCGCGTGGATTCTGCTCTCCCAACCCCTTTGTGGGTGCGATAGTCGTGAAAGATGATGAGGTGATCGCTCAGGCTCATACGCAGAGCTACGGCTCTCTTCATGCCGAGGCGATGGCACTCGAATTGGCTGGCGGAAAAGCAAAAGGTGCAGACCTTTACGTGACTTTAGAGCCCTGTTCACATCATGGAAAGACGCCGCCCTGCACGGAAGCTATCATCAAAGCCGGCATCAAAAGGGTGTTTTTTGGCATCCGTGACCCCAATCCCAAAGTGAATGAAGATATTTCCGAAGAGGGAGTGGGCATTCGTGCCATGCGGGAAGCGGGGATTGAGGTCAGTTGGGGCTTTATGGAAGAGGAGATCACTCGTCAAAATGAATACTTCCTCTGCAGGATCCTGAAAGGCAGACCCTTCGTCACTCTGAAGATGGCGCTCAGTTTGGACGGCAAATTTGCCGCACCGGATGGGTCTTCAAAGTGGATCAGCTCGGCGGCTTCGAGGGCGCAAGTGCACGTCTTGAGGCAGCATGTAGACTGCGTTTTGGTGGGTATTTCAACCGTTTTGGCAGACGATCCTCTGCTTACCTCCAGGATTCCCCTTACACAGCGTCAACCGATGAGGGTGGTGTTGGATAAAGAACTGCAGTTGCCTATGGATTGCGCCCTGATTAAAAGCATGGATCAGGCTGGGCTCATGGTCTTTCATGCGCCGGTTTTGGGTAGGGCGCAGTTGATGAAGGCCGCCATCCTGAGAAATATGGGTGTGGAATTGGTTCCCATCGGCCTGGAAAGATCG
>JAKQWO010000053.1 GCA_029561955.1 Candidatus Cloacimonadota bacterium
CCTTGCTTAGCCGCCCGGTGATTACTCGGTGCCTCCCGGGAAAAACCCGAGTATCGCCGTGGCATCGCCCTGCGGGTGAGTAAGGAAGAGGTAGGCAAGAGCCGATTATATAGAGGTTTGTTTGAACCTGAGAAAGTGAGCTTTAATTTCCCCAGATTTCCAGAGAGCGCTTGGCTTTATCGGCATGTTCCGGGTCTTCATCGGAGCGTTCGCTGGCGTATTTCATGTAGTGGGTGGCGGTGTCAAAATCTCCTAAACGCATATGGATGAGGCCGATATGATAGGCGATTTCGGCGGGCATGTCTTCCATTTCCATCACGGGTTCAATGTAGCTGAGGGCTTGTTGGTAGTCCTTTTTCAGGTAAAAATACCAGGCGATGCTGTCTAAGTAAAAGTTGTTTTGAGGCTCCATGCTGAGGGCTTTGAAGATGAGCTCGCCGGCTTCATCGAGGTCTCCATCCGTGATGAGCAGGGTGTAGCCGAGGTCGTTGTACCAGACTGCAGAATCTGGAAATTCTCTGATCGCGGTGCGCAGGATGGGGATTCTTTCCTCCTTGCGGTCTGAGTAGTAGTATTGTTGCAGGAGCCAGGCGAGGTCGTCTTTATCGTAGAGTTCCTGCTGCATAAATCTCTTTATCAGTTGTTCTTTGGCTTGATTGTATCTGGCCTCCGCCTCGGCACTGAGGTCTGTGATGGCAGCGGCGGCGGCGATCAGATACTCTCTTTTGGGGCTTTGAGGCAGGCTCTGAGTGAGCAAATTGATAAGCTCGGAACAGACAGAGTCCCAAGGAACCAGCTCTTCAGGCAGATCAGAGGCGTAGGCAAGCGTGTAAAAGCGGATGATGTTTTCCATATCGGTGCTGTTGGAGATGGAATCCAGCAGGGGAGTGAGGTCTTTGGCGCTCTTTGACAAGAAGGAATTAGCTATGATCAGGGAAGAAATATAACCTGATTCTCTTGAGGCGTCTGGTGTGAAGCTGGCCTCAAGCTTGGTGAAAAAATCGGTGTTTCTCGCTACCAATGCACCGGCTGTCGCGCAGTAGATGAGCTGGTTGTCGTCGGTGTCCAAGATCTTGAGGGCGGCGCGGTTGAGGAAATCCCAGCTCTCGAAGGCAAGGGATGCATCCAAGATATAGTGCATCAATTGCTTATCATCGGGATAGCTAAGCCTGTCAAAAAAGTCATAGTCAGTTTCTGTGCTGCGTGTTGTCAGATACAATCTGGCGAAATTGGTGACGTTAGCTTCATTGGGCTCAATCTCATACAGCCTTTGGGCGGCCTTCAGGCTGAAGATGGGGTCGACCGCTTCAAACATACTGCCGAGGTATTGCAACTGCTTGGCATCGTTTTGGATGTAGTCCAAGGCAGGACGGAGTAGCGATGAATCTGGCTTGCCACGTGTGGAATAGTTGAAAATGAAGCTTAAGACGTGGGCACGGGCGCTGGGATGAAGTTTGAGCATCTCCTCAAGGATTTGGCGTTGAGAAAGGGTGTCTTTCAGGGTGGAATAGAAGCTGTAAGCGGCGTCCAAAAGCTCCTCATCGCTGCGGATGAAGCTTTTGTTTGCCTCCACCAGGCCTTTGATCTTGTCCACATCCGCCGTGGGTTGTTGCAAATGGTGATACATGGCACTCATCAGCATCTCTTTCTTGATCTGAGCGCTACTTTTGTCGTGGTTCAGGGCGCGTTGATAGAGTGCCCAGGCGTTGTCGTAGTAACCATCCAGAAACTGCAAGTTTCCCGCCATGTAGAAATACATGGAGCTGTGATTGGGCTTGGAAAGGGGCTGGGACTGGGGGTTCAAACGCTGATTGCTGCTACATGCCGTCAGTAGCAGAGTTAGGAGAATGAGTCCCAGAGCAAGTTGCTTCATTTCACCTTCAAGGTGGAGGCGATCATGAAGAGCTCCATCAGCACGGGCAGTTTGTCTCCTTCTGGGAAAAAGGTCATGGTGTCTACCAGAAATGCCTGCTTGGTCTTTTCATCCCAGAAAGCGTAACTTTGGAAGGCTCCGCCGGCGAACTTCTCGAGATTTATCCAGGCTCCGCTGAGACGGAAGCCTTGATGTCCCGCAAAGGTAAAGCTTTCGGTGCGCAGGGTTTGCACGTTGAGGCTGTCGCCAAACTGCACCTTGCCGATGTCGGTGCGCTTGTCTATCAGCCACTTTTCGTCGAGGACGTTCTGTTCCATGGGCTCGTAATAGACGCTGAGGAACTTGTCTGGATGCTTGCCGTTTTGGATTCTGGCACGGTAGAGGAAGCTGAGGAAGCGGTTGTTTTTATCGTTGGCATAGAGCTGGTAGTTGTTGGGGATTTTGAGGCTAAAGGGATAGGGCTCAAAGAAATCCGGTTCTATGACGTTGATTTGGTAAGTCTGGTAGGCCAGGCGCTTGGTGTATCTGTCCAGAAAGAGGTCGAAGATACGGTTTGCGGAGAGGGTAAAGAGGTCGGTGATTCGCTCGTTGTCAAGGCCGATCACCTGCAAGATGAGCTGGTCTTTCACAAAGCGGTTTTTGCTCTGGAAGATCTCGCCGGTGGTCTGCCGGACTCTGGCTTGGAGCTTGGGGTCTAAGGCCTGTTGCAGGTAGCGGCTCACGGGGTCGCCCTCCTCGATGGTGCCGATGAAGAGCAGGTTTTTGAAGCGCTGGAGCCTCTCCATCTCCTTGACATCTGAGAAGATGACGCGGAAGTATTTCTCATTGTAGACCAAGGCCACTTCCCGCTCTAAGCTTGCCATGATGACAGGTTCCAACTTGGAGCGGATTTGCTGGCCACAAAACACATAGATATCCTCGTCCTCGCCAAAAGCGATGGGTTTGGAGTGGTCAAAAAGGTCTTCAAAGGCTCTGTAGCGCGTCGGAGCGTCTTGTGACTGTCTGCAAGAGAGCAAAAGCAGCATGGTGAGCAGCATCAGGAAGATGTGGGTAAGGTGTTTCATGGCTTATTTCCTTGTGGGTTTGAGGTAGTTTAGCGCACTGATGATGGTGATGGCGAGAACCAGCCAAAACCAGATTGTGACTATATTTATAAGATAGTTTGGGATTTCGCTCATCCAAGCCCAAAATGCGTAAGCGAAGACCAAGCCTACCATCTGCATGAAGGTCTTGACCTTGCCCAGATAGCTGGCGGCAACGATGATGCCACGCTTTTTGTAGATTTCGCGGAGGATGGTGATGATGAGCTCGCGGGCAAAGATGAGGCTGAAGATGAGCACATTGAGGCGGTAGGGCGAGCTCCAAGTGATTCCAGCGAGCGCAGATAGCACCAAAAGCTTGTCTGCCAGAGGATCCATGATCTTGCCAAAATTGCTGATCACCTGCCAGCGACGTGCTAAGAAACCATCCAGCCAATCGGTGAGGGAAGCAGCGGCGAAGAGGATCAGAGCAGCTTGAGCATCTTCAACAACAAATACCAGCCAAAGGAAGAAGGGCACGGCGATCGCTCTCAGCAGAGTGAGGAGATTGGGCAGGTGGTGTTTGAGCTTAGAATTCATCTTCAGGAGTTTCAAGCTGGGGCTGTAACATCTGGTCGTGAACGTAGATATTGATGATGAGGGTGATGATAAATGTGGCCACGATCAACACTCCCGCAGGGATGGCGAACCACCAATAGGGGATGATGAGGGGGATGACATCCGCAAGCCCCAAGACGAAGTAGCCACCAACGCCAATGACCAAGGGGATGAGGAGCATCAGCCAGGTGTGGCGATTGGTAGTGGTATCCTTTTTGAGGGCGTCGGCAACGGAAACCATTTGCCGCTTCTGCAAGAGTAAAAAGCGCAGTTCGTAGGCAAAGCGCATGAAAAAGAAGAGCAATCCCAAGAGTAGGGCAGTGATGATCGTGAAGGTGATCCACCTGGTCTGCAAGGAGTTAAGCTCGTTTACGATCCGGTTCCAGGCGGTGGACTGGGCATCGATGTCTGAGAGCTGAATCTGATGCTCCGAGATGGCTCTCATCACAGCGGTCTTTTCATCCACGGAAGCCTTGATGGGCTTGAATTTAAGGGTGATGATGTGGGGGAATTCATATTCCCGGATGGAGGCAAAACTGATGGCCAATTGGTAGGCATGAATCAGCTCATCCGCTGCTTGCAGGCCAGTTTCCAAATTCAGCGAGGCGATGGTTTCAAAGTCGGCCAGGCGTTCCAAAAGCGGAGCGACTCGGGTGCTGTCCGCCACGTAAATGTATGTGGGCAATTGTGATAGTTGCTGATACTTTTCCTGACGGGCTTGCTCATATTGATATTCCAATACGATCCACCCAGCCAACAAGACGCAAATGGCAAGCATCATAAAGAAAAAGCGGCTTTTCATGGTGTCATCCTTTGGGATTTGATATGATAGATATTGTGTTTCTGGGTCTCAGCACAAAATAGGGTGGCTTTTATGTCAAGCAGATATTGAGAGCATTCTGTCTGGAGTTGTTCAAAGCGTTGGGGTGGATAGAGTAACAGTGCATCTTTGCCGGATTTCAGATTGCGGTTCAGGCAGGCGATGACATCGTGCATGTCGCACAATATCTCCCTGCGGCTGTGTTCTTTGGAGAGTCTGGGTGAGGTGTGACCACTGTCTTTGCAGAGCCAGGGCGGATTGCTCACGATCAGGTCGAAGCCTACGGGATCGTGATAGCTTTTGAGGTCTGCACAGAGAAAGTCTATTTTGAGGGAGTTGAGCTGGGCATTTTCTAAAGCCAAATCAATCAAGGGAGCTTGGATGTCTATGCCGGTGATCTTCCAGTGAGGACGTTGCAGAGCCAGCATCACGGCAACGATGCCACTTCCACACCCAAGATCAAGTACGCGGAGTGGTTCATCCTTAAACAGCTCAACTGCGGTGGATTGCAGGCAATTGGCGGCACTTGATACAGCTTGCGCATCCACAGCCTGCCAAAAGATGCCTTCACCGAAAGGCAAGGTCACAGGTTTGACATTAGTCAGCGAGAAAGCTCCAGCATCCGGTCTAAACTTTTGACTGCACGGGCAGCGATGTCTGCATCCACTTTCACCTCATATTGCTCAAAGCGCAGGGAATCTAAGACATGAGAGATGGTGATCTTCTTCATGTTCTTACACACCGCTTTGGGGCTGAGGTGCACGATACTCTTCTGAGGGTAAATCTTTTTCAGATAATCAGGTAGACCCTTCTCAGTGGCGATGATCATCTTGTCGATCTCGGCAGCTCTTTTGAGCATACCGCCGGTGGACATCACCTCATCCGCCACATCCACGATGTCTTCATCACATTCAGGATGGGCAAGTAAGAGATGATCCGGATAGCGTTTACGCATATTCTTGACCTGAGCGGCATCGAAAGACCATTGATGCACAGGGCAATAACCAGGCCAATGGTGAATGGTGCGCCCCAATTGCTTGGCTGCCCAAGAACCTAAGTTGCGATCAGGCACAAAGAGGACTTCCTTATCTTCTGGGATGGAAGCCAGCACCTGCACTGCATTGGCGGAGGTGCAACAGATGTCGCTCTCGGCTTTGACTTCCACGCTGGAATTGACATAACAAACGATGACGGTATCGGGGTGTTCTTGTTTATAGCGGATAAGCTGTTCTGCGGTAACCATATCCGCCATCGGGCAGCCGGCGTCTTGAGCGGGTAGCAGCACCTTGGTCTGGGGGTTGAGGATGGCAGCAGTTTCTGCCATAAAACGGACTCCACAAAAGACCAAGATATCGGCAGATACTTCCTTGGCCTTGAGTGCCAGTTGCAGGGAATCTCCCATAAAGTCTGCCAGCTCTATGATCTCTGTGGGTTGATAGTTATGAGCCAAGATCACAGCATTCTTCTGTTTGCGCAGTTCTTGGATTTCTTTTAGCATCTTTTGCATTCAATTACTCTTGTCTATTATTCAAATACCGGTGTGGCCAAAGCCTGCTTCACCTCTATCGGTGTCGTCAAGAGAGGCTCTGTGCTCCAATTCCACTACAGCGATGGGGCAGATTACTAACTGAGCGATGCGCATGCCGTTTTCCACCACAAAATCCTCATCGGAGCTGTTATGCAGCACTATCTTCACTTCGCCCCGATAGTCAGCATCAATGGTTCCGGGGCTGTTGAGGATGGTGAGACCGTGTTTGTGAGCCAAACCGCTGCGGGGACGCACTTGGGCTTCATGCCCGGCAGGCACTGCTATGGCGATACCTGTGGGAATCAGCGCTCTGGTTCCGGCTTTAAGCAACAGAGGCTCATCCAGGCAAGCAGAAAGGTCAAAACCTGCGCTGTGGGCTGTCATCCTCTGAGGTGCCTTGGCGTTGGCATTCAGGAGAGTGTAGCCCAGCTTCATGATTTGCGATTGAGCATAAAGTCTGCTAACTCTTTGAGCAGAGCGGCTTTCTCGCCCAGCGGTGCGAGGCTGTCTTTGGCCTTTTGCGTGAGTTCGATGGCTTGAGCGCGGGCTTCTTCCACACCCCAGACGGCGGGGAAAGTGGCTTTGCCGGCTTCTGCGTCCTTACCTATGCTTTTGCCAAGTGTTGAGGGATCACCTTCGATGTCCAGAAGATCATCCACAATCTGGAAAACAAGGCCAAGATTGTTGCCATATTCTTCCAAAGCAGCCACTTCCTTGGCAGGTGCTCCGGCGGCTAAAGCCCCAAAACGCAGGCTGATATTGATCAGCTTAGCGGTCTTATTTTCGTGGATGTAAGCCAAGGTCTTCTTGTTGACTTTTTTGCCCTCGGATGCGATGTCCACCATTTGCCCTGCGATGATGCCGCAAATGCCACTATCGCGAGCCAATTCACGGACAAATCTGACCTTCAGCTCAGGGCTGATATCTGCATAAGTGATCAGTTCAAAGGCATTTACCAGCAGCGCATCACCTGCCAGCAGCGCCTCACCTTCGCCAAACAGCACATGGCAGCTTTTCTTGCCTCTGCGGTAGTCATCGTCATCGATATCTGGCAGGTCATCATGAATCAAGGTATAGGTATGCTGCATTTCGATGGCAGCGGCCACGGGAGTGATATCCTGTGGGTCTTTTTTATACATCTGATAGGTGAGCATGGTCAGATATGGTCTGAGCCGCTTCCCGCCGGCAAAGAGGCTGTATCGCATCGCCTTATGGAGGTTTTTTGGATATTCATCCTTGCGAGGAAGGTAGCGATCCAAGATAATGTTTACCAGCTCCTGCTTCTCTTTCATGTCTTTCTTTAGCATTACTTTTAAATCCATAACTTAAGGCTCCGTTTGGTTTTGTTCTTGAAGCTTTTGGTCGAGAATAACCACCTTCGCTTCAGCTTCGCTCAGGCGTTGCTTGCATATATTTAGATAGCTCACACCTTCTTCATAGAGGTCAATCAGCTTCTGCAGCGGTTCCGCTGGATTGCTGAGTCTGTCGATGACGGATTCCAGCTTTTGGATAGCTTCCTCAAAGCTGAACTCTGTGTTTGTATCTTGTGGGTTCATGGCTCCTCGCAATAGATAAATCTTGATGTAATGCTTACGTTATTGTAGCTGTATATTTTGTCAACCTATTTTTGTGATTGTGGCCAAAACAGTGCCCTCAGCGAGCTCTATTTCCAGATTTTCACCAGTGATTTGATTGCTGATTCCACGGCTGAGATGAGGCTCTAGGACGAGGTTTTTCAGATTCCATTTCAGTCCTGAGGAGCGCTGGAAATGAGCAGGTTGATTGAGAGCCACCAAGGAAAGGAGGCAGCCTTGATAACCTTTGGCGTGAAAGGAGTTGTCTACGATAAACAGCTTTTGAGATTTGCTTTGCACGCATGCTTTTACGCCGTGAAGCTGAGCCCATTGCAGATTTTGAATCAGACCCAAAACGTGATCCACCCTGCCCTGCATATCGTTACAGATCACCGCATTACGGAAACCCAGTTCAGATACCTTCATCAAAGCCAGCTCGGTGTCAGTTTCATCTTTATCTTGGGGAAAACGCAATGTCTTTTCCCGAGGGAAAGCTTGCAGCAGAGCGTGTTCCAGCGAATCCAGGTCTCCACACAGATAATCCGCTTCAATGCCCAAAGCAAGGCAACGCTCCAAGCCTCCATCAACGGCTATGATGATGTCTGAAGGGGAGATAGCCTGATATGAATCGAAGAGTGTGTCAGGTGCGCAGGGGGTGATGATCCAAGCAGTTTTGTTCATCTACCGGCAAAGCGAGTGGTGTCGATGCGGTTGAGATATGCTTCAGGATTTGTCTTATAGCCGTTTACGATCACTTCATAGTGCAGATGCGGCCCGGTGGACATTCCGGAATCCCCCATCAAAGCGATGATCTGGCCTTTGCGCACCACATCTCCCTCCTGAACCTTGTAGCTGTAAAGGTGGGCGTATTGCGTTTCATAGCCATCGCTGTGGGTGATATACATCCGCTTTCCATAGTTGGGTTCATAGCCGATATGCCGCACCACACCATCCGCTGTGGCATAGATGGGCGTTCCAACCTCGTTGGCAATATCAATACCATGATGAAACAAAAGCTCATTGAGGATGGGATGGACGCGCAGGCCAAAACCGCTGCTGATGACGCCAAAAGTGGGGTAGATGCTGGGGATACCGTCACCGCTTTGAGGTGCGGGCATAGGAGTATCCAAAGCAACGCTAGGAGGAGATTCTTCGCCAGGAATAGCGATAAGAATCCTGCTCAGCTTGCCATCCAGAGCCCTGAATCTACTCTCCAGAGATTGGCCTTTAGCTTTCTTTGCGTGTGCATGCGCCGGCACATATGGATATTCACCGCCACCTTTGCCCAAAGGTGTGCTTGATTCCTCCGATAAAACGTCTATTCTTTTATAAATGCTATCCACGACTGCTTCATAACGGTTAAGTCTTTGATGCAGCAACAGATTCTCTTTCTTAAGCCGGTTGATTTCCTGAGCTTGGTCGGCGCCATTGCGACCAAAAAGTAAAAAGAGGGTAAGCCCCAGCCATAACAACAAGAAAACCACTACAAATACGATCAACGCTAAGCTGATCCGGATGCTCTGCTGACCATAACCACGGCAAAGCGTCAGCTTCCAGCTACGTTCTGGAAACATCAAAGGCTGGGGTATGTCCGCCCAGTTGTCGTCTACCTGAATTGTCTCGTCAGGCAGCTCATTTTCAAGGTTGCCGTCTTGTGGTTTTTTGTCTGTCATTCATCAAATCCCATGTTGTCTTATCATAAGCTCATGTGGAGCCTAAGCTTAGTGTTGCCAAAAAAAAGCCTAAGACCCCCAAAGCATAGAACAGAAATTGTGGCATCCCGTAGGGGAATCGAACCCCTGTTGCGTGACTGAGAATCACGAGTCCTAGGCCACTAGACGAACGGGACGCACGATAGTCTAACAGTAACTTCCCCAAAAGAATATGGCGACCCCTAGGGGAATCGAACCCCTCTTGCAAGAATGAAAATCTTGAGTCCTGACCGATAGACGAAGGGGTCGCTAATGGTGATCCAGGTTGGAATCGAACCAACGACTCTCTGCTTAAAAGGCAGATACTCTACCGCTGAGTTACTGGACCTCTTATGGAGTATGTTTGGCCATTACTTTGCAGGTGGCTTATTTTGTCAAGACTTAAATTATTCCCATTTCCTATCTGCCTATAAAATAAGCTTATACGAGACTCAACTTTTTGGGCTCTCTGAGGTAAAAGCATGGGTAAGAGGATGGAACTTCCCAAAAACACACAATCCAAACCACCCACAACGCTGATCCAATATAAACCCGGCGATAGTAAATTCTATTCTGGGGAACTCCATTTTTGACCCTCCTCGGAGCTGCTGTTTATGAGCTTTCCCTGCCCCGCCCTTGCTTACCCGCAGGGAGATGCCGTGCAGATACTCGGGAAAAACCCGAGTATCTCCGAGTAATCACCGGGCGGGTAAGCAAGGAAGAAGCAGCCAGCTCATCCCGAACCGCCACAGAGGTCCCTGTGCCGGTCTAAGTGAAGAGCGGTAGCCAAAGCACCTAAGTATAGTTGCTTGTCAAAGCGACCATTCGGTTGTCAACTGATAACTTCGCTTGGATGGTCGCTACGGCTGAGGACCGTAACAAGCAGCGGGATAGCAACTACTGGCTGCAGCATTATCTGGGATTAATTCTGAAAATCCAGCGAATATCTCGGAAAGAGAGGGGCAAAAAACGCTCAAATTTCAAAAATGCGACCAAGGCGGGATGATAACGCTAACTCACTTCACTTTAGCAAGTTCCAGAACAATCCGAGAAAGCTCTTGACATATATGCCCATCCTGTAAACTGAGCGTACTAAGCACATATGGAGGTAAGAAATGAAAAACTACATCTACTTTTTGCTTGCCATAGTCGCGCTGCTCTTGGTTGGATGTGAATCTGGAGCCAGTTTTACTGTGGTCAACAAGAGCAATTATCCGCTTTATGCATCCATTGGCAAACAGGCTGAGGTAACTATCCCGGGCCAAAGCACTTACACTTGGGATGTTGATACTGACACCCAATACTTTTTCGGTGGTGAGGTCAAGAAAAAGGTGAAAGTACGCATGAAGGGAGAGACGTATCTGATGTTTGACGAGGCTTTGGAGAGCTATGTGGACACCACTTACGTCTATCTGAAAGCAGGCGAGAAGCGCAATGCCTTCATTTGGCCAAACCGGGCTGGAGTCGAGATTCAAAACCAGAGTAACCAGATCATGACGTCTGCCAAAATCTTCCGTCATGATGGTTTGGTAGCGACTCACGTCGTCTCTTTTGAAGATCTGGAGCCGGGTGAAAGCACCTTTTCCACGCTTCCTCCTGCCACACCCAGCAATTCATTTTATTATCTCGCCGTAATCGAGATGGAGGACGGCACAGAATACACTTACGGGGATCAAAACAACATCCTGAGAGTGGACGAGCAGTTTCTGGTCATCTTGTCCGATCCGCAACCGCCTTTATGATACCAACAACAAATAACATATAACGAAATTTGAAAACAAGGAGTTCCTTAATGACAGGCAAAAGAATAATTGGGTCTATCTTCTTGTTCTTGATGGCTTTTGCCCTCTTGGCGTTAGCACCGGAACAAGCATCTCAAAGACTACCTCAAGACCCCGATCTCATCACTGGCAAGCTGGCAAACGGCTTGACCTACTACATCCTCCAAAATCCGAAACCGGAAAACCGTTTGGAGATGAGGCTTTACGTCAGAGCTGGCTCAGTCAATGAAGATGATGATCAGCGCGGTTTGGCACACTTTACCGAACACATGGCATTCAATGGCACTAAAAGCTTTGCCAAGAGTGAAGTTGTGGATTATCTCAGCTCCATCGGCATGGGCTTTATGAATGGGCTCAATGCCGCTACCAGCTATGAATTTACCTACTACATGCTCAAAGTTCCCACAGATGATAATGAGAAAATGCGCACCGGCTTCAAGATCCTGAGCGAGATGGCACATGCGGTGGCATTTGAGGAGGATGAGTTGGAGCGGGAAAGAGGTATCATCTTGGAAGAGTGGCGCATGGGTCAGGGCCCGCAGCAGCGTGTGAGCGATGCCACCATGAAGGTGCTCTTTGGCGGCTCAAAATATGCCCAGCGCAGCCCTATCGGCATAGAATCGGTGTTGCGCAACTTTGATCAAGCCACGATAAAACGCTTTTATTCGGACTGGTATCATCCGGCAAATCAAAGTGTTATCCTGATCGGGGATCATGATCCACAGCAGTTGCAGGCTCTGGTGGAAGAGTTTTTTGGCTCCATTCCCGCCAAAGAAAATCCTCGCATCATGCCCGAAATCAGGGTTCCGGAGAATATCGAGCCGCAGGTAGTATTAGTAACCGATCCGGAATACCCTTACAACATGGCGCAGATCACCTGGAAACGTGAGGCGCAACCTACTCTCACGGTGGGTGATTATTTTGAAAGTCTCAAAGAAGACCTCTATTTGGATATGCTGAATACGAGGCTGGAAGAGCTTAGCAAAAAGCCCAACCCTCCCTTTTCCGTTGCGGGTTTGATGAATGGCAATGTGCTCAAATCTCTGGGTGGAACGATGGGGATTGCCGTCACTTCCGGCTGGAAGACGGTTGGCGCGGTGCAGACCATCCTCACCGAGGCGAGAAGAGTGGAGCTGCACGGCTTTTCAGAAGGAGAGTTTGAGCGAGCTAAGATCAAGCTGACTCGTAAGATGCAACAGGAAGTGGATCAGAAATCCACGCGCATGTCAGAGAATCTCACCTGGCCTTTCATCAATCTGCTCAACTACGGCGATGCCTACCTGAGTCCGGAACAGGAGCGAGACCTGGTGACCAACCTCCTAGGTGAGCTGAATCTGGACGAGCTTAACCGCTTGGGTAGCAGGCTATTTCCGGATACAAACCTCTTTGTGTCCCTGACTGCTCCGGAATCAGACGCCGCTTCTTTGCCCTCTGAAACTGAACTGTTGGCTCTGATCAACGAGGCTAAGGATTCAACTCCGGAAGCCTATCAGGACAAGGCTTTGGACAAGCCCCTGATCGCCAAAGTCCCAAAAGCGGGCACGATCAAAAAGAGATTTGTAAACCGCAACGCAGGCATCAACACTTGGGTGCTCTCCAATGGCATCAAGGTGCACTCCAAGAAGACTGATTTTAGAAAAGATGAGGTGATGCTGTTGGCTTGGAGTCCTGGTGGATCAAGCCAGCTTGAAGAGGCGGATTTGCCTTCTGCCAACGTGTTGACTTGGTATATCGGCGAAAGCGGTGTGGGCGAGATGGATGCCACGGAATTGCAGAAAGCCACCGTGGGCAAGGTGGCACGTGCAAACGTGACTATGGGCTTGGAATTTGAGGGCTTTAGAGCTTCATGTTCGCCCACCGATCTGGAGCTGATGTTCCAACTGATCCATCAATATGCCGTTAATCCTCGATTTGACGCAGAAGACTTTGATTCCTTTAAAGATAGGGCGGGTAGCATCCTGGAAAACTCGCTCAAAGACCCGCAAAGATACTTTTTTGAGCAGCTCTCTGCAGCGATTTACGAAAACAATCCCTACCAGCAAAGCTTGCAGCCAGAACAACTTAAGGATGTGGACTTGCAGAGGCTGGAGAGCATTTTTGCCGATCGCTTTGCCGACTTTTCAGACTTCCAGTTTATCATCGTGGGAAACTATGATGAAGAAGAGCTAATGCGCTATGTTCGCACATACTTAGGTAGCTTGCCCAGCACAAATAGAAAGGAAAAGTTTCAGGATCACAATATCCGTCCCTTCGACGGCATCTCAGAAGTGCGTTTTGAGCGTGGAATCAGTGATCGCTGCTTTGCAGGAATCGTGACCACCGCTCCCTATCAAGCTTCTTTGGAAAACCGCATCGCCCAGCAGGCACTCTTCCAGGTTTACAATGAGAGGTTACGTGAGAACGTGCGCGAGGAGCTGAGCGGCGTGTATATAGTTCAGGCTTGGCCAGAAATAGAGCGCTATCCCAGCCCGCACATGGTGACCAACGTCTTCCTCGCCTGCGATCCCAACCGTGTAGATGAGCTCTTGGGCGCTGTTCTGGAAACCGCTGATGAGCTTAAAAATGGCGACTTTACAGACCACCACGTTAATTCTGCCCGCGCCACTCTGCAGAATATCTACGCAGACAGGATCAAGACCAACAGCTACTGGGTGGATGGCATACTCTTTGGTATTATGGAAGATAGAGCTCTGGATACCTTCCTGGCCTTTCCCGAGATGTATGAAAAGATCAATGCTGGCACCATTTCCAAAGCTGCAAGGCAGTGGCTGAACTATGATAACAACATGCTGAAACTGATCATGCTGCCCGAAGCAGCCAAGGAACCCGGCGGATGTGGACATCACGAAGACCACGAGCACTCTGATGAAGATGGAGGATGTGGCCCGGATTGTACCTGTGGAGAGGAAGAATAGACCACGCCAAGGCTTGGATCAATTTCTTGCAGGGATTCATGGCTTTACAAGTAAAGCAAATGAGAGGTAAAGAAATATGAGAAAGATAGTCATTTTAGCCATCTTCTTGGTGCTCTTTGGTGGTGTCTTCGCCCAAGAGATCAAGGATTTTGAGCTTCGTTACTTTGAAAAGCGCTATGAATTTAAAGTGTCCCTGCCTACAGACAACTGGAACAGCAATTACGATCTATTCATCTTTGCCAGAGAAAAGGGCGCACAGAGCTACTTTAAGGCCAATACCATCATGGGTGAACATCGCAACCTGACCACGGGTTGGGGCAAGCTAACCGTGTTTTGGGATCCCTTTTTCGATTCTCGCAAGCCAGCAAATTATGAATTCCGCGTCTATGCTGTGCCTCTCAAGTTTACCACCGCTGATTACTACTACATGGGTGTGGGGCAAGTGGGGGAGATTAAGCTCTTTAGCAATCTAAAGAATGCCTACTATGAATTGGCAGGTAAACGCTTGCAGGATGGCGATATATTGGCGCTTCCTTCCGGAGATTACGAGATCCATGTATTTCAAGACAGCCGTCTGATCAGCAAGAATATCGTCAGCGTTCCTGCTTTTGGTATCTTAAATGCCGATCTCAGCCCTCTTTATGGAAACCTCAAGCTTACATCTGCCATCTCAGGAACACTTTACGCCATCGACGATGGAAACTTCAGCCCCCAAAGCGAGTATCAGCTCACTCAGGGCAGCTACATCGTCCATGCCAAGGCCATGCAAACAAATCCAGCTTATCCAGCGCTCACAGCCCAAGTAAGAGTGGAGATCAAACACGATCAGCAAAGCCAATACTTTTTTGAGTTTCCCTACGGTGTCTTGAACCTGGAAGCAGACCTTGACCAGACCAACTATGTGGTTCAGGGTAGGAGCTATTCCGAGATCAGGGGCATGATGCTCAAACCGGGCTTTGTGGAAGTGTTGGCAGTGAATCGGAAAAACGCCGCTTTCACGCCTCAAAACCTGGGCTTGCGCCTCGAAATCCGTCAAGGCTTGAACACCAATCACAAGTTCAACTTCCTCCACAAATGGGGCGCTTTGAAGATCCTCACCAAGCGGGAAATGTCCTCAATTCTGATCAATGAGGTTCAGACAACCCCCAAGACCGAATATGGCTTGCCGGGAGGGACTTACAGGCTGCTGATTACCCTGCCCGGCGGCAAGAAGGTGGATTCTGGCCCTCTGGAGGTGAGAGCCAAGGAAACAACCGTCTTTGATCTGGACAAAGAAGCTGCCAAGATTGGTGTGATAGAGGGCATGGATATATCAATCGGTGAACGGGTTGACCTGCACTACTTTACACCCACGAGTTCAAAATCCAAGACCAATAACAGCCTTGCCTTGTCGCTCAGCGGATTTAATGCAGGCTACATGCACACCAGAGGCAATTTGTTCCTAAGGTATTATCTTGGCGTGGGAAACAAGCTCTATGGTATCTTGGACACCAAGGAATCGAAGCTGTCATTTAGCGCAGACCTCTTCTCTCTGGGCGGTACGGCTGGCATCGCTCCCCTTGCTGGAAAGATCAAGCTCTTCACCGATGTCAGTGGACACTATTTACTGGCAAGTCCTGTGCTCAGTACCAAAAGCCTGGACGGAGTCAAATATCGCTTTGTTACCAAGTTTTCGGATAGCGGTTCCAAAAGGGAAACCAGTAATCTGGCATATTCCTTGGGAGCGAGCGCAACGGCAAACCTGGAAGTGAAGCCTTGGGAAAACACTGCGTTCTATGCCTTTATGGGCGTGAAAGCGAGTAACCTAATGGACGGCGCTTGGTATGATGATAACGCCGTAAGAACCTGGACTTCGGATTCTACCCAAAGCAAACCAACCAAAGTGCTGGATCCCAGATTGCCCAGGAACAACTTTGCTTTTGATAACTCGATGCTGGATCTTGGCTTGGGGCTAAGGTTGAGGTTCTGAAGACTGGTAAAGGATATTCGTGAACAGACACCTAAGCATGTGTGCATCGCTGAACCTGTTTGGCTGTACCTATAGCTCCCAGATTGTAGAAGCGGCGGACATGAGTGGCAACATTTAGATTACTCTTAAGCTTCAGCCATAAATGAGTTAGCAATTATGAACTTGACAAAACTGACCGCAGTCACGAGCGTGACTCTAAATAAAGATTAAGGATCGAATGTGATTAATGAGCTGGTAAAAGAAGCTTTGGGGATGCCTGCTATCTTTGATCTGATCGGCATCGCTGGTGCTTTTATGACAGAGCAGAAAAGGCTGTGGCTAAAAGGGGAACTCCCGCTGCCTTCCTATGCCGCAGTGGGTAATTTGATGCAGGTTTTGCAGCAGCAGCCTGCCCTCAAAGAAAAGGGCACGACCCTGCTGGCGCACCTGCCACGCGTGCCCAATCTACAGACTGATGCTGAGCATATCTACAACATCACCGAACTCTTCCACATCAAGGAGTTTCTCTACCACTACGGCCGGTTGCAGCTTCTGGACAAGCGTGAAGGTCTCTTTTATGGGGAGCTTTTGGACTTGGATGAGATATTCAAATACCTTGATCCTCAGGGAAGCGGCTCGCCTGCTTTTCACCTCAATCCAGCTTTTAGTGACCGTCTGGGCGAGATTTTTACATCTGAAAGGCAACTGGAAAAACTCTTGCAAAAGAGTGTGCAGTCACACTTTGAAACCGCCCTGAAGCAGTTGAACATTCAAGCCACAGGCTATCAGATTGTGATTCCTCGCTCGGATAAGGCTTTATGCGAACGCATCATGCAGAGCTCGCATTGGGTGTTGGTGAGTGAAAGCGTTGCAAATCTGCGCTTTAGCTTGGCCGATGATGAGGAAAGCCTCAGGATCAAGACTCAGTTGCAAGACTTACAGCAACAGCGCACTGAGGAAGAAGAGCTAATCCTAAAGGCCATCAGCAGTTACATCCATCAGCAGGTGCCCAGAATCCAAGAAGCAGTAGCCCTGCTCAGCTTGAAGGCTTTGAGCTTTATCCTGGCAGAATTTGGCGTAAAGTACGATTGTGTCATTCCTGATTTAAGTGGCAAGGAGATCAGGATCAAAGCGGCGGTAAACCTGCCCCTCAAGCTGCATCTGCAGGCTCAACGGCGGGAATATCAGTCCATAGATCTCTTTTTTGAGCCGCAAGGCAACGTAATTACCGGGCCGAACATGGGAGGTAAAAGCTGTGCTTTGCAGACACTTGGGCAGCTTGTGGCGATGACACACTACCACATTCCGCTCCCTTGCGAAAGTGCACAGATTACCAAAATCCAAAACATCTGGCTCAATCATGTTGATAGCTCCCGCAGCTCTGATCTTTCCTCCTTTGGAGCCGAAGTGGTAGCATTCAACGAAGCTCTTGAGCAAGAGGGTCTTAGCCTCATTCTTTTGGATGAATTTGCCCGAGGCACCAATCCCGCAGAGGGAGAAAAGCTCCTCTGTGCGGTCTTGGAATACCTGAGCCAAAGCCCTCACTTTGTGGTGGCTGCCACTCACTACACAAAACCGGCGCTCATGGATCATTTGGCGCAGTTTACCATCCTGGGGCCGCAGCTCGATTCCATCGGCATCCCCAGAGATGCAAAGCAGCGTCTGAAACTGCTTGCTCAAAAGATGGATTATCGTCTTAAGAGATTGGATAAGGGTCAATTACCGCCTCAAAGTGCCATTGCTATCGCCAAGCTTTTGGGGCTGAAACAGGAAATACTCAAGCTCATAGATATGGGAGACAAGGTTGAATAAACTCGAGATCAAGGAAGCCTCCGATGTGATTTTGGAAGTGGGGCGCATCCTGCTTACCAGCGGTTCCACCACCAACCGTGTGGAAACCATGATGATCAAGGTGGCAAATTGCTTTGGCTATCCCAAAACCCATGCTTTCGTGACGCCCACAGGCATCTTTCTCACCGTTTCGGATGGCAAAATCGAGCATCGTACCAACGTTCACAGGGTGGAATCCAGACAGATGAACCTGGGCAAAATCACCGCCGTCAGCAGCTTGGTCAATGAGATGGAAAAGGCGCATTGCGACACATCCCTGAGCAAGATGAGCATCAGCAAGCTGAAGGCCGAGCTATACCGCGCTGATCACACCAAAAACTGGCCTACCTGGCTGCAAATCTTTTCTGGCGGTGCCACTTCCGGCTTCTTCTGCCTGCTTTATGGAGGCTCCTGGCTGGAATTTGCGATCGCCTATGCGGTGGGTGTATTGGTGAGCCTTTCGGTCTATCTATTGGGTAAACTCAGGCTAACCTTGTATCTTGCCACCACGGTCGGAGCTATGCTTATCGTCTTATTTACCAAACTGTTCGGCGTCTGGGTTCCTTACTATTTCAAGACCGACAACATCATCATCGGCGGTATCATGCTCTTGGTGCCCGGTCTGGCGATGGTGAACGCCATTAGAGACACCATGAGTGGAGACTTGGTAAGCGGCATGGCGAGAGCTGTGGAAGCTATATTCATCGCTGTTGCCATCGCAACCGGCACCGGTGTGATGTTCAAGATCTGGACACTTTTGGGAGGATAACAGATGGATCATCCTTTCAACTATCTCACTCTGATGCAGTTTTGCTGGTCTTGCTGCTCCATCATCGGCTTCAGCATCAGAATGAACCTTAAAGGCATCAAAGTCCTCTTCATTGCGCTCGGTGCAGGAATCAATTGGGGCACCTATTTAGTGATCTTGCACTACAGCAAATCCCTACTGCTCTCCGTATTTCTATCTACCATTCTGGTATGTATTTACTGCGAGATCGTGGCTCGCTTGGTTCATACTCCGGTTTCTGTGTTTGTGACCTGTGTGATCATCCCGTTGGTGCCGGGCAGCAGCCTCTTTTACTCGATGAGAGCGTATCTTGAGGGAGATCGGGCTTTGGCTTCCCATCATATCGGCTATGTGTTTTTGATAGGTGGCACCATTGCCATGGCTATTGCGGTGGTGTCTTCCGTCACACTTTTGGGTAAACGGATTGCCAAAAGTGCGATTGGGACATAGGGAAAGCATCGGCTACATAACAACAAGGATAGATAATGAATAAATCAGTTAAACAAAAGTCCTTGGAAACAAGGATCATAAAGCGTCTCAAAGGCGTGCCTTTGGAGGCTGCCAAATTACTCTTTGCCGACCCCAGTTTGCAGGCGATCCAGGAATATGCAAACGTGGTATCTATCAAGCGTTTAGGCTTCAACGATCATGGCCCTGTCCACATGCGGACGGCTACACTAAACACCATCACCATGTTTGAGT